>JBBSUL010000195.1:0-1810 GCA_038234375.1 Solirubrobacterales bacterium | reverse complement strand
GGGGTCGGTGACGAGCTTGCGGTAGGTGCCCGAGGGCGCGTCGGCGACCACGACCTCGCACTCGCCCTCCGCGGCGCCGGCGGTGACGAGGTCCACGCCCATGACCTTGAGCTTGGCCGTCGGGATCGAGCCGGCGTAGGCGACGCCGGCGTCCGGCGTCAGCAGGGTCTGGGCGGCCACCTGGGCCTGGTCGTGGATGGGGGCGACGATGCCGTGCACGACGCCGCGGTGCTGGGCGCACTCCCCGACCGCGAGGACCTTGGGGTGCGACGTGGTCAGGTGGTCGTCGACGACCACGCCGCGGTCGACGTCGAGGCCCATCCCGCGGGCCAGGCCGACGTGCGGGCGGATGCCCACGGCGATGACGAGCACGCTGCAGGTAAGCTCGCTGCCGTCGGCGAAGCGCAGGCCGCGCACGCGGCCGGCGTCGTCCGCCAGCACCGTCTCGGTGGCGTGCTGCAGGCGCACATCGACGCCCAGTGAGCGGATCGCCGGGTCCAGCAGGGCGGCGGCGGGGGCGTCGAGCTGGCGCTCCATGAGGCGGTCGACGAGGTGCACGACGGTGGTCGGGCAGCCGAGCTGCGCCAGGGCGTGGGCAGCCTCCAGGCCGAGCAGGCCGCCGCCGATGACGGCGGCGCGGGGCGCGTCGACGTCGGTTGCTTCGACGTCAGCGAGGACGTGGGCGCAGTCCGCGGGGTCGCGGAAGACGTGGACGCCGTCCGAGTCCGAGCCCGGCAGGGGCGGGACGAGCGCATCAGAGCCCGTGCACAGCACGACGCGGTCGAAGTGCAGCCGGGTGCCGGCCGCGTCGTCGAGCGTCGCGGTGCCCGCGTCGGGGTCCAGCGTGACCACGCGGCGGCCGCAGATCACGGTGACCTCGGCGTCCTCATACCAGGAGTCCGGGCGCAGGCGCAGGGCGTCCAGGTCGACGTCGCGGGCCAGGAGGGTGCCGAGGCGAACGCGGTCGTAGGGCCGGTGCTCCTCGCCACAGACGAGGGTGACGGGCACCTCGGTGTCGCGTTCGCGGATGGCCTCGCAGACCGCCTGGCCGGCGATGCCGCCGCCGATCACGAGGATTCCGTAGGGGGTGAACATCATCTCAGCGGGCTCCTGGTGAGGGGGTGGTTCAGCATGGGAGAGGGTCCTTCCGACACGGGGTCCGAGCGACTGCCGACGACGCTACGCAGGCCCCGGCGGGGGCTCTACGACACGCGGTCCAAGGTCGACGGCGCGTTCCCGCCACCCGGTCGAATGTGGATCGGGCGGTTCGAGAACGCGCCTGCCGGCGGCGTCAGACCGAGGCGCGGGCCAGGGCCGAGGTGCGCGAGGTCGCCGGGGCGGGCCGCAGGTAGCACCACCAGGTGACGGTCGCCAGCACGACGTACGCGCCGACGAAGACCCACAGCGCGGGAACCGACCAGTCGGCGTGGGCCTGGGCCACGGCGAGCTTGTCGGCGGGCGTCTGAGCCGCCTTCACCAGGGCGGAGACGCCGAGGCTGGCCTGGCGCAGCACGACCTGGATGAGGAAGCCACCGAACGCCCCGACGGCGCCGGCGATCCCGATGACCGCGGCCGCCCGGCGCTTGAAGTCCTTGCGGACCTCGTCGGCGGGGCGCACGTCGTTCGGCGCCGCCCGCCGCCCGAGCTCGGCGAAGATCGCCGGGATCATGCGGTAGGTCGAGCCGTTGCCCATGCCGGTCAGGATGAAGACGACCATGAAGGCGGCGAAGAACACGGTGAACGAGTGCTCGTTGACGCCGACGATGGCGATCATCGTGAACACCGCCATCCCCGTGAAGCAGGCGAGGGT
>JBBSUL010000194.1:0-1840 GCA_038234375.1 Solirubrobacterales bacterium | reverse complement strand
GAGGTGCACGGCCACGGCGTCCACCGCCACGGCCGCCGACCAGCCGGCGATCCGCAGGCGCAGCGCCAGGTCCAAGTCCTCCATGTAGGCGAAGATCCGCTCGTCCAGCCCGCCGACGGCCTCCCACGCCCGCCGGCGGAAGGCGGCGGCGGCGCCCGCCGGACCGGTGAGTGTCGGCGTCACCGCCGAGGCCTGGGAGGGGTGCGCGCCGCCCCAGCGCGGGTACGCGGCCAGCGTCCGGTCGGCGACCAGGCCGACCGAGTCGATCCGCTGCTCTCCGGGGGCAACCAGCAGCCCCGACACGGAGCCCACCGTGGCGTCGGCCTCCAGCGGGGCGACCAGGCGCGCCAGGAAGTCCGGCCGGGCGTCGATGTCGTTGTTCATCATCACCACGAGGTCGCCGTCCCCGTGCGCCGCCGCCCGGTTGCAGGCCGTCGCGTACGACATGTTGCGCTCCAGCCGCAGGACGGCAACGTCCGGGTAGTGCGCGCGCACGCGCTCGGCGGTCCCCTCGTCGCAGCCGTTGTCGCAGAGAACGACACGGTGCTCGCGGGTCTGGCGGGCCAGGTGGTCCAGGCAGCTGCACGTCAGGTCCCACCGGCGGTAGGCCACGATCGCCACGTCGACGCGCAGGGCGCTGCTCACGCCGCGCGCTCCGGGGCCGTCCACCAGGCCATCGTCTCCGCGGCCGCCCGCGCCAGGGTGCGGCTCGGCGTCCAGCCGACCTCGTCGCGCAGCCGGGTGACGTCGGCCGTCAACGACGCCGGCTCGCTCGGGTTGGCCGGGCGCGTGCCGAGCTCCACGAGCTCCGGCCGTCCGGCGGCCTCCCCGAGCGCGATGATCAGCTCGCGCATGGCCACGGGCCGGCCGGAGGCGACGTTCACCGCTCCGGTCACCTCGGAGGACAGCAGCGCCACGAACGCCTCCGCCAGCTCCGGCGCGTAGAGGAAGTCCCGCACCTGCTCGCCGTGCGAGGTGAGCGCGGGCTGTCCGGCGGCGAGGGCCGCAGCCACCGAGCCGCCCAGGCGGCGTGGATCCTCGCGCGGGCCGAACACGAAGAAGATCCGCCCCCAGGCCAGCGCGTAGCCGGCCTGCGCGGCGTGCGCCTCGGCGACGATCCGCAGGGCGTGCTTGGCGGCGCCGTAGAGCGTCGCGGGCTCCAGCCGCGTGACCCCCTCCTCGCACACGGTCACGTCCGACCATGCGTATTCGGCGCACGTGCCCGCCAGTGTCGCGCGTTCCCCGCCGCCGTCGGCGAACGCCCGCAGCAGCGCGAGCGTCGCCTCGACCCAGCGCAGGTTGTCCGTCGACGTCCAGAACTGCCCGGGCTCGGCGTCCCAGGCGAAGTGCAGCAGCCGCTGCGGCCGAGCCGCGGCCAAGACCGCCTCGGCGCTCCCGGACGCCAGGAGGTCGGCCTGGTGCCAGAGGACCCCGTCCGGCGACCAGGGCGGGGCCGGGCGGCTGCTGACGGCGTGGACCTCGTGCCCGGCGGCCAGCAGCGGGGCCAGTGCGCCCCGCCCCACGAACCCGGTGGCCCCGGTGACGAGCACCCGGCTCACGGATCGACGTCCGGATAGGCCGCGTCGCGCTCGGACATGATGCGCCCGCCGGCCGGGGGCGGCGGCCAGTCGATCCCGAAGGCCGGGTCGTCCCAGCGCACCCCGCGCCCGGCCCCGTCCACGAACGGGGTAGACATCTGGTAAAGCACCTCGACGTCGTCGGCCGGGTCGCGCCCGAGCGGCTGCTGCACTTCGCCTGGGACGCCGAGCCCGGCCGCTTCTGGACCTCGGAGAGAAACCTCGCCTGGGTCTCGGCCTCGCGCGCGATGCTCAGTGCCTTC
>JBBSUL010000193.1:0-2741 GCA_038234375.1 Solirubrobacterales bacterium | reverse complement strand
TACGAGGCGGCCTACGACGGCGTGGTCAAGACCGCCGACTACTGGCACGAGTGGCTCTCGCGCGGCGAGTTCCCCGACCACCCGTGGCGCACCTACCTGCAGCGCAGCGCGCTGACCCTGAAGGGCCTGACCTACGTCCCCACCGGGGCGATGGTCGCCGCGTCCACCACGTCGCTGCCCGAGACGCCGAAGGGCGAGCGCAACTGGGACTACCGCTACTCGTGGATCCGGGACTCGACCTTCATGCTCTGGGGCCTGTACACGCTCGGCTTCGACTGGGAGGCCAACGACTTCTTCGCCTTCATCGCCGACGTCGCCGCCGGCGAGGACGAGTTGCAGGTCATGTACGGCATCGGCGGCGAGCGCAAGCTCGACGAGTCCGAGCTGGACCACCTGAACGGCTACGACGGGGCCAGCCCGGTACGCATCGGCAACGGAGCCTACGACCAGAAGCAGCACGACGTGTGGGGCGCCTACCTGGACTCGGTGTACCTGCACGTCAAGAGCCGCGACCAGGTGGCGGAGTCGATGTGGCCGATCCTCTCGCGCCAGGTCGAGTGCGCGGTCAAGCACTGGGCCGAGCCCGACCGCGGCATCTGGGAGGTGCGCGGCGACCCGCAGCACTTCGTCTCCTCCAAGGTCATGTGCTGGGTGGCGTGCGACCGGGGCGCGCGGCTGGCGCGCCTGCGCGAGGACGACGAGCACGCCGAGCGCTGGCAGGCCGTGGCCGACGAGATCCAGGCCGACGTCCTGGAGCACGGCGTCGACGACCGCGGCGTCTTCGTCCAGCACTACGGCACCACCGCGCTGGACGCGTCCGCCCTGCTCATCCCGCTGGTGCGCTTCCTGCCGCCGGACGACGAGCGGGTGGTCGCGACGGTCGAGGCGATCGCCGACGAGCTGACCGAGAACGACATGGTGCTCCGTTACCGCACCGACACGACCGACGACGGTCTGGAGGGCGAGGAAAGCACCTTTGCGATCTGCTCGTTCTGGCTGGTGTCGGCCCTGGCGGAGATCGACCGCATCGACCGGGCGCGTGCCCTGTGCGAGAAGCTGCTCTCCTACGCCTCCCCCCTGCTGCTGTACGCCGAGGAGATCGACCCGCGCTCGGGCCGTCACCTGGGCAACTTCCCGCAGGCCTTCACCCACCTGGCCCTCATCAACGCCGTCATGCACGTCATCCGCGCCGACCACGAGATCATGCTCGCCAACCAGCCCCTCGACGCCCGGCGGCGCGAGTCGTGAGCGAGCAGGCCGAGATCCGGCGCACGGACGACCCCGACGCCTGCGCCCGCGAGGCGGCGCAGCTGATCGCCGACGCCATGCGCGGCGGGGCGCGCCACCTCGTCCTGGCCGGCGGCTCGACCCCGATGGCCGCCTACGGCCTGCTGGACGCCGCCGATCTGGACTGGTCGGGCGTGCACCTGTGGTACGGCGACGAGCGCTGCGTCCCCGTCGAGGACCCCGAGTCAAACCACGGCCAGGTCCGTGGAGTCCTGGGTGCGCCCGGCGCCGTCTGGCATCCGATGGAGGGCACGCTCGGACCCGACGCGGGCGCGGCGGCCTACGCGCGTGAGCTGCAGCAGGCCGATGCCCGCTTTGACCTCGTCCTCAACGGCATGGGCCCCGACGGCCACACCGCCTCGCTGTTCCCGTCACATCCGGTGCTGGACGCGGGCGGCCTCGTCGCCGGCGTCTCGGACTCGCCGAAGCCGCCGCCGGAGCGGATCACGCTGACGCTCGGTGCGCTGAACGCCGGCGCCCGCCTCGTCCTCATGGTCACGGGCGCCGGGAAGGCCGACGCCCTGGCCCGCGTGCTCGCCGGGCCGGACGCGAGCACGCCGTCCTCGCTGCTGGCCCGTGACCGTCTGCTCGTCCTCGCGGACGCCGCCGCGCTGGACGGCGCATGACCGGCTTCGACGACCTCCTGCCCCGCGGCGAGGTCTGGCTCGCCCGCCACGCCGAGACCGCGTGGTCACGCGACGGACGCCACACGGGCCGCACCGACATCCCCCTCACCGACCAGGGCCGTCAGGACGCGGCGGCGCTGCGGGCCCGCCTCGCCGACCGGACGTTCGCGCAGGTGCGGGTGTCCCCCCTGCAGCGAGCGCTCCAGACCGCCCGGCTGGCGGGGATCGACACCGACGGCCCGGACGTCGTGGTCGACGACGATCTGCAGGAGTGGGACTACGGCGACTACGAGGGCATCACGACCCCGCAGATCCGCGAGGACCGGCCCGGCTGGTTGCTGTGGCGCGACGGCTGCCCTGGCGGGGAGGACGCCGCCGATGTCGGCGCGCGCGTCGACCGGGTCATCACGGCGGTCTGCGCGGTCGACGGCGACGTGCTCCTCGTCGCCCACGGCCACCTCCTGCGCATCCTCGGCGCCCGCTGGATGGCCCTGGACGCCGCCGAGGGCGCCCGGCTGATCCTGCAGACCGGTGGCCTGTGCGTCCTTGGGCAGGAGCGCGGCACGCGGGCCGTGCAGCGCTGGAACGCCTGACTTGGACGACGAAGGCGCTGACCAGGGCAGGGGCACGATGCTCGGCGAGCCCCCCGGCGTGGCCAGCGACCGGTCACCGCCACGGTGCGAGGTCGGGTCCACGAGACTGGCATGTAGACGACCGCCAGGAAGACCGAGCGTGCCCCAGATGTGACTATGATTCTGGTCATGTCCGAGACCCTGCCCCTGGCTTTTGTCAAGGCCCACCTGTCCGCCCTCGTCGATCGCGTCGAGG
>JBBSUL010000192.1:0-2799 GCA_038234375.1 Solirubrobacterales bacterium | reverse complement strand
CGTCTCCGACCGCACCGCCAACCTGCGCGCGCGCACGGCCACCGCCGATCGCGTGGTCAAGTCCGTGTGCCCGTACTGCGCGGTCGGCTGCGGCCAGAACATCTACGTCAAGGACGACGAGATCGTGCAGATCGAGGGCGACCCGGACTCGCCGGCCAGCCGGGGGCGCCTGTGCCCCAAGGGCTCGGCCACGATGCAGCTGACGACCGGTGACGCCCGGGAGCGTCACGTCCTGTACCGCCGCCCCCACGGCACCGAATGGGAGCGCCTGGACCTGGAGACGGCGATGGACATGATCGTCGCGCGCGTCCTGAAGAGCCGCGACGAGGGCTGGCAGGACGAGGTCGACGGCCTGACCACGCGCCGCACCATGGGCATCGCCCACCTCGGCGGCGCCGTCCTGGACAACGAGGAGAACTACCTGCTGAAGAAGCTGTACTGCGCGCTCGGCGTCGTGCAGGTCGAGAACCAGGCGCGCGTGTGCCACAGCTCGACCGTGGCGGGCCTGGGCACCTCGTTCGGGCGCGGCGGGGCCACGACGTTCCCCGGCGACCTGCAGCACTCCGACACCATCGTCATCCAGGGCTCGAACATGGCCGAGGCGCACCCCGTCGCCTTCCAGTGGGTCGCCGAGGCCAAGGCCCGCGGGGCCAAGGTCATCCACGTGGACCCGCGCTTCTCGCGCACGAGCGCGATGGCCGACCTCTACGTGCCGCTGCGCGCCGGCACCGACATCGCCTTCCTGGGCGCCATCATCAACCACGTCCTGACGAACGAGCTGGACTTCCGCGAGTACGTCACCGCCTACACCAACGCGTCGACGATCCTCAGCGAGGACTTCCGGGACACCGAGGACCTGGCCGGCGTGTTCAGCGGCCTGAAGGACGACGGGTCGGCCTACGAGATGGGCTCGTGGGGGTACGAGGGCGGCGTCGTGGCGCCCGCCTCCGGCCAGCGCGACCAGACCGACAAGATCGCCCACGCCGGCCACGCCGAGTCCCACGGGTCCGGCGGCGCCGGCGCGCCCGCCGACCCCGAGCGCGACGAGACCCTCCAGCACCCGCGCTGCGTCTACCAGGTCCTCAAGCGCCACTACGCCCGCTACACGCCGGAGATGGTCCAGCGCGTCTGCGGCATCGCGCCCGAGACCTTCGTCCAGGTCTGCGACTGGCTGACGGAAGGGTCCGGCCGCGAGCGCACAAGCGCCTTCGTGTACGCCGTGGGCTGGACGCAGCACACCGTCGGCGCGCAGTACATCCGCTGCGCCTCGATCCTGCAGCTCCTGCTGGGCAACATCGGCCGCCCCGGCGGCGGGATCATGGCCATGCGCGGGCACGCGTCGATCCAGGGCTCCAGCGACATCCCGACGCTGTTCAACATCCTGCCCGGCTACCTGCCGATGCCCCACGCGCACGAGAACGACTCGCTGGAGGACTTCATCGACGCCGACGCCGCCGACAAGGGTTACTGGGGCGACATGCGCCACTACCTGGTGAGCATGCTCAAGGCGTGGTGGGGCGAGCACGCCACCGCCGAGAACGACTTCTGCTTTGACTACCTGCCGCGCATCACCGGCGGGCACTCGACCTACGACACCGTCTTCGAGATGCTCGAGGGCCGCTGCAAGGGGTACTTCCTCATGGGGGAGAACCCGGCCGTCGGCTCGGCCAACACGCGCCTGCAGCGCTTGGCCATGTCCAAGCTGGACTGGCTGGTCGTCCGCGACTTCTCGCTCATCGAGTCGGCCACCTGGTGGCAGGACGGGCCGGAGATCGAGACCGAGGAGATGCGCACACAGGACATCGCCACCGAGGTCTTCTTCATGCCCGCCGCCGCCCACACCGAGAAGAGCGGCACGTTCACCAACACCCAGCGCATGCTGCAGTTCCACCACCAGGCGGTGCAGCCGACGGACGACCGCCGCAGCGAGCTGTGGTTCGTGCACCAGCTGGGACAGCGGCTGCGCGCGCGGCTGGCCGACTCCACCGCCGAGCGCGACCGTCCGCTGCAGCAGCTCACCTGGGACTACCCGACGGAGGGGCCCTACGGCGACCCGAAGGCGGAGGCGGTCCTGGCCGAGATCAACGGCCGCGGCCCCGACGGGGAGCTGCTGTCCACCTATGAGGACCTCAAGGGCGACGGGTCCACGGCTTGCGGCTGCTGGATCTACTGCGGCTGCTACGCCGGCGGCGTCAACCAGACCGCCCGCCGCACCCCGTGGGCGGAGCAGAACTGGACGGGAGCGCAGTGGGGGTGGGCGTGGCCGGCCAACCGCCGCGTCCTGTACAACCGCGCCTCCGCGGACCCGGAGGGCAACCCGTGGAGCCCGCGCAAGGCGCTGGTGTGGTGGGACGCCGAGCAGCAGACCTGGACCGGGCACGACACGCCGGACTTCCCCGCCGACCGCGATCCGGCCTACCGCCCGCCGGACGGCGCACGCGGCCCGGACGCGCTCAGCGGCACCGACCCGTTCATCATGCAGGGCGACGGGCGCGGCTGGCTGTACGCGCCCTCCGGCCTGGCCGACGGCCCGCTGCCCACCCACTACGAGCCGCAGGACTCGCCGGTGCGCAACGCACTGTACGACCAGCAGCACAGCCCGGTGCGCAAGACGTTCCCGCACCCGGACAACCGCTACCACCCGCAGGGCAGCGACGTCTTCCCGTTCGTGCTGACGACCTACCGCCTGACCGAGCACTTCACCGCCGGCGGCATGACGCGCTGGTCGCCGTACCTGGCCGAGCTGCAGCCCGAGCTGTTCTGCGAGGTCTCCCCGGAGCTCGCGCAGCTGCGGGGCCT
>JBBSUL010000191.1:0-2835 GCA_038234375.1 Solirubrobacterales bacterium | reverse complement strand
GGGCGTTGTCGATCTCGGCGAAGGACTTCGCCGCCCCGCCCGACGCCTCGGCGAGCACCGTGGTGATGGCCGCGGTGAGCGTGGTCTTGCCGTGGTCGATATGACCGATGGTGCCGACGTTCACGTGCGGCTTGTCGCGCTCGAACTTCTCCTTGGCCACTTCGCTTGCTCCTCTGGGGTGTCGTCATCAGGTCCGCCGGGGGGCGAACCACAAAAGGCTATCTCGGAACGTCGGTGCACTGCGGTCCGGCTAAGCTCACGACCCTATGGACCACAAAGAAAACGGGCCCCTCGGGCCCGCGCGCACGTCACTGGGATGTCCCGGCGTCGGCGCTATGTGCCCGGTGTGTGCATCTGGTCGTGATGTGCCGCGGGAGAGCGGGCGCGGATGAGCGCCACTGCCCCGGAAGCGAACGGGGACGATAGCAGAGGCACCCCGCCCGGCACCGGTGAGGCCAACGCCCTGCGGATGACCCGCCTGCTGCGAGCCCTCCTGATCCTCGCCGGGGCCGCCGGCAGCGCGCTGCTGGTGCTGGCGACGCGGTCCACGATCATCCAGATCGACATCGGGGCCGCGTCGAACACGGCCAGCGGCCTGGACACCATGCTGTCGGGCGCGGACCGTCACGGCCCTGCGCTCATCGTCATCGCCGGGTTCGCGGTCACGATGCTCGTCGGGGCCGCGCAGGGCGCGCGGCCGGCGATGCTCGCGGTCGCTACCGCCGGCATCCTCGGGCTCGGCATCTCGATCATCTCGGACGCCACACACATCGACGACACCGGCCAGCTCAGCGAGCTGTACACGGGCGCGATCGCCGGGGCCGGCAACGGCTTCTACTTCGAGACGCTCGGCGGCGCGCTGCTGCTGATCTGCGGCGGCGGGCTGCTCGTCCTCTCCGGCGGCGAGCCACGCGAGCCTCAGCGGCGCGCCGGGCGCTACCAGCGGCGCTACCAGCGGTAGTGCGCGAAGGCCTTGTTGGCCTGCGCCATGCGGAAGATGTCGTCCTTGCGCTTGAAGGCGCCGCCCTGGTTGTTCAGCGCGTCCATCAGCTCGTTGGCCAGCCGCTGGGCCATCGTCTTCTCGCGGCGCTGGCGGGCGAACTCGATGAGCCAGCGTACGGCCAGCGTCTTGGCCCGCGGCCCGGGGACCTCGACGGGCACCTGGTAGGTGGCGCCGCCGACGCGGCGCGAGCGGACCTCCAGCTGCGGGGTGAGGATCTTCAGCGCGGCCTCGAGCTGCTCGATCGGGTCCTGACCGGTCTTCTCGCCGATGATGGCCAGGGCGTCGTAGACGATCCGCTCGGCGGTGGACTTCTTGCCGTCGAGCATCACCTTGTTGATGAGCTGCTGGACGACGCGCGAGCGGTGGACGGCGTCCGGCTCGAGCTTGCGGGAGGGTGCGGCGGCGCGGCGGGGCATCTTCTGGTCTTCCTCTACTTCTTCTTGACGCCGTACTGCGAGCGCGCCTTCTTGCGGTCGTTGACGCCCGAGGCGTCCAGCGTGCCGCGGACGACCTTGTAGCGCACGCCGGGCAGGTCCTTGACGCGGCCGCCACGGACGAGCACCACGGAGTGCTCCTGCAGGTTGTGGCCCTCACCCGGGATGTAGGCCGTGACCTCGATGCCGCCGGAGATGCGCACACGCGCGACCTTGCGCAGGGCGGAGTTCGGCTTCTTCGGCGTGGTCGTGTACACGCGGGTGCACACGCCACGGCGCTGGGGCGCGGCGGTCTTGGTCTTGCGGCCCTTGCCGGACTTCAGGCCGGGGGTCGCGAGCTTCTTGGCCTTGGGCTTGCGGCCCTTGCGGATGAGCTGGGAGGTCGTGGGCATGCGACGAGGGAGCCTAGCAACGCAAGGACGTCCGGCGCGCTGCGGGCGGCGCCGGCAGCGCAGGCCTGTCGGCGGCGTTGGCACGGGGTAGGCTGCCTCCGTGTCCCTGCACCATGTCCGACGCGGCGCCGGTGAGCCGCTCGTCCTCGTCCACGGCATCGGCAGCCAGTGGCGGATCTGGGAGCCGGTGCTCGACGCGCTCGCCGCCGACTTCGACGTCGTCGCGATCGACCTGCCCGGCTTCGGCCGGACGCCCCACGACGGAACCGGCCCGACCGTGACCGACCAGGCCGAGCGGGTGGCCGCCTTCTGCGGCGAGCTGGGCCTGGAGCGCCCGCACGTGGCCGGCAACTCGATGGGCGGCGGGATCGCGCTGGAGCTGGCGCGCATGGGTGCGGTGGCCTCGGCCACCGCCGTCTCCCCCGTCGGGTTCTGGACCGGCCGCGAGCGCGCATTCGCCCTGCGGTCCCTGCGTCTGTCACGAACCCTTCTGGGGGCGCTGACCGGGGCGCTGCCGACTCTGCTGGGCAACCCGGTGACCCGCACGGCGATGCTCGGCCAGCTCGTCGCGCGCCCGTGGCGCATGGACGGCGAGGCGGCGCTGGACCACATGACGCTGCTGCTCGACGCCCCGGGCTTCGAGGCCTGCGCCACCGCGTTCGAGCGCTACGTCTTCCACGACGCCGAGCAGCTGCGCGGGGTGTCGGTCACGATCGCCTGGGGCGACCACGACCTCCTGCTCCTCACGCGCCAGCGCGAACGTGCGCGCACAGTGATGCCGTGGGCGTCGCACGTCGCGCTGCCCGGGTGCGGGCACGCGCCGTTCAGCGACGACCCGGCGCTGCTGGCGCGGGTCCTGGCCGAGGGTGCGCGGCGGCGGGCGCCCGCCGCCGCAGCGGTCTGAGGCAGCGGCGGTGAGGGGGCGGGGGGGCGCAGCGCGCCGGCCTTGGCCGCGGCGGTCGAGCGGACCGGGGCCGGGGTCAGCGCGCCGGCGACGACGACCATG
>JBBSUL010000190.1:0-3028 GCA_038234375.1 Solirubrobacterales bacterium | reverse complement strand
GGAGACGACCAAGGTCCTCACCGACGCCGCGCTGGAGGGCAAGAAGGACACCCTCAACGGGCTGAAGGAGAACGTGATCATCGGCAAGCTCATCCCGGCGGCCACCGGCCTGCGCCGCTACCGGCGCATCGAGATCGAGCCGGCCGAGCCGCTGCCGCGGGCCGTCGACGACCTCGGGCTGCTCGACAGCGACGAGATCCTCGGCCTGTCCGGTGGCGAAGACGGGGGCTTCGGCTCGGCCTTCACCGAGGACATCGCGTCCCTGGAGGAGATCGGGGCCGGCGGCACCGACCCCGGCTTCGCCGAGGAGCTCGCCGACCTGGACATCCCCAGCGACTCCTAGAACGGGAGGCGGGCTCGGAGCGACCGCCTCCCGGAGGCGACCTTCCGGCGGACCTCGTCGTCCGCCGGCAGGCGCGCCCACTCGGAGGCGAACTCCGCGCCGAAGACGATGACGTTGGCGGCGGCGAAGACGAACAGCAGCAGCGCGATCAGCGCCCCGAGTGAGCCGTAGATGGCGCCGTAGTCGGCAAAGCGCTGCAGGTAGACGTCGAGGCCGTACTTGACGGCGAACAGGCCGAGCGCGGCCACAACGGCCCCCGGCCAGATCTCGCGGACGGACGGGCGCTGTACCGGGAGCACCCGGTACAGGAACAGGACGACGGCGACCACGGCGACGAACGGCAGGACCGCGCCGACGACGTTCAGGCCGACGGCCAGCAGCGCGCCGCCGCTGCCCTCGTCGTCGACGCGGTTGGAGGCGATCCGCGTGGCGGTCAGCGACAGCGACAGCCCCAGCAGGATGGTGGCGCCCGTCACCAGCGACACGTCCAGGACCTTGCGCCGCAGCAGCGAGCGGCTGGCCTCGATGTCCCACGCGACGTTGACGGCGTGGCGGAGGGCGCCCATGACGCCCGAGGCCGACACGAGGAGGACGACGACGGTGATCGGCCCGATCCGCCCGACGTTCTCCAGCGCGTCGGCGACCGAAGCCTCCAGGCGCATGCGATCGCCGGCCTGCGCGATCGGGATCGAGTCGAACGCGGTCCGGATGACGCGCTCGCGGACGTCGCTCTCGTCGAACAGCGTGCCGAAGCCGGCGACGAGCAGCATGGCCAGCGGGATCGCCGAGAGGACCGCGAAGAACGCCATCTGGGCGGCGGCGCGGTGGCCGCGATCCTCGACGAACTCTCGAACGGCCCGCGCGGTGGTGAGGACCACCCGGTCCCGGAGGCGCGCGATGGGCACGCGCCCAACCGTACCCGCGGGCGCTCCCGGCGGTGTCGGTCAGCGCATGGCGCGCAGCGCGCGAGCCCAGGCGACCAGCGCGGGCACCTCACGCTCGGTCAATCCGGCGGCGGGCGGGACCGGCACCAGGCGCGTGGGACCCGGCCGCGCCTGCGCCCAGCGCTCACACGCGGCGTCGAGGACGTCGTCGACCCAGGCGACCGCCCGGTCCGGGCCGCAGTACGCGTCGATCGCGTCCAGCTTCCAGTGCCCGGCCAGGCTCGTGCCCGCTCCGTCACCACGCGCGAAGTAAAGGGTGGGCCAGGGCCCGACGCCCAGCAGCGCAGGCAGGTTCTCGTTGGCCTTCTCCTCCCAGCCCGAGCACCACACGCAGTCGAAGTCGACCTCCAGGTCGCGCAGGGCGGCAGCCGCACGCGGCGAAAGCAGGTGGGCGATGCCCTCGATCTGCGTCCACAGCCCGTCCGGGCGGGCATCCGGTGTGAAATCGAACAGGCTGATGACCCCGTCGATGTCCACCAACAGCAGCGGCCTGCACCCGATCACCCCACGCACAGTGACGAATCCGCGCACCCGGCGTGCGGCGGCGGGGCAACGGCTACGCTGGAGCCAGTGGTGACGTTCAAGGCGCTGCGGGGTATGGCCGATGAGAGGGATTGACCCCGCAGTCCGCTGGCCCCGCAACGGCAGTCGCCGGCACCGTCGCCCTCCTTTTCTCTTATGAGCATCCAGATCGGCATCGTCCTCGCGCTCCTGTGCGCCTTCGCAGCCAACCTCGGCTTCTTCTACAAGCACCGAGGCGCCAACGAGGTGCCCGCCGTCGACATGCGGCACCCGCTGCGCAGCGCGAAGGCGCTGTGGGGCTCCAAATGGTTCGCCCTCGGCATGCTGCTCGGCTTCGTCGGCTGGGCGCTGCACGTAGGCGCGATCGCCCTGGCCCCGTTGTCGACGGTGCAGGTCGTGCTCTCCGGCGGCGTCGTGCTCATCGCGGTCATGGCCGACAAGATCTTCGGCTTCGCCGTCGACCGGCGCCAGTGGTGGGGCCTGGGCCTCATGGCCGGCGGTCTTGCGGTGTTCGCGGTGACGATGCCCGGCGGCCACGGCCCCGGTGGCTACTCGTTGCAGGCGATGGTCGCCTTCCAGGCCGGCCTGCTCGGGATGGGCGGCCTGCTGCTGCTCGGGCCGCGCGCCGGCGCTCCGGCCCAGCATCACGGCGTCATGCTCGCCGCCGCCACCGGCATCCTCTTCGGCGTGTGCAACGTCGCGGTCAAGGGGCTCACCGAGGTCATGGGCATCAACGGCATCGTCGGGCTGCTCAGCCCCTGGCTGCTCGTCGCCATCGCCGCCTCGGCCACCGCCTTCTACGCCTCGGCCCGCTCGCTGCAGGACGGGGACGCCGTGTCGGTCATCGCGGTCACCGGCACCGCCGCGAACATCGCCTGCATCGCCGGCGGCATCATCGTCTTCGGCGACCCCATGCCCGGCGACGCGCTTGGCATCGTCGCGCAGGCGATCGCGCTGATCATGGTCGTCGTCGCCGGCGCGCTGACCCCGGCCCCGGTCCGCTCGACCGCCGCGGCCAAGGCCGGCGCGCTGCGCCCCTCCGCCGCCTGACCGCCGCTGCCTCAGACCGCTGCGGCGGCGGGCGCCCGCCGCCGCGCACCCGCGGCCCGGACCCGCGCCCGCAGCGCCGGGGCGTCGCGGAACGGCGCGTGCCCGCCCCCGGGCAGCGCGACGTGCGACGCCCACGGCATCACTGTGCGCGCACGTTCGCGCTGGCGCG
>JBBSUL010000189.1:0-3043 GCA_038234375.1 Solirubrobacterales bacterium | reverse complement strand
CACCAAGGACAGCGGCGGCCCGCTGACCGCGGCCAAGCTCCACGCCGCCCGGGCGCGCGGGCTGCCGGCCGTGGTCGTCCGCCGTCCGGTACGGCCGAACACCCCGACGGTCGCGACCGTGGAGGACTGCTGCGCCTGGGTTCGGCTCCGCTAGGCCGCCACGCGCGACGAGGTCGCGGACAGTCCGCCCGGTCCGTCGAGGGCATCGGGGTGAGCGCGACCCGGGTGCATCTCCCTCATCGCCGGGGTCATGGGGCGTGACGTCGGAGGAAGTCGTCGAAGAGGGGGACGGTGAACGCGGTGTCCCCGTGGGCTGGGCTGTAGATCATCCCCTTGGTGATCAGTGCTGACCGGCGTGGAGCGACGCTCTCGACGCGGAGTCCGAGTTGGTGGGCGATGTCGCCGGAGCGGTGGGGGCCTGCCCCGAGCGCGGCCATCGCTCCGAGGTAGAGCTTCTCGGCGGGGGTCGTGCGGTCCATCCGCACGAGGAAGAAGTTGCTGTCGAGCTTGCTGCGCACGAGCGGTGCGGCGCGCTCCACGGCCGCCGCGTCGATCGGGGAGTGCGCGGCGACGTTCCAGACCTCGTAGCCCCATTCCTGCAGGAAGTAGGGGTACCCCTGCGTCTGCTCGAGGATGTGGTCGATGGCCTGCCGGGTGTACGTCACCCCGGCGTCGCGAACGGGCAGCTCGAGGACTTCTCGACCCTGCTCGGGGTCGAGTGACCCGATCCGCGGGAAGCGGAAGAGGCGCTCGGCGTAGGATTTCGCGCTGCCGGTCAGCCCGGGCAGCTGCGGCAGTCCGGCGCCGACGAGCACCAGCGGGAGGTTCAGCTGAACCGTTCGGTGGATGGCGGTGATCAGTGCCGCAAGCTCGTGTGCCTTGAGGTACTGCACCTCGTCGATCGCCAGCACGATTCCGGTCTTGCGCTCGCGTGCCGCTAGGCCTGCCGCGACGAACAGGTCGGTCAGATCCTCGGAGAGAGCGCCCGAGTCAGCCTCCCCGGCGACGGGATCAACACCGAGGGAGAGCGAAGAGCCGTCCGGCAACGTGTAGGTGAAGGATCGCAGCACCCCCAGCGCCCGGGTGACCGCGCGCGAGGTCTTCTGCCCGGTGTCCAGGCCCAGGAGGATCTTGCGCAGCTGCCCGGCCAGCAGGCTGGCGAAGTCCCCCGACTCCGGCGCCTCCAGGTAGCTCGCGCGAAGCCCCGCTTCCTCAGCCAACTCCGCGAAGCGGTTGAGCAGCACGGTCTTGCCGACCCCGCGAAAGCCGATCGGTATCACGCTCTGGCCGGGCCTGCCGGCCAGAGCTCGCCCCACGGTCACGCTGAAGCTCTTGAGTAGCGCATCGCGGCCGACGAGCGCCGGCGGGGGCGCGCCCGCACCTGGCCGAAACGGGTTCTCCAGCTCGTCCACCCGGCGAGGTTACCGAACTTTGCGAGTGAGCGGTAAGTTCGGTAAGGTCGAAAAGGTCGGTAAGGCAGGCGGGTCCTCACCCGCTACAGGAGGCTCGCCTCGAAGATCCCGACGGGGGAGGACCTCGCGTCGCTGGCCGCGCGTGCGTCGTCTGCTGCTCATCGGGATCGGCGCCGGCGACCCCGCCTACGTCACCGTGCAGGCCGTCCGGGCGCTGAACGCGTTCGACGTGCTGTTCGTCGTCACCAAGGCGGCGGCGACGGACGAGCTCGTCGATCTGCGTCGTGGCGTCGTCGACGCGCACCGCACCGCCGGCGGCTACCGGACCGTCGAGCTCGCCGACCCGCCGCGCCCGTGGCGCGAGGCCGGCGACTACCAGGCCGCGGTGGCCCGCTGGCGTCAGCAGCGCACGCAGCAGTGGGAGGACGCGCTGGCCGAGCACCTGCCGGACGGGCAGACCGGCGCCTTCCTCGTGTGGGGGGACCCGTCGCTGTACGAGTCCACGCTTGCCGTCGTGGACGAGATCGCCGCGCGCGGCCGCGTCGTCTTCGAGCACGAGGTCATCCCCGGCGTCAGCGCCGTGCACGCGCTCACCGCCCGCCACCGCATCGCGCTGAACCGCGTCGGCCGCGCCGTGCAGATCACCCCGGCGCGGCTGATCGCCGGCGGGATGCCCGAGGGGGTGGACGACGTCGTGGTCATGCTCGACGCGCAGGCCACGTTCGCGACGATCGATGGCGACGGGATCGACATCTTCTGGGGCGCGTACCTGGGCACCGACGACGAGCTGCTGCGGGCCGGTCCGCTGGCCGACGTGGGGCCCGAGATCGCCGAGCTGCGCGCCGAGGCCAAGGCGCGCAAAGGCTGGATCTTCGACACCTACCTGCTGCGCCGCCGGTGACGCAGGCCGGGCGCGTGCTCATCCTCGGCGGGACCGCGGAGGCCCGCGCCCTGGCCGCCGAGCTGCACGCCGACGGGATCCCGGTCATCTCCTCCCTCGCCGGCCGCGTCGCCCGTCCGCGCCTGCCCGTCGGGGAGGTCCGGATCGGCGGCTTCGGCGGGCCCGACGCGCTGGCGGTGTGGCTGCGCGAGCACGCGATCACCGCCGTCGTCGACGCCACCCACCCGTTCGCCGCGCGCATCTCGGAGTCCGCCACGCGCGCGGCCGCCGCGGCCGGCGTCCCGCTGCTGCGCCTGGAGCGCCCGGGCTGGACGGCCGGCCCCGAGGATCGCTGGCACTGGGTCGACGACCTGCCCGCCGCCAACGCCGCGCTGGGAGACCTGCGCGCCGAGCGCGTCCTGCTGACCACCGGCCGCCAGGGCCTGGCCGCGTTCACCGCCAACGACACCGCCTGGTTCCTGGTGCGCTGCGTGGACCCACCCGCCCCCGAGGACCTGCCACCCCGCCACGAGGTCCTCCTGGACCGCGGGCCCTACACCCTCGACGGCGAGCTGCAACTCATCGACACCCACGCCATCGACGTCATCGTCACCAAGGACAGCGGCGGCCCGCTGACCGCGGCCAAGCTCCACGCCGCCCGGGCGCGCGGGCTGCCGGCCGTGGTCGTCCGCCGTCCGGTACGGCCGAACACCCCGACGGTCGCGACCGTGGAGGACTGCTGCGCCTGGGT
>JBBSUL010000188.1:0-3054 GCA_038234375.1 Solirubrobacterales bacterium | reverse complement strand
GGTCGCGATCCGCACGATGCGGCGGGCGGTGAGCATCGACTGCCACGTCGGCTCGACGACGAGGACGAAGCGCTCGGCGTACGGTGCCCAGTCAAAGGCGGTCTGCCGCGGGCCGGCGGGCAGGTCGCCGAGCAGCGTCCAGTCCCGGAAGGTCGCGCTCTCGCCCAGGCCGTGGATGGTCATGTAGAACGCCTGCGTCGACGCCATCACCGGGGCCATGCCCTCCGACGTGGTCTTGCCGATCGCCAGCAGGCGCACGCCGTCGGGGGCGTCGGTTGCGTAGCGCTGCGCGGCGCGCACCGGGCCCACGCCCTTGACAAAGCGCCAGCGGCGGTCCTCGCCGCGCTCGGCAGCGGCGTTCAGCGGCGGCTCGGCCGGCGTGTCGGCCCCGAGGCTGAAGGCCAGGCCCGGCAGCGGATCGGAGTCCAGGGCCAGCACGCGGTGCCCGCTGCGCGCCAGCACCCGCGCCAGCGTGCCGGCGATCACCGACTTGCCGGCTCCGCCTTTGCCGACGACGGCCAGGCGCAGGCCCGTACCGGCCTCGTCCATCGGTGCGGTCCCCGGCCTCAGCGCTTGCCCGCGGGCTTGCCCCGGCGGGTGAGGGCCACGAACTCGGAGTAGCGGCTCAGGAACACGTCGAGGCTGGCCCGAGTGCTCAGCAACGACTCGGCGGACTGGTGCAGGACCTCCATGCCCGGCCGGGTCAGCTCGTAGATCCGGCGGTCGGGGCCGTTCTCCGAGGCCTCCCAGGCCGACCGGACAAGGCCCTCGGCCTCCAGCGCCCGCAGCGCGCGGTACAGGCGGCCGGGGTCGCTGCGCTCGAAGCCCAGCGGCCGTAGGCGCTCGAGCAGGTCATAGCCGTGGGCGGGATGCTCGCGCAGCAGCAGCAGCACGCACGGCCGCAGGAAGTTCTTGGGCAGGGCGCCGGGGGCGGTCTCAGTTGGAATGGGCGACACCCATCGCATTATGCAGGCAATCGGCGGCGGCCTCAGGTGACTCGTGGCACCAGCAGTCCGGCGCGCATTCGCCGTGGGGCGACTTGGTCAGGTCGGCCATCTCGTCGGCGAACGTCCGCTTGCCGGACTCCTCGCCGGTCGCGCTCAGCCAGTAGGCGTCCGCGTCCTGCTCCAGCAGCCCGTCGTCGACGTAGCGCTCCAGATAGGCCGCCAGGGTCTGCGGCGTGATGGCCAGGAAGCGGCTGAGCTCCTCGATCGTCGGCGTGTCGGCGATGCCCTCGGCGCGCATCCAGTACATCGCCTGGAGGACCTCGTCTCGGACCCGGAGTACCTCGAGCTCATCCATTGCGCACTCCCGTCCCCGCCCACCGCAGGGCGATGTCGTTGATCGCCGCGATCGCCGGCGCATCCGGCGCGAGGTCGAGTGGTGCCACGCTGGCACGCTCGGCCTCGATGAAGCATTCGTCGAACGGCACCATCCCGCCGATCTCGATGTCGTGCTTGGCCGCGAAGGCGCGCACCGCCTCTTCCTCGCGCTCGTCGCGGATCTTGTTGGCGATGAGCGCCACGCGCTCCAACCCGAGGTCCTGCGCCAGAACGGCCATCCGCCTGCCGGTCTCCAGCGACTTGAAGTACGGCTCGACGACGGCCAGCAGCGCGTCGGCGTAGAGCGCGGTGCCGCGCGAGAGGTGTTCGGGTGAGGCCTCGGTGTCCAGGATGCACACGTCACGCCCGTCTTCGGAGACGGCGTCGATGATCGTGCGCACCGTCGCGTGCATCTGGCACAGGCAGCCGGTGTTGGCGTGCTGGGGGTGGGCCATCACGAGGAGGTCGACGCCGTCGGGTCCGGTCACCGAATGCGAGCTCTTGATGTGCTCCAGCGACTGCGTCAGCTCGACGTCGCCGCCGGAGGTGCGGCGCAGGAGGTCGGACGGCAGCGTCGGCATGTGGCTCATGCGGTCGGCCGGTATCCCGAGCGTGAGCGCGAGGTTGGGGTTGGAGTCCCCGTCGATGGCCAGAACCCGCTGACCGCCGCGCGCCAGCAGGCGCGCCATCGTCCCGGAGATCGACGTCTTTCCGGATCCACCCTTGCCTGCTATCGCGAGTTTCATGGGCTCGACACTACTCGTTGGGGTAAGTGCTTTCCACATCCAGCGCCGCGCACTGTATGGTGGCGACATATAGCAGCGAGCAACGGTGCCCTTTCCAAGGCCCGGGTCCAGCAGAGAAGGAGCAGATATGGCGCAAGACGAGCAGCAGGTGGTCCACGTCTTCTGGCTTTCGGGCATGAGTTGCGACGGCTGCTCGGTCGCGATGCTGGGCGCGTCCAACCCGTCGGTCGAGCATCTGGTTCTGGGGACGGTGCCCGGGCTGCCGCGGGTCGTCCTCCACCACCCGATGCTCGACGAGGACTCCGGCCACGACTTCATGGACGCCTACCGCCAGGCGGCCGACGGGACGCTCGACGACCCCTACGTCGTGGTGCTGGAGGGATCGGTCCCCGACGACCAGGGCCTCAAGCAGGGCGGCTCCTACGCCGCACTGGGAACGGTCGCCGACGCCCCGGCGAAGATGGGGCTCACCGGCAACCCCGAGCGCCCGGTCCGCGTCAGCGACTGGGTGTGGGCAATGGCCCCTGGCGCCGCGGCGTTCCTGGCGATCGGGACGTGCGCGACGTGGGGCGGGATGCCCGCCGCGGCCGGCAACCTCACCGGCTCCATGGGCCTCATGGACTACCTCGGGGCCGACTACCGGTCGGCCCGGGGGATCCCCGTCGTCAACGTCCCTGGCTGCGCGCCGGTCGGCGACAACTTCACCGAGACCCTGAGCGAGGTGCTGCGTCACCTCACCGATGGCCGCCCGCTGCCGAAGTTCGACGAGCTCGGCCGCCCGGCGTGGCTGTTCACCGAGACGGTGCACCGGCACTGCCCGAAGGCCGGGTACTACGAGGAGGGCGTCTTCTCGGAGGAGCCGGGCGACAACCAGTGCCTGGTGGAGATCGGGTGCTGGGGTCCGGTGGTGCAGTGCAACATCGTCGAGCGTGGGGCGATCAACCACATGGGCGGGTGCATGGTCGCCGGCGGGGCGTGCATCGGCT
>JBBSUL010000187.1:0-3133 GCA_038234375.1 Solirubrobacterales bacterium | reverse complement strand
CTCCCCGCGACAACGCCGAAGACCCGACTGACGTCGGGCTTCGGACGAGAGAACACAGCGAGGCGACCAACGTCGCCCACTGCCTTCTCCCGCCAGCCGCTCCCCGGCGCGCCTGGTGCCTGGTAAACGCCGCGCGCGACGGCCACAATCCGACCATGAGCATCCCCGCCCCCGCCCCCACGGCGCTCAACCCCGACGTCCTGCGGCGCTGGCTGGACGGCGAGCACCGCGAGATCCGCGAGCAGGTCCGCGAGCGCCTGGCCGGCCTGGACCTCGCGCAGGCCGACGGCATCAGCCGCGCCGCGTACCGCGAGCTCGTCCTCGGGTGGGCGACCGAGCTCGGGCGCTCCGGCCAGACCGCGCTGGGGTTCCCGCGCCGCTACGGCGGCGAGGGCAACGTCGCCGGGTCTGTCGCGTCGTTCGAGACGCTCGCGCACGGGGACCTGTCGCTGCTGGTCAAGTGCGGCGTGCAGTTCGGCCTGTTCGGCGGCGCGATCCTCCAGCTCGGCACCGAGCACCACCACGAGCAGTACCTGCGCGGGGTCATCGACGTGACCATCCCCGGGTGCTTTGCCATGTCCGAGTCCGCCCACGGCTCGGACGTGCAGAACGTCCACACGACCGCCACGTACGACGCGTCCACGGGCGAGTTCGTCGTCCACACCCCTCACGACTCAGCGCACAAGGAGTGGATCGGCAACGCCGCCGACCACGGGCGCTGCGCCGTCGTCTTCGCCCAGCTGCACACCGGCTCCGGCGACGCCGACCAGTCGCACGGGGTCCACGCCCTGGTCGTCCCGATCCGTGACGACGACGGTGCCGCCGTGCCCGGCGTGCGGATCGAGGACTGCGGCGACAAGATGGGCATGCAGGGCGTGGACAATGGCCGCCTGTGGTTCGACGAGGTCCGCGTTCCGCGCGACGCGCTGCTGGACCGCTTCGCCTCGGTCAGCGAGGACGGAACCTACTCCAGCGCGATCGAGAACCCCGACCGCCGCTTCTTCACGATGCTCGGCACGCTCGTGCAGGGCCGCGTCAGCGTTGGCGGCGCGGCGATCTCGGTCGCCAAGAGCGGCCTGACGATCGCCGTGCGCCACGCGCTGCGCCGCCGCCAGTTCAGCGCGCCCAACGGCGACGAGATCCTGCTGCTGGACTACCGCACCCACCAGCGCCGGCTGCTGCCGCTACTCGCGCGCACGTACGCCCTGCACGCCGCGCAGGAGCAGCTCGTCGTCGCGCTGGACGCCGCGTTCTCCGACGACGACGTCGGCGAGCTGGCCCGCCGTGAGCTGGAGGCGCACGCCGCCGGCATCAAGGCCCTGTCGACCTGGCACGCCACCGACACGCTGCAGACCTGCCGCGAGGCCTGCGGGGGCCTGGGCTACCTGGCCGAGAACCGCTTCGCCTCGCTGAAGGCCGACAGCGACGTGTTCACGACCTTCGAGGGCGACAACACCGTCCTGCTGCAGCTCGTGGGCAAATCGCTGCTGACGGGCTACAAGCAGCAGTTCGGCGACCTGGACCCGCTCGGGATGGTCGGCTTCGTCACCGGCCAGACGCTCAAGGACGTGCTCGAGAAGACGGCGATGCGCCAGATCGCCCAGACCCTGGTGGACGCCGTCGTCCCCGCCCGCGGCGAGGACGACAGCGAGCTGCTGGACCGCGCCGAGCAGCTGCTGCTCCTGCGCTACCGCGCCGAGCGCGTGCTGGCCTCCGTCGCCCGGCGCCTGAAGCGCGGCACCGACGCGGGCCACGAGCCCTTCGAGGTCTTCCGGGCCTGCCAGGACCACGTGCTGGCCGCCGCGCGCGCGTACATCGAGAGCGTGATCGGCGAGGCGTTCGCCGCGCGCGTGGCCGCCTGCGAGGACAGCGTGCTCTGCGTCCACATGGACCGCCTGTGCGACCTGCACCTGCTCTCCCGCATCGAGGCCGACCGCGCCTGGTACCTGGAGCACGGGCGCCTGTCGCCGTCACGCTCCAAGACGCTCACACGGACGGTCGACCGCCTGTGCGACGAGGTGCGCGCCGACGCCGACCTGCTCGTGGACGCGTTCGCCATCCCCGACGCCGTCCTGCGCGCGCCGATCGGCGTGCAGGACCAGGGCGCCCGCGTAGCAGGCCTTTAGCACGATCTGCGACGCTCGAACCGTGTCCACCTCTAACCGCAGCACGACCACCGCCCGAGCCCAGGGCGAGGACCCCCGCCGTCAGGGGCTGGTGCTCGTCGCGTCACTGCTCATCGTCATGTGGGTCGTCGAGATCATCGACAGCATCGACGGCCAGCGCCTGGACCGGTTCGGCATCGAGCCGCGCGACGTGGACGGCCTGAGCGGCATCGTCGCCGCGCCGTTCCTGCACGCGAGCTTCAGCCACCTGATCGGCAACAGCATCCCCTTCGCCATCCTCGGCGCGGCGATCGCCCTCAGCGGCGCCGTGCGCGTGGCGATGGTCACGGTGATCGTCGCCTTCGTCGGCGGCGTCGGCACCTGGCTCGTCGCGCCCTCGAATACGCTGCACATCGGGGCCAGCGGCCTTGTGTTCGGCTTCGCCGCCTATCTCATCTCGCGCGGCATCTTCAGCCGCAGCTGGATGCACCTCGGCGTGGGCATCGTGGTGGGCTTCATCTACGGGACGACGCTGGCCGGCGGCCTGGTGCCGCAGGACGGCATCTCCTGGCAGGGCCACCTGTTCGGTGGCGTGGGCGGCATCATCGCCGCCCGCATGCTCGACCGGCGCGAGGGCAGGCCGGAGCGCTCCCCCGCGGCGGCGCGCGCCAACGTCTGATACCGATTGTCGGTCGGAGTCGGTGTGACGGGTCAGGTGAGCCCGTCTCGCCACGCGGTCGGTGCGCTGGCGCCCCGGCGCGCTGGTCTCGTGGACGCCCGGGCGCGTCCACGCTCCCGGGGTGCCGGTCGCTCGCCCCGACCGGGCCCAGCGGTGACCCCGCGCGTCACCAGACAGAACGACGATCCCGACGACACGGTGCTCCAACCCCGGTGGCGCACGTTCGCGGGCCTGGCGACAGCAAACGTCCGGCGCCGGGCCGTGCGGCCGATGGCCGGGGTGACCGGTCTGCCGGGGTGCCGCGTCGCCGTTACCGGCGGGTGCGCGGCCGGGAAAGCACACCGCGTCG
>JBBSUL010000186.1:0-3155 GCA_038234375.1 Solirubrobacterales bacterium | reverse complement strand
AGCGACAGCGACGAGCCGCAGACCGAGGCCATCGACGAGGACCCGTTGGACTCGAAGATGTCCGAGACCACGCGCACGGTGTACGGGAAGTCCTCGATCGACGGGACGACCGGGACCAGGGCGCGCTCGGCCAGGGCGCCGTGCCCGATGTCGCGGCGCTTGGGCCCGCGCATGAAGCCGGCCTCACCCACCGAGAACGGCGGGAAGTTGTAGTGGTGCCAGTAGTACTTCTTCGTCTCCAGGCCGAGGGTGTCCAGGCGCATCTCCTCCTTCAGCGTGCCTAGCGCGGCGACGCTGAAGGCCTGGGTCTGCCCGCGGGTGAACAGTGCGGAGCCGTGGGCGCGGGGGGCGACGCCGACCTCGATGTCGATCTTGCGGATCTCGGTCTCGTGGCGGCCGTCGGGGCGCTTCTTGTCCACGGCGATGCGCTGGCGGATGACCCGCTTCTCGATGGCCGCGAAGGCCTTGGAGGCGGCGCTGCGGCGCGTGGCGTACTCGTCGGACTCGGGGTCGCCCGCGTACTGGGCGAGGACCGCGTCCTTGGCGGCGCCCGTGGCGTCCTGGCGCTCGAGCTTGTCGACGACCTGGGTGGCGGCGCTCACGTCGGCACCATGGGAGGCCTGAACCTGGGCGACGAGATCGGGGTCGACGCTGACGGCCTCCGGGAGCTCCACCTTGGGCTTGCCCGCCTGCTCGGCCAGTTCGTGCTGGGCGGCGCAGAGCTTCTTGATCGCGTCGTGGGCGATGTCCAGCGCGTCGAGGATCTCGGCCTCGGAGACGACGTTGGCCCCGCATTCGACCATGAGGATCGCCTCCTCGGTCCCCGCGACGATGAGGTCCATCTCGCAGTTGTCCTGCAGGTCGGCCTCATTCGGGTTGACCACGAACTTGCCCTCGACCTTTCCGACGCGGACGGCGCCGACCGGGTTGGGGAACGGGATCGGCGAGAGCATCAGCGCGGCCGACGCGCCGTTCATCGCCAGGATGTCGTAGGGGTGCTCGTGGTCGATGCTCATCGTCATCGTCACGAGCTGCGTCTCGTAGCGCCAGTTCTTGGGGAACAGGGGGCGCAGCGGACGGTCGATCATGCGGGCGGTCAGCGTCCCCTTCTCGGCGGCGCGGCCCTCGCGCTTGAAGAACGAGCCGGGGATCTTGCCCGCGGCGTACATGCGCTCCTCGATGTCGACGGTGAGGGGCAGGAAGTCCGCGTCGCGCAGGTTGCCCATCGTGGCGGTCGACAGGATCATCGTCTCACCCTGGGTGACGACGACGGCGCCGGAGGCCTGGCGGGCCATTCGCCCGGTCTCGAAGCTGATCTCCGAGCCGGCGATGTCGACGGCGACGGTGGTCACGGCGTCATTGCTCATATGTGTTGTTTCCCTTCGGACCCACCCGGATGGTGGGCAATGGATGCTTCTCGTATCGGAAGTGCCGCAGAGTCTAGCCCGTCGCCTGGACGCCTTGTCCGGCGACCCATGCTGCGACGAGGTCCGCGGACGGCGGCCCGGTGTGTACCTGCCCGCCGGCGTACAGCGTCGGTGTCACCGTGGCGCCCGCCCGCAGCGCGTCGCGCACGTGCCCGCGCACCCGCTCGGCGACGCCGTCCGTGCGGCGGTCGCGCTGAAAGGCGTCCACGTCCAGGCCGAGGGTCGCACACCGGCGCCACAGGTCCGGGTCCTCGGTGCGCGCCGGCTCGGCGTACACCGCCGCGGCGAACGCCCAGAACCGGTTCTGGCACGCTGCCGCCTCCGCCGCGTGGGCCAGGGCGACGGCCCGCGGGTGCTTGGCCTTGAGCGCCAGGTGACGGAACACGAGCCTGAGCCGCGCGTCCTGCAGCCGCTCCCACGCGACCGCGCAGCGCGGGCAGGTGAAGTCGGCGTACATGACGACGAGCGGGGCGCCCTCGGCCCCGCGGACGTGGTCGTCCGGACCGACCGGCGGCACCGGCGCGCTGCGCAGGTCGTCCATAGCCGCCAGCGTAGTGATCGTCCGGAGTCGGCGGCGCCGGCCGGATGGGCCGGCGAGGCCGCCCGCCCGTAGCCTCGAGCACCATGCGCACCCACACCCTGCACCGCGAGCAGCGCCTGGAAGGCACGCCCGAGGAGGTCTTCGGGTTCTTCGCCGACGCCGTCAACCTGGAGGCGCTCACCCCGCCCCTCCTGCGCTTCCGCGTCGTCACACCGTCCCCGATCCCGATGCAGGTCGGCACGCTGATCCAGTACGCGCTCAGGCTGCACGGGGTCCCCGTGTCGTGGCTGACGAGCATCCAGGCCTGGGACCCGCCGTACCGCTTCGTCGACGTCCAGGTCCGGGGCCCCTACGCGCTGTGGCACCACACCCACACGTTCACCGTCGACCCCGACCGCCCGGGGTGCACGCTGATGACCGACACCGTCCGCTACGCGATCGCCGTCGGCCCGCTCGGCGAACTGGCCCACGCGCTGTTCGTCCGCCGGGACGTCGAGGCGATCTTCGCGTTCCGCGCCCTCCAGATCCCCCGTCTGCTGGCGTCCCACCCGCCCCACGGCGGCCAACCGGTGGAGGTGGTCCCGGGCGGTCCGCGTCGGGCGCCGCCCCCTGGTTTGTCGAGCGGGCGCGTGGTCGCTCGGTGGCGCGAGCGTCGGTCCATGTCTCTACGCTCTGGAGCCGCGCCGGTCCGCTGGCCGAGTCGTGCCCTGCAGGCCCTCCGCGGGCCGTTCCAGAATGGAGTCGCAGATGTCGATCAAGAACCTCCGGTACGTCGCGCTGGCCGAAGCGACGACGTTCCTCGCCCTGTTGGTCGCCACGTTCTTCAAGGTCGTGCAGGACAGCTCGGGCGGCGAGAGCGCCGTCTCGGTCCTCGGGCCGATCCACGGCATCCTCTTCCTGGCGTACGTCTTCATCACGCTGGGCGTGCGCCCGTCGCAGGAGTGGAGCCCCCGCACGACCGTACTCATCCTGGCCGGCTCCGTGATCCCGTTCGGCGGGTACTACGTCGACGTGTGGCTGCGCCACAACGAGCGGCCCGTTCCGGCGCCGGGCTGAGTGGACGGCTCGCCTGGAGGCTGTGGACGGCTCGCCCAGGGGGCTCGCCGTCCATAGGGAACACTCGCCCAGGGGCTCGCCTTCCCACCTGGAACCCCCTCGGAGGCTGTGGACGGCTCGCCCAGGGGGCT
>JBBSUL010000185.1:0-3167 GCA_038234375.1 Solirubrobacterales bacterium | reverse complement strand
CGCCGTCTCGGGCACGGGCTTCATCCCGTCGCTGCCCAGCGCGTCGCCGTCCTCGGGCGCCCGCGCCACCCCCGGGGTGGCCGGGTGAGCGGCGGCGGACGCCGGCGGTCAGCCGCCGCCGTCCGCGCCCGGAGCTGCGTGAGCCAGGCACCACCCCCCAATTCCCCGTCGTCGATCCGCGCGATCCTGCGCGGCGTGGCGACCGTGCTGGCCGCCGCCGCGGTCGGGCTCGTCGTCGCCCCGGCGATCTTCGGCAGCGGCAGCCGCCTGCCCTCCCTGCCGCCCGTGCGGGCCGACGCGGCGCCTCGCAGCTACAGCGTCAACAGCGTCAAGCGGCCCACGCTCACGAAGTACACGACGATCATCGCCACCGTGCGCGGATCCCGTCTGCGCGTCTACCGCACGGTGACCAAGGGCGCCGGGGCGCGCGCGGCGACGGCGGCGGGGCGCACCCGTCCGCTGCGCCTGGAGCGCACGCTGCGTCAACGGGTGTTCAACGGCCAGCGGTTCCCGCTCGTGCTCGAGGTCACCGACCGCCGTCCCGGCTGGCTGCGGGTCCGCCTGCCGTCCCGTCCGAACGGACGCCAGGGCTGGGTCCGGCGGTCGAAGGTCAACGTGTCAGCGACGAACTGGCGCGTGAAGATCCAGCTCAGGCGCCACCGCATCGTCGTCTTCCACGGCCGCGTCCGCGTGCTCACCAAGCCGATCGGCGTCGGGCGCTCGGTCTCGCCGACGCCGAAGGGGAAGTACTACGTCACCGACTTGGTGAAGTCGACGAAGCCGAAGGGGTTCTACGGCCCCTACTCGCTCGGGCTCTCGGCGTACTCGCGGGTGTACTCGTCGTTCGGGTCCGGGGACGGCCAGATCGGCATCCACGGCACCAACAATCCGGGCGCGCTGGGAACCGACGTCAGCCACGGCTGCATCCGCGTGAAGAACGCCGTCATCCGCAAGCTGGCGCACGACGTGCCGCTCGGAACCCCGGTGAGCATCGAGCGCTGAGCGGCAGGCATCCGCCTGCCGCTCGGACATGCTGCGCCGGGCCGGGTGCTACCCCTCGGCGCCGGGCGTCTTCTTGGGGACGAGCACGAGGCGCTTGAACTCGGCGACGAGCACGCCGTCCTGGTTGAGCACCTTCGTGTGGACCTTGACCACGCCGCGGTCGGGCTTGGACTTGGAGGCCTTCTTCTCCAGCACCGCGGTCTCGACGAACAGCGTGTCGCCGTGGAAGACGGGGTTCGGGTGCGAGAGCTCGTCGGTGGCCAGGTTGGCGATCGCCTTGCCAGAGATGTCCGACACGCTCATGCCCAGGGCCAGCGAGTAGACCAGCGGCCCGACGACGACGTTGCGCTTCTGCTGGGACTGGGCCGCGTACACGTCGTTGAGGTGCAGCGGGTGGTGGTTCATCGTGATGAGGCAGAAGAGGTGGTCGTCGGACTCGGTGACCGTCTTGGCCGGCCAGTGCTTGTAGACGGCGCCCTCCTCGAACTCCTCGAAGTAGCGGCCGTAGGCGTGACCGCCAGAGGCCTCGCGCTCGCGCTGGTCGGTGGTGAAGTCGTCGGACATGTTGTGGGGCTCCTGCGTTCAGATGGTCGGCGCCGTGGGCGCGGGCGGCGGCGGATTCTAGGCGCCTGCGGCCTACGACGATCCGACGCGTCAGGTCCAACGCTTCCTGAGGAGCAGGAACGGGCGTTCGATGACCAGGTAGCTGGCGGCGGTGACGGCGCCGACGAGCAGGCTGCCGAGCACCAAGGCGAGCTTGAAGTCCATGCCGTCGCCGATTGTGGCCAGCACCCCGTCGACGACCTTCACGTGGGTGCCGGTCAGCACCTGCAGGACGGGTACCTGCCACAGGTACAGGCTGTAGGAAGCGATGCCCACGAGGGCCAGCGGGCGCCACTCCAGGGCCCGGACACCGAAGCCGCCGCGCAGGGGCAGGACGGCAGCGGCGACGACGAGGAAGCCGGCGAAGGGCAGCAGCCGGGTCTGGGTCAGCTGCGGGGTGGTGGCCATGTAGAGGTACAGCGCGACGCCGGCAACGAGCCAGACCGTGGACGCGCCGATCACGGGCCGGCTCATCCACGCCGGGGTCTTCCGATCGGTGGCGACCCGCGCCACGGCCAGCAGCATGCCGCTGACGAACAGGTACATGAGCCCGGGCAGCGAGTACAGGCCGTAGAGCACGCCGAGCCCGTCGCGGGTCTGCACGCCGTGGGCGCGCAGCTTGTAGCTGACGGCGGCGACGACGAGCAGGACGATGGTGGTCGCCTGCAGCGACCCGCGGGTGCCCCGGGCCAGCAGCCAGGCCACGAGCGGCAGCGCGAGGTAGAAGTGCGCCTCGACCTGCAACGACCACACGGGCGCGTCCGGGAGGGTGATCGACGTGCCGGAGTAGTTGTGGATGAAGAGCATGAAGCGCCACCACTGCGACTCCTGGCCCTCGAACGGCCGGATGACGCTCAGCGCCGTGACCACCACCACGTACAGCGGCAGGATCCGCAGCACCCGGTTGCGTGCGTACTCCTTCAGCGGGATGGTCCGACGCTCGCCGACCTGGGCACGGAGGAAGGGGAGGAACAGCAGGTAGCCCGACAGGGTGAAGAACAGGAACACGCCCAGGCCGCCGCCGACGATGAGCTGGTTCTTCGTGCCCTCGAAGACCCCGGGCTTGGCGCCGAAGGAGAGCGAGAAGATGTGGCCGAGGAGGACCGCGAGCGCGGCCAGGGCGCGCAGGGACTCCACCCGCGCGCTGCGCCGCTCGCCGGCCTGCTGCACCTGGCCGTCGGCCGGGGTCGCGGCGGTGACGGGTGGCGTGGTGGTCGGGGCCGTGGCCACGGCGCCAGGCTACCGCGCGGCCGCGTGCCGCGGCGCGGCGTCGGGCGTCGGCCGCGCGCGCCCAGGAACTATGGTTCGGCGTCTATGCGCAGCCCCAAGGACTTCTTCAAGCCGCTCTGCGTGGGCGCACCGGATCCCGTCACCGAGATCCCCTTCCCGCCCTCACGCATGATCCACTTCTTCGACGCCTCCAACGAGAAGATGGTGGCCAAGCTGCCCGACACGGCCGCGAAGGCGGACATCGTGCTCGGCAACCTGGAGGACGCGGTCCCGGTCGACAACAAGATCCCGGCCCGTGAGGGCCTGGTGAAGGTCGGCAAGACGGTCGACCT
>JBBSUL010000184.1:0-3181 GCA_038234375.1 Solirubrobacterales bacterium | reverse complement strand
GCTTTCGATCGCTGACCTGGACCGCGACAGCATCGAGCGGATCTGCGACCGTGCGTCGACGTTCGCGCAGGGTCAGGGGGGCTAGCTGAAGAATACGCCCGCCCTGAGCGGGCACACCGTGCTGAACCTGTTCTACGAGGCGTCGACCCGGACGCGGTCCTCGTTCGAGCTCGCCGCCAAGCGCCTGAGCGCCGACGTGGTCAACTTCGTGGCCTCGGGCTCCAGCGTCGAGAAGGGCGAGTCGCTCAAGGACACCGTCCTGACGCTCAACGCCCACAAGCCCGACGCGATCGTCATCCGCACGCCGTGGGCGGGCTCGGCGCACCTGGTGAGCACGTGGACCGACGCGTGCATCGTCAACGCCGGCGACGGCAAGCACGAGCATCCGACCCAGGCGCTGCTGGACGTCTACACGCTCCGCGAGCGGCTCGGCGACATCGCCGGGGCGAAGATCTGGATCGTCGGCGACGTGCTGCACTCGCGCGTGGCACGGTCGAACATCCTCGCCTTCCAGACCATGGGCGCCCAGGTCACCGTGTGCGGGCCGCCGACCCTGATCCCCCGCGGCATCGAGGCCATGGGCTGCGACGTGCGACACACCCTCGACGACCTGCCCGACGCCGACGTCGTCTACGCCCTGCGCATGCAGCACGAGCGGATGGACCAGGCGTGGATCCCCTCGCTGCGCGAATACGCCTCCGTCTACCAGATCAACGCCCAGCGCCTGCTGCCGCGGCAGGTGCTCATGCACCCGGGCCCGGTCAACCGCGGCGTCGAGCTCTCCGGCGAGGTCGTCGACTCCCCGCAGGCGGCGATCCTCGCCCAGGTACAGGCCGGCGTCGTCGTCCGCATGGCCGTCCTCTACGAGGTCCTCGCCGGGGCGCGCGCCACCCCGCCCGTCCCCGATCCGCAAGCGGCCCCCGTCACCGCATGACCCTCGTGCAGCCGCTGGTCCACGCGCCGGGTCCACCCGCCGACGTCCTCTTCCGCGCCGTCCACGTCCTTGACCCCGGCGAGCGCCTGGACGGCCTGGCCGACGTGCTGGTCCGCGGCGGCCAGGTCGCGCGGCTCGGCGACGCCGGCGGCCTCGAGGCCCCCGCCGGCACCGAGATCGTCGACGGCGCCGGCCTCCATCTGTTCTGCGCCTTCGTCGACCCGCACGTGCACCTGCGCACCCCGGGGCAGGAGCACAAGGAGGACCTGGCCACGGGGACGGCATCCGCGGCCGCCGGCGGGTACGGCGCCGTCGTGGCGATGCCGAACACGAGCCCGGTCACCGACTCCACCTCGATCCTGCGCTCGCTGCGCGACGCGGCCACCCGGGACGCCCGCATCCCCGTCGGCTTCATGCCCGCCATCACCGTCGGGATGGGCGGCACCGAGCTGACCGAGATGGCCGAGCTGCGCGCCCACGGCGCGCTCGGCTTCACCGACGACGGCAAGCCCGTGGTCTCGGCCGGGATGCTGCGCAAGGCCCTGCAGTACCAGCGCCTGTGCGGGGGCGTGCTCGCCCTGCACGAGGAGGATCCGTCGCTCAGCGGCGCCGGGGCGATGCACGAGGGTGCGATGAGCGCGGTGCTCGGCATCGCCGGCATCCCGTCGATCAGCGAGTCCACGATGGTCGCCCGCGACTGCGCCATCGCCGGCGAGGATCCCGCCCGCCCCGGCCGCGTGCACATGCAGCACCTCTCGGCGGTCGAGTCCGTCGATGCCGTCCGTGTGGCCAAGGCCGCCGGGGTCAGGGTCACCTGCGAGGCCTCCCCGCACCACCTGACCCTCACCGACGACGCCGTGCGCTCGCTCGACACGCGCATGAAGATGAACCCCCCGCTGCGCACCGAGGCCGACCGCCAGGCCCTCATCCAGGGTCTGCGCGACGGGACGATCGACTGCATCGCCACCGACCACGCCCCGCACGCCCGCGACGAGAAGGAGGTCCCGTTCGAGCAGGCCCCCATGGGGACCACGGGGCTGGAGACCGCGTTCGCCGCGGTGTACACCGAACTCGTCCATCCTGGGGTGCTGCCGCTGGAGCTCGTCGTCGACCGCCTGACCGTCGGCGGGACGCTCCTGGACCTGCCGCGCCCGCGGATCGCCGCCGGCCAGCCGGCGAACCTGACGCTCGTCGACCTCGGGCGCGAGTGGACCGTGGGCGAGCACGGCTACGCCTCGCGCTCGTCGAACTGCTGCTTCGCCTCCCGCCGTCTGCGCGGCAAGGTGCTCATGACCATCGCCGCCGGGAGCGTCGCGCACCGCGACGCCGCCGTGGCGCCCGCCGAAGTCGAGGTCTGACCGTGACGCCCGCCACCGCCTACGTACTGCTGGAGGACGGCACGCGCTTCGACGGCGACGCCTGCGGGGCCGACGCGCACGCCGTCGGCGAGGTCGTGTTCACCACCGGCATGTCCGGTTACCAGGAGTCCGTGACCGACCCGTCCTTCGCCGGACAGCTGGTCACCTTCACCTATCCGCACATCGGCAACTACGGCGTCAGCCAGCGTGCGATGGAGTCCGAGCAGATCTGGGCGCGCGCGGTCATCATGCGGGCCGCCGTCAACCGCGAGGACGCGCCCGAGGCCGAGCGCGGCTGGCTGGACTGGCTGCTGGACTGCGGCGTCCCCGCCATCAGCGGCGTGGACACCCGGGCGCTCGTGCGGCACATCCGCGAGGCCGGCGCCATGCGCGGCGGCCTGTTCCCGGGCGCGATGGACGAGGCCGACGCGCGGGCGCTCATTGCCGCCGAGCCCCCCATGGCCGGGCAGGGCCTGGCCCGCCTCGTGACTCCGGCGTCCGCGCACACCGTCGGCTACGGCGGCGACGTGCGCATCGCCGCCATCGACACCGGCATCAAGGCGTCGATCGTCCGGCACCTGACCGCTCGCGGCGCCGAGGTGACCCTGCACCCCTGCACGGTCACCGCCGAGGAGCTGCTGGCCACCGACGCGCACGCCTTCTTCCTGGCCAACGGCCCCGGGGACCCGGCCGCCCTGGACGACGTCGTGGCCACCGTGCGCCAGCTCATCGGAACCCGGCCGGTGTGGGGCATCTGCCTCGGCCACCAGCTGCTGTGCCGCGCCGTGGGCCTACAGACCTTCAAGCTCCCCTTCGGCCATCGCGGCGCCAACCATCCCGTCAAGGACCTGCAGACCGGCAAGATCGAGATCACGTCGCAGAACCACGG
>JBBSUL010000183.1:0-3221 GCA_038234375.1 Solirubrobacterales bacterium | reverse complement strand
TCGGTCCCGGGCGAGACGCCCGATCCGGGTCGACCGGCTGCGCACTAGGGTGGCCGCCATGTCGCCGAGGCTGCGGGCCGGCCTCGTCGGCCTCGCGGCGCTCTGGGTCGCGCTGGCTGCCTCCGCCACCACGGCGCGAGGCGCGGCCAGCAGGCGTGTGCGCCGGAGGGCCATCGACGGGGTATCGGCACCTTGGCCCGAACCTTGAGTGATATGGCGCGTTGACGCTCACGCCGTCGCGAAGGCGACCGCCCGGCGCACGCCGTCCCCGCGGGACATCAGCACCAGCCAGACGTCCCCCGTCCCGGTCTCCGCGCCCCACTTAGGAGTCCTCTTAGGGTCCGTTGAGCCAACGGTGTCATAGTCCTCCAATGGCTGCCCCCAGCTCATTCGGACGCGACACGGGCCTGCAGACGCGGATGCTCGGGACGATGTTCCTCCTCGGCCTCGTCTACGCCGTCCTGGTCGGCGCGCTGTTCGCCTCCGGGGCCGGCGGCGTGACGATCGCCCTGATCGCCGGGGGGATGTTCCTCTTCCAGGTCTTCGCCTCCGAGAAGCTCGCTCTGCGGGCCATGGGCGCGCGCGAGGTCTCCCCCCAGGAGGCCCCCGAGCTGCACGCGATGATCGAGCGCCTGTGCATCCAGGCCGACCTGGCCAAGCCGCGCCTCGCCGTCGCCCAGAACCCCATGCCCAACGCCTTCGCGATGGGCATCAAGAAGGACAACGCGGTCGTCTGCGCGACGACGGGCATCTTGAACCTGCTGTCCCCGGCCGAGCTTGAAGGCGTCCTGGCCCACGAGCTGACCCACATCGCCAACCGCGACGTGGCGATCATGACCGCCGCCTCGTTCTTCGCCTCGATCGCCTCGCTGATCGTGCAGTGGGGCTTCTTCTTCACCGGCGGCGGCGACAGCGACGAGGACGGCCTGGGCGCCTTCGGCCTCATCCTCGTGTCGGTCTTCGTGTACGTCCTCAGCTTCATCCTCATGCGGGCGCTGTCGCGCTACCGCGAGTACGCGGCCGATCGCGGGGCGGCGGTCATCACCGGCCGGCCGAGCGCCCTGTCCAGCGCCCTGCTGAAGATCTCCGGCCAGATGGAGCAGATCCCCGCCCAGGACCTGCGCACGCAGGAGCTGGCGGCCTTCTTCATCTTCCCGCCGAAGGCCAAGGCGGCCTTCGGCAGCGTCTTCGCCACGCACCCCCCGCTGGAGAAGCGCATCGAGGCGCTTTCGCGCCTGGAGGGCCAGCTTCAGGGCGGCCCCGCGAAGGGCTCGACGCCGAACTGGTGACCCGCCGACGGCGCCGGCCGAAGTAGGCTGGCGGCATGGGCTTCTTCGACGCACTGCTGGGCAAGCGCAAGGTCGCCAGGACCGCGCCGGACCGCCTGTTCGCCATCACGACGGCGACGATCACGCTGGAGACCGCGCACAACATCACCCACCGCGGCAAGTCGGCCGTCGTCTTCCAGCCACTGGCGACCGGCGACTTCGAGCAGATCGCCTCCGACGTCGAGGAGCTCGTGCGCTCCACCGGCGAGGAGACGGGCACCACCGTCCAGGTGTCGTCGGACACCTACGGCTACCGCTGGTTCGTGCTGGCCGACGACGACATCGAGGACCTCGCCGTCGGCGTCAACGCCGTCACCGACGCGCTGGCCGTGGGCGGCTACAGTGACCGGGTGCTGTGCGCGGTGTTCAGCTACCAGGACTCCCAGGGCGCGCCGATCTACTTCATCTACAACTACAAGCGAGGCACGTGGTACCCGTTCGTGCCCGCCGGCGGGGAGCAGCAGCGCAGCAACGAGCGCGAGCTGCAGATCAAGGCCCAGCTCGGCGGCGAGCTGCCCTTCGAGGCCGAGCTGGAGCGCTGGTTCCCCCTATGGGGCACGCCGATCTGACGGCTTCCGGGCCGGGGCGCTGTCGCGTCGCCGGCGACGGACCTGCGATGCTGCGGCGCCAGTGATGAGCGAGCAAGAGCGCCAGCCCTCGGTGCGGGGGATCGCCACCGCGCCGATCGGGATCGCCACCGGGCTGGTCGGTGAGGTGGCCTCGACGACGGTCGCGGTCGTCCTGGCTCCCGTGCGCGCGGTCGGCGCGATCACCGGCGCAGTAGCCCGGCTGCAGCGTACGCTGGACAACCTCGACGGGATGACCGACGGCGTGTCGAACATGGAGCGCGAGCTGCGCGGCATGCGGGCGGACCTGGCCGACGTCATCGGCGAGCTGGAGGGGGTCCGCAGCGGCGTCGGCCGCCTCGGGCCCAGCGTGGACGGCATGGCCGTCGGCGTCGACGGGATCCGCGGGTCGATGCAGACCCTCGACACCCGGGTGCAGTCGCTGAACACCAGCATCGAGAACATCGACGCGCTCGCGGCGCGCCTGACGCGCCTGCGAACCCGCCGCAAGGACGTCTGAGGGCGGTCGCGCGGCCGGAACCCGGAGCGCCCTCCGGCGGCGTGAGGTCGGTCAGGCCGCGGGCGCGCCGGGCGGGTCGGGGATGAGCCCCTCCCCCGTGAACTCCTTCTCGGCCTCGGCCAGCGACAGGTCCGGGGGCGGGAGGATGAAGTCCGAGGCCTCCAGCTCGTCGTCGCCGAGCTCCTCACCGGTCTTGCGCACGAAGTCCAGCAGCACCTCGAACGCCTCGTGGAACTTGTCCTCGTCCCCGGCGTCCACCGCGGCGACGACGGCGTCGTCGAGCTCGTTGAGGTGGTGGTGGTGGCTCTCGTCCAGCCGGTACTGCGTTTCGGTGAAGATCCGGACGATCACGCGGTCCCCTCCTGCGTCGACTCGGACTCGGAGCCCGCGGCGCCGCCGCTGCCCAGCTCACCCGGGGACGGGGCGCTGCCCCCGCCGAGCTCGGCCTTCATCTTGGCCAGCTCGTCGTCGACCATCGACCCCGAGGACAGCTCGGAGAGCTGCCGGTCGATGTCGTCCTTGCCGTCACCGAGCTGGGTGATGTCCTCGAACGTGCCGGCCGCCTCCAGCTCGGAGACCGCGTCCGCGCGGGCCTTCATGTCCTCGGTCTTGTCGACCGCGCGCTGCATGGCCATACCGACGTCGGCCATCTGCTCGCCGACCCCGGAGGCCGCCTCGCTGATGCGGACCTGGGCCTCAGCGGCGCTGTACTGCGCCTTGATGACCTCCTTCTTGGTCCGGAACTGCTCGATCTTCGTGCGCAGCTTCTGCTCGGACTCGGTGAGCTTCTCCTGCTGGGCCTCGAGC
>JBBSUL010000182.1:0-3429 GCA_038234375.1 Solirubrobacterales bacterium | reverse complement strand
GGCGACGTCGGCGATGAAGGCGAAGAAGTCGTTGGCCTCCCAGTCGAAGCCGAGCGTGTACAGGCCCCAGAGCATGAAGGTCGAGTCCCGGATCCACGAAAAGCGGTAGTCCCAGTTGCGCTCGCCCTTCGGCGTCTCAGGCAGCGACGTGGTGGACGCCGCGACCATCGCCCCCGTGGGGACGTAGGTCAGGCCCTTGAGGGTCAGCGCGCTGCGCTGCAGGTAGGTGCGCCACGGGTGGTCGGGGAACTCGCCGCGCGAGAGCCACTCGTGCCAGTAGTCGGCGGTCTTGACCACGCCGTCGTAGGCCGCCTCGTACGTCGTCGGCGGGCCGTGGTCGTTCCACGAGAGGGCGACGAAGGCGACGTCCCCGTCGTGCATCGTGGTGCGGGCGCTCGCCCGGCCCCCCTCGATGCCCAGGCGCAGGTCGGTGCTCAGCAGCAGCGGGTTCTCGAACGGGTCGGCGTCCTGCGGGACGGCGACCGCCTGCCCGTACCCGTCGCCGGTGTACTCCCAGGCGACGCGGTCACGGCCGTATCCGGGCCGTGGCTCGCAGTCCAGTGTCACCTCCACCGAGCCGTTGACGCAGCGCAGGGTCCGCAGGAGGACGTGCTCGGCGTCGTGGTCGGTCGGGGCGCGCCGGTGGGTGTGCGAGCGCTCGCGGTCGTGGCGCCAGGGCCCGATGAGCAGCACATCGCGAACGATGACCCAGCCGGTGCGGGTGCCCCACGTCGTCTCCATGATCATCGTGCCCGGCAGGTAACGGCGGCCGGTCGGCACCGCGGTGTCGGTGGGCGCGACCTTGAAGCCGCCGGCGTCGCGGTCGAGGATCGTCCCGAAGATCGACGGACCGTCCATCCGGGGCAGGCACATCCACTCGACGTTGCCGCTCGGGGCGACGAGCGCGGTGACCTCGCCGTCGCTGAGGAACGCGTAGTCGGCGATCGGCGGGAACGGGCTGCCCCCGAGGGCGACGTCTCCGACGAGCTTGCGCATGGCCGCCAGCCTATTCGCCGGCGGGCTACCGGCCGTCCCGCTGGGTGATCGCGTGGTAGCGGGACACGGCCTCGGCGCGGTTGGTGGCGCGCAGCTTGCGCAGGACGTGGGAGACGTGTGTCTTGGCGGTCTGGTCAGAGACCACGAGCCGCCGGGCGATTTCGGCGTTCGTGGCGCCGCCGGCGATGAGGTCCATGACCTCGAGCTCCCGCGGGGTCAGCAGGGCCTCCAGGCGCTCGGATCCCGGCGGCAGCTGCGCACCGGCCGACCGCAGGGACGCGTGCAGGTCCTCGGTGGCGCGGCCGACGGTCGCGTCCAGGTCGCCCATCGCCTCGACGGTCCGGGTGGCCCCGTGCAGCGCGCGCTGCAGCTCCTGGCGCTGGGCGGCGAGGTTGTCGAGGAGCACCGCACGATGCAGCGCCAGGCCGAAGCCCTCGGCGAAGGCGGCCAGCGTCAGCCGGTCGCGCTCGTCGACGTCCCGGCCGGCCTCGAAGAAGTGGTCGGCGTGGACGAAGGCCTGCACGTGGCCGTCGGGCATCAGCGGCGCGGCCGCGTAGGACCGGGTCTCGAATGCGTGGACGAGCGGCTTGAACGCCCGCGGGTCCTCCTGGGGGCGTTCGACGAGGGCGGCCGTCCGCCGGCGCAGCATCTCGGTCTCCGGCACCATGTGGCGCAGCGGCAGCGGCGTTCGCCGCGACTCCAGCAGCAGCTCCGCGGCCCACTCGGGGCGCTGCGCGAAGTGGATGGCCTCGCCGACGAGCTCGGAGCCGCGGACCCGGAAGAGGACGGCGCGGGTGAAGCCGCAGTGCTCGCACAGCGCGCGCAGGCCCCGGTCCATGACGGCCCCGGCGGTGGCGACCTCGCGCAGCGCGGCCAGGGCGCGCTGCACGCCCGCGAGTGCTGCGTCCTCCTGCGCCGCCAGGGTCATCCGCGACGAACGTACCACCGGGTGGGCCCACCGGACAGGGCTGGGCCGCCGCCCCTGCCCGAGATGGTCGCCGGAGTTCGAGGCGGTGCGGCGGACGTGCCATCCTGTCTGCCATGTCCACGCCCGCTGAGGACACCGCCGCCGGTGCCGTTCCCGAGGCGCTCGCGCCGTACCTGCGGCCGGCCGCTTCCGTCGACTCCGACCATCCAGAGGTCGTCGCCTTCGCGCTCCAGCACGCCGCCGGGTCGACGATCCGCGCGAGCAGGCCGTCGCGCTGTACCTCGCCGTGCGGGACGGGTTCCGCTACGACCCGTACGCCGTCGACCAGCGCCCGCCTGGCTTCCGGGCCAGCACCGTGCTGGAGCGCGGGTACGGCTACTGCCTGCCCAAATCCGCGCTGCTGGCCGCCGCGGCGCGCGTCGTCGGCATCCCGTCGCGGGTCGGCTTCGCCACCGTCCGCAACCACCTGACCAGCCCGAAGCTGCTCGAGCTGATGGGCACCGACCTGTTCGTGTACCACGGGTACACCGAGCTGTGGCTCGACGGTCGCTGGGTCAAGGCGACCCCGGCGTTCAACCGGTCGCTGTGCGAGCGGACGGGCACGGTGCCGCTTCAGTTCGACGGGCGTCACGACTCGCTCATGCAGCCGCTGGACCGGGCCGGGCGCCGGCACATGGAGTACGTGGAGGACCACGGGGTGTACGCCGACGTCCCGATCCAGCAGGTGCTTGACGCCTGGCACGCCGTCTACCCGCATCTGCGGGACGCGCGGCCTCCCGCGGAGCAGGACGGGGCCGAGCGCTTCGAGCGCGACGCGATCACGCCTCCCGCCTGAGCCGCCGCCTGCGCACCTGAACGGCTGGGCCGGTGGGCGGGACGGCCCGCTGGTCGCTTGCGTGCAGCACTTGCCCGGGGGGTCTGAGCGTGGGCAGACTGGCCGGGTGTCGTTGATCTCCGAGCGCAGGCTTGCCCGCGCCGCCCCCCGCTCGCGCGCAGGTGCCCGGCGGCGTCCGGGGGACGCCGGGGTGACCATGCTGGTCGACGCCGGCGTCGTCCTCATCGTGGTGGCGCCCGGCGCGGTCTGCATCGCGGGCTTCTCGCGTAACGTCGAGCGAGCCTCCCAGACGCTCACCGGGGCTGGCGCGCGCCTGCTCGTCGCGCACGGCTCGGAGTGGCTGGACGTGGCGCCGACCGCCGGCTTCCTGCGCCGCGAGGGGCGCACCTCGTGGGGGACGGCGTTCGGGCGGGTGGACATCGACCTCGAGCCCCTGCTCGGGGTGGACTACGGCGCCCTGCTGGTCAACTCCGACCCGGTGGAGCTCGACGACCCCGGGCCCCCGTGGGCGGGCGCCGCGCACCGCGAGGCGATCGCCATGACCCGCGCCCACGGCGGAGCCCGGGCGGCGCGACTGCGGTAGCTCCGCGGGGGGGCGGTCGAAGACCCCGGCCGGCGCGGGGGTGGGGCGCCCCCCCGGCGCGGCCGGTCGCGGCGCCGCGCAGGGTGG
>JBBSUL010000181.1:0-3956 GCA_038234375.1 Solirubrobacterales bacterium | reverse complement strand
TACCGCGCGCAGGTCAACGAGACCCTGGCGCCCGAGGGCCTGGAGTACACGGCCGGGATCTCCAACAAGAACTTCCTGTGGCTGCTGGTCGAGGAGATCGGCCTGGACACGCTGAAGGACAAGGTCACGCGGCCGCTCACCGACCTGAAGGTCGGCCCGTTCTACGGCTGCTACATCGTGCGCCCCACCCCGAGGTTGGGCATCGACGACGACCAGCCGCGCGACACGTACCTGCCGCTGGTCATCGAGGCGCTCGGCGGCACGGTCATCGACTACGCCGGCTCGCACAAGTGCTGCGGCTTCCCGATCATCACCATGAACACCGAGATGTCGCTCAAGCAGGCCGGCCGCCACCTCGGCGACGCCAAGGACGCCGACGCCGACTGCCTGGTCACCCCGTGCCCGCTGTGCCACCTGAACCTGGACATGCAGCAGCCGCTGGCCAACAAGGCCGTGGGGCGCAAGCTGGACATGCCCGTCCTGCACCTGCCCCAGCTCGTCGGCCTGGCCCTGGGCCTGGAGCCCTCAGAGCTCGGGCTGCAACGCCACGTGGTCAAGCCCACGTCGGTCATCGACTGGACCACCTCGGTGGTCGGCGCCGTGGGCGCCGACGCGTAGCGGACGTGGCCGGCGCCGACCGTGACCGGTCGGCCGGAGGCGACCGGCCGCCCGGGGCCACGCCGGCCTCAGGGGCCGCGCCCGCTGACGTGGCGGCGCTGCTGCGCACATTCAGCGCAGCGCCCTCGCGCAGGCCACGCCAGCCGCGCCCGGATGCGCCGACGACGATCGTCCCGCTGCTGAGGATCCCCGAGCCCGGGGACACCGCGCTGGACCCGGGCCGCATCGACGCGGCCCGCCGGCGCCTGAAGGTCGATTCGCTGCCGGAGCCGGGCACCGGCCGGACGCCGGGCACGCCCGCCGAGCCCGCGCGCCCGGAGGCGTTCGACGAGGCGCGCGAGCGCCTGCGCCGCCGTCCCCGCGGGGGGTGAACTGCGGGTGGGCCCGCGGGTGATCTTCGGGTGGGACCGCCCTCACCCTTCGCGCCCCGGCTGCCGATAGGACCAGGATGCAGCCCCGCAGCCCCATCGCCGTCGTCCTCGCCCGCTTCGGGAGCTGGCCATCGCTGTCGGGAGCCCGCCGGTGAGCGCCGGGGCGTCGACTGTTCGTGCGCGGTCTGCCCGACGTGCGTTTGACACGATGGCCGCGTGATGTCCCCGCTCTCCTCCCCGGCCTCCGGGCACGTCTCCCAGTTCCAGCCCGCGGAGGTGCTGCTCGTCGAGGACAACCTCGCCGACGTGCGGCTCACGGTCGAGCTGCTCCGCGAGGCCAAGCTCGCCAACCGCCTCAAGGTCATCGGCAACGGCAGCGAGGCCCTCGCGCACCTGATCCGAGCGGGCCAGGGCACGGACGGCCTCGCCCTACCGGACCTCGTTCTGCTCGACCTGGACCTGCCGGGCATGGACGGCCGCACGCTGCTGACGACGATGCGCGGCGAGCCGCGCCTGCGCCACGTGCCCGTGTTCCTCCTGACCGCGTCGGCGACCCATCGGGAGATGGTCCAGGAAGAGCGCCTGGAGGCCGACGGCTTCCTGGAGAAGCCGATCGACCTCGCGGCGTTCGTCGAGCTCGTCACGCAGCTGGAGCACTTCTGGCTCGAGCTGGTCTGCACGCCGGCCGGCCCGCGGTAGCGCACGCGCGCTCAGCACGCGTATGCGTGCTGACAGGCCCGCATCGGCCGGCACCGACCGTCGTTCCTAACCCAGACCCGGTCACGCGGCAGACGTGACCTCCGGCCAGACACCCGGGGACTTCCACGACGGACTCCGCGAGTTCCTCGTGCGCGCCCCAGCCACCCCGGGCGCCTGCGGTCGCAGACCAGCATCGGGACGCTAGGCGACCACCCTGTCCAACCCGCGCGGCCTGACACCCGTCAGGTCGGCGCGAACGCTGATCGTGTCCCCCTCTGGGTGGGCACGATCAGCGTTCGCCCGCTCCTGCCCCGGCGGCGAGCGTCGCGCAGCACGATCGTGGCGTCGCGCGCGGGTGACCGCGATCACGCTGCGCCCCACCGGGACGCGCTCACCGCTATCCGCAACGGTGTACCGGGCGCGCACGAGCGCGGCGCGTCCCGGGCAGCCGGATTGGTCGCCGCGGCACAGGCGCCCGTAGTAGAGGCGGCCGACCTGAAGCCGGGGAAGCCGACGTCGATATCCGTCAGGCCGCCCCCTCCGAAACTGTCGACGCGGCGGTGCGCCGGCGAGGTCACATCGTCGACGCGCAGCGTGTGCGCCAGGCCCTCCGCGTCGCCCTGGTAGGCCCAGCCGAACCCCAGTCGCGCCCGTACAGGTCCAGGCCCGTCGGGCCCGAGCGCGTGTTGTCGGTGCACGTGCGCTGCGCACCGCGGCCCTGGCACTCCGCGCAGGCCGCCGCGCAGGCGCCGCGACGGCTCGGTGCCCGTCCGCGAGCGGACGTAGAGGTAGCGGAAGTCGCGCTTGCGCTCGTACACGCGCGCGAAGACGATGCGGCCGCGCCACGGTCGGCAGGACCTCGGACGCCACTGGGCTCTTGGCGGCGGTGATCTGCGCTCCTGGCCGGAGGCCACGTTCAGCTCGTGCAGGTCGCAGCCGCGGGCGGTGAGGTACTCCGGCAGACCCGCGAGGTTCGTGCGCGCGGGCTCCTGCTCACAGCGCGAGTAGACGACGAGCGCGCTGCCGTTCGGGCCCGGGGCCGATGTCGGCGTCGAAGGGCACCGTCCGCGGGGCGACCAGCAGCACCACGGGCTCCGCTCCGGCGCGGGGCCTCCATCAGCCGGTAGCGGCCGGTCGCCGGGTCGCGCTGGGAGTAGACGACCTGGCTGCCGAAGGCGCTGACGGGGGTTGGGCGGTCGACGATGGCGATGACGTCGTCGTCGCGGTAGACGGCGTTCGCGACGGCGGGCATCGCCAGCGCCGCGGTGAGCACCACGGTGGCCGTCGTCAGCGCTGCGGGCAGGTGCAGTCTCCCGAAACCGATCAGCGCGTCCAAGGTCATACGGAGCTGTCAGCGCCCGACATGCGGTGCGGTGTCATGGGGCCGACGACCGCCGCGGCGCAAGCGGGCAGGCGATCCCGTTGCCGCCCTTGGACGGGTGGCATCGCTTGCGCTGCTCGGCGGCCCGTTCCCGATCCCGGCGCAGCGCGGCGGCGCGGCGCACGATGACCTTCGTCTTCGGCGACGTCTTGATCCGCAGCAGGTGGGCGTTCCCCGGCGTGTCGGGCACCGTCTCGTACCGCTTCACCCGGAAGACGGTGGTGATGTTCTGTCTCCTGGTGTTCCCGCGTCCCGGCCGCGGCAGGCGGACGTGGTCGGTGAGCGTGCCGTCGACCGGCGCGAACGTGGCCGGGTCCACGTCGTAGACCAGGCTCCGAACCGGCTGCCCGCCCGTTCCGCCGGTGGAGCCCACCAGTCGGCGTACCCTCCGCCCGGCGACGGTGCGCTCCCCGGCGTCGCGCAGCCGTCCGGAGTCCAGCATCCGGCGCAGGACGTCCGCCGGGTCGGCGGCGCCGCGCAGCCCCAGGAAGCTTGGCGCCCGTGCCGCCGCGCCGTCGTCGGAGTAGCCGCGCTGCACGCGCAGCTCGTCCCGCGCGGCGACGTACGTGCGCTGCGAGCCGTGCGCGTAGCTGACCTCGTCGGTAGTCCCCCCTGGGGGCGAGGTCTGGAGCACCCGCCACCGCGGCGGGGACACCGCCGTCCACGTCTGGATCGGGGCGTCGTCGTCGACCGCGCGCGATCCGTCGATGTGCGTCCCGGTGACGACCACCATGTGCACGATCCGGCCCGGCGGTGGCGTCAGCGCGGCGCGTGCCTGGGCCACGGCGTCGAGCGGTCGGACGCGGACGGCGGTCCCACCTGTCAGCAGGATGATCGCCGCCGTCGCGCCGGCCGCGGCGAGGCTGCCACCGAGCCCCAGCACCCAG
>JBBSUL010000180.1:0-4455 GCA_038234375.1 Solirubrobacterales bacterium | reverse complement strand
TGGTGGCGGTCTCCTGGGCGTCGGCCTCGACGTACGGCAGGCGCACCGTCCCGGCGCGGACGCCGAGCAGGTTGAGCGCTGCCTTGATGGTCATGGCGGCGGGGCCCACGCTCAGTGCGGCGTAGACGTCCCGAAGGTCTGCGTCGATCTGCGCCCGCTGGTCGGGCTCGTCGACCATGCGGCGCATCTGCGGCCCGACGATGTGGCTGCCGGTGAGGATGCCGCCGGCGCCGCCGAGGTCGAGCGTGCGCGCGAGCACCTCGTCGTTGCCGGCGTACAGCTGCAGGCCGTCGACGGGCGCGAGGTTGTCGTTGTTGGCCTGCTTGACGCCGTCGACGTGGTCCAGCTGCGCGAGCTCGGCCAGCAGGTCGTTGTCCATGTCCGAGCCGGTCCGGCCCGGGATGTTGTAGACGAGGATCGGCCGGTCGGCCGCGAGGGTGACCTCGCGGTAGTGGGCGAGGATGCCGCGGCGGTTGGGGCGGTTGTAGTACGGGTTGACCGCGAGCAGCGCGTCTGCCCCGAGGGCACACGCCCGCTCGGTGAGCTTCACCGCGTGGCGGGTGTCGTTGGAGCCGACGCCGCCGACGATGCTCTTGCCCGGCGGCCGCTCCTGCACGGCGAGCTCGATGACGCGCAGGTGCTCGTCGTCGTCGAGCGTGGTCGCTTCGCCGGTCGTGCCGCAGACGACGAAGCCGTCGCTGCCCTGGCCGGCCAATAGGTGCATGAGGTCGACGAACGCGGCCTCGTCGACCGCGCCGGAGGCGTCGAACGGCGTGACGATCGCGGTGAGGATGGCTCCGAGCTGCGGCATCGCCCGCCCAGTATCCCAATGATCCGTCCGGCCCCGGGTCTGACCCGTCCGTGTTGCAGGCGTGCGCCGTCGCTGTCCCGCCGCGAACGGTCCGCTGGCCGCCCGCGTACCCTGCGCGCGATGACCTCCGCCCCGGATCCCGAGCAGCGCGAGCTGCGCGTCGAGGTTTCCGGCAGCCGCTGGCGGGCCCCGGACGGGGACTTCGCGATCCTCGCCGCACTGACCGGCGAGGGCGAGGAGGTCACACTGACCGGCGCCGTCGGTCACGTGCAGGTCGGGGAGAGCGCGACCGTCGGCGGACAGTGGCGCGAGCACGCCAAGCACGGCTGGCAGTTCGCGGTGGACCGCGTACAGGTGCAGGCGCCGGTCGGCGACACCGCCCTGCTGGCCTACCTGTCGGCGATCAAGCACGTCGGACCGCGCGGAGCCGCCTGGCTGCTGGAGGCGCACGGCGACGCGGTGCTGGGCCTCATCGACGCCGACCCAGCCGGACGCCTGCGACAGGTCCCGGGCATCGGCCCGTCGCGGCTGCAGGCCGCGGTCGAGTCCTGGGAGGGGCAGGGCGCGCTGCGGGCGGTCCGCCTGTTCCTCGAGCAGCACGGTGTCCCGGCCGCCGTCGCGGCCCGCATCTACCGCACGCTGGGCAACAAGGCGATCGGGATGCTGCAAGCCGACCCGTACGCGCTGACCCAGGTCGAGGGGATCGGCTTTGCCACCGCGGACGTGCTGGCCCGCGCGCTCGGGGTCGGCGAGGACAGCCCGGGGCGGCTGGACGCCGGTATCGTCCATACCCTCCAGCAGGCCGAGCTGGACGGGCACTGCTTCCTCCCCCGGGCGCAGCTGACCGCGCGGGCCCGCCGTCTGCTCGGCGAGGACGCTCAGGTGGACGAGCGTCTGGCGCACCTGGCGGCGGCCGGCCGGGTGATCCTCGAGGACGGCCGGGTGGCCGAGGCGGCCATGCACGCCACGGAGCGGCGGCTGGCCCGCCGGGTGCGGGAGCTGCTGGACGACGGGCCCGAGCTGCGGGTCACCGACGTGCTGCGCCCCGTCGACGGGGCGTTCGTGCCGACCGACGCCCAGTGGGCGGTCGTGGACCGGGTGATCGATGGGCGCCTGTCGATCCTCACCGGTGGCCCGGGCACCGGCAAGACCGCGTCGATGGGGACAGTCGTCGAGGTGCTGCGCGCGCACAAGCGGTCGGTGCGGCTGTGCGCGCCGACCGGCAAGGCGGCGCGGCGGCTCACCGAGACCACCGGCGCGGACGCCACGACCATCCACCGCCTGCTGGAGTGGTCCCCCGGGGAGGGCTTCACCCGCGACCGGGACCATCCCATCGAGGGCGCCGACGTGCTCATCGTCGACGAGGCGTCCATGCTCTCGGTCCGCCTGGCCGCGGCGCTGCTGGACGCGGTCGGCCCGCGGACCCATGTCCTGCTCGTCGGTGACGTCGACCAGCTGGCCCCCGTCGGGCCCGGGCGGGTGCTCGAGGACCTGATCGACTCCCGCGCGGTCCCCACCACCCGGTTGACGGAGATCTTCCGCCAGGCCGCGCGGTCGATGATCGTCCGCGCCGCACACGCCATCAACGCCGGCCAGGCCCCGCCCACGGTGCCCGGCGAGGGGGACGTGCACGACTTCTTCCTCATCGCGCGTGAAGGCGCCGAGGCGATCTTCGGTGAGGTCGTCGAGCTCGCGGCCGCCCGCCTGCCCGCCCACTACGGCCTGGAGCGCCACGCCGACGTGCAGGTCCTGGCCCCCATGCACAAGGGACCGGTGGGGATCGACGCGTTCAACGGCGCGCTGCGCGAGCGTCTGAACCCCGACGGGTACGCCATTGCGGGCACCCCGTTCCGGGTCGGCGATCGGGTCATCCAGACCAAGAACGACTACGAGCACGAGCTCATGAACGGCGAGCTCGGCGTCATCGCCAGCTACGACGACGACCGCAACGCGCTGATTCTGGGCGGCGACGACGGGCGCGTGCTGCGCCTGCCGGTCAAGGACGCCGGGACCCTGCGCCTCGCGCACGCGATCTCGGTGCACAAGTCCCAGGGCTCGCAGATGCCGGTCGTCGTCGTGCCCTTGTTCGGCGGCCACCAGATCATGCTCACCCGGAACCTCGTGTACACCGCGCTGACCCGGGCCGAGCGCGCCGCGGTCTTCGTCGGCGACCTCGGGGCTCTGAACCTCGCCCTCGGCCGCCGCGACGCCGGCACCCGCCACACCCGTCTGGCCGCGCTCGTCGAGGGGTAGCCGACGCCGTAGACGCTGCGGCGTTCGGGGTTCGGCGTGCTCTGGCCCGGAACCGGAGCCTCGCCACACGTTTCCGGGGCCAGCGACGGCGAACGTGCCCTGCCGCACGCCGGTCACCCAGCGTCCCACCCGGCTCCGCACGATGCCCGGCCTGGGGACCGCAGACGTGCGGCATCGGCCAGGGCGCTCGGGGTAGCCCGGTGCCACGCGTTCGGTCCTGGCGGTTGGGAACGCGAGCGTCGGGAAGCGACCCGCATCGGCCTCGTGATCCGTCCGGCGTCGCACGTATCCGGGCTCGGGATCGTGACCGTGCGGGTCCACCTGCGACGGGCAGGGTCAGCGGTCGCGGCGATCGCTGACCGCCTGGTCTGAGTCCTTGAGCGCGTTGGTGTAGCGGCGGGCCACCCGTGGCGGCCCGACGCCGTCCTCGCCCTCCCACAGGGTGATGACCAGTGCCTCGCGCACGGCGCGGTCGTAGCGGCAGACGAACACGACGGCTCGGTCGACGAGGTCGCGGACGTAGACCGAGCCGCGCGCGCCCGTCGCGCCGGGTGGCGGCTCGTCGTCGACGCGTCCGGCCTCCCACGCCCGGGCCACCCGCGTGGCGATCTCCGCCTTGACGTCGACCGCGCCCGTCCGCGTGCCCACCCGCTGGCGGAAGCGCTCGGCGGCGTGGTCGGTGACCGCCACCAGGGGTACGGGAGAGACGGTCACCACACACCCCGTCCCGCCACCTGCCGGAGGCGGTGGCCGGGGATGCTTGCGACGCAACCGGGTATATGCACCGTCTGCGTCGCAAGCATCCGGGTTCGCGCCGCGGCAGCGCCGTTCACAGGCTGCGCCGGTAGAGGACCTGCGGCACGTTCCAGCGGTGAAAGGTCTCGCTCCCGGGCACGAGGGTCCAGCCGTGACGCTCGAAGAACGTCCGGGCCAGCCCGTTGTCGCGCAGCACCCGCAGGACGGCGGAGGCGTGGCTGGCGGCGCGCAGGGCCTGCTCGGCCTCGGCGAGCAACGCGCTGCCGACGCCCGCTCCCTGCGCCGCCGGATCCACGTACATCGCGTACAGCTCCCCGTCGGTGCCGGCCGGCGGGTGGACGTGATCCTCCCGGCTCGGTCCGATCGACGCGAAGCCGCGGACGGCGCCCGCCACCTCGGCCACGAACGTCTCGGTCACCTCCGACGCGAGGATCTCGGTCCACTGCGCCGCGCGCTCGGACTCGTCCTCCTCCGCGAGGTGGCGCGCCTGCACGATGTCCTGGTAGCCCCGCCACCAGGCCCGCAGCTGGACGGAGGCGATCGCCCGGGCGTCGGCGGCTGTCGCGCGTCGGGTCACGGGCCGGGCGCCCTCAGTCGGCGAACAGCAGGTGCTCGAGGCCGACGAGGAACGGCTG
>JBBSUL010000179.1:0-4526 GCA_038234375.1 Solirubrobacterales bacterium | reverse complement strand
GACCTGTTCGCCAAGACGCAGGAGTCGCGGGCGCGCGGCTACAAGGCGGGGCGCTTCTCGTTCAACGTCAAGGGCGGGCGCTGCGAGGTCTGCAAGGGCGACGGGCAGATCAAGATCGAGATGCATTTCCTGCCCGACGTGTACGTCCCGTGCGAGCAGTGCCACGGCGCCCGGTACAACAAGGAGACGCTCGACGTCCGCTTCAAGGGCAAGTCGATCGCCGACGTGCTGGCCATGCCCGTCGAGGAGGCCGTCGTGTTCTTCGAGCACATCCCGAAGATCCGTCGGCGTCTGGAGACGCTGAACGACGTCGGCCTGGGCTACATCCGCCTCGGCCAGCCCGCCACGACGCTGTCCGGCGGCGAAGCGCAGCGGGTAAAGCTCGCCACCGAGCTGTCGAAGGTCGCCACCGGCCGCACGCTGTACATCCTCGACGAGCCGACGACGGGCCTGCACTTCGCCGACGTCCAGCGGCTGCTCGTGGTGCTGCAGCGCCTCGTGGACCAGGGTAACTCGGTGGTCGTCATCGAGCACAACCTCGACGTCATCAAATGCGCGGACCGGCTGATCGACATGGGGCCCGAGGGCGGCGAGGAGGGCGGGACCGTCGTGGCCACCGGCACACCCGAAGAGGTCGCCGGCACCCCCGCGTCGCACACCGGACGGTTCCTGGCCGAGCTGGTGACGCCGGCGGTGCCGAAGGTCACCGCGTCCCGCCGCCGGCCCGCACGCACGAAGAAGGAGAAGGCCGCGGCCTGAGCGACGCGGCGATGCTCCCCCGCGGCGGATGACGGAAGCGTGGGCGCCGTACGGACACGGGATGCCGTACGGGCCCACGCAACCGGCATTGCTCCGGCCCGGCCACGGGAAGGCCCGGCCGGCGCGTGTCCGCTCCCACCCCGAGAGCGGACACGGTCGGCGTCCCGGCGGACGGTCTGCCCGTCGCCGGACAAGCTCGGCGGCCGGATGTGCGCCCGGCCTGCGTTGCGTTGCCCCCGAGCATCGGCGGGCCGACAGCGAACCTGCACCGGACATCCGTCTAGACCGATCGGGTTTCGACATACCCACTTCTGGTGGGTGTGCGAGCCTTAGCGGCGATGACGCGAGCACAGGCGCGGCTCTGGCTGCAGAAGTGGCGGTGGTACGAGCACTCGTCCAAGCCGTGGATCCGGGCGATGATCCATTACGAGCTCGCCCGGCGGGAGGCCTTCGCGCGCTGGCCCGTCCACGGCAACGTGCTCGAGGCCCTACGGGCGGGGCGCCTGGACATCGGGCCGCAGGTCCTGCTGGAGCCGGGGGTGTGGCTCGTGTGTCCAGGGGAGGCCCGGATCACGATCGGGGAGGGGACGTTCCTCAACCTCGGCGTGCAGGTCGCCGCGGTCAACCTCGTCGAGATCGGCAGCCACTGCATGTTCGCCAACGGCTGCTTCGTCACCGACGGCAACCACCGCTTCGACGACCCGACCACGCCCGTGCCGTGGCAGGGGTTCACCACCAAGGGCCCGACGCGGATCGGCGACAACGTGTGGTGCGGGGTCAACGTCGTGGTGACCAGTGGCGTGACCATCGGCGAGCGGTCGGTCATCGGCTCGAACTCCGTGGTCACCGCCGACATCCCACCGTTCAGCATCGCGGCGGGCTCGCCCGCACGGGTGCTGCGGACGATCGCCTACCCCGACGCCGCCGTGGAGGACGTGGTCCCCGGGTAGGTCGCTCGCCGCCGGCCTGCCTGGTGCCGCACCTCAGCCGCCCGGGCGCCGGGTTTCGTACGGGACCGCGTCATACCGCCGTTGCGGGAGGCTCGGCGCCGCACGTTCGTGGGCCGCACGCCTCGTTTCGTGCGATGCCGGCCGGACGCTGGACAGGCCCGGCGGCCCCGTGGTCCGGTTCTTACCGGCGCCGCACGTTCGCGGGACGCACGCCCGGTTTCGTGCGACGTCGGTCGGCCGCTGGGCAGAGCCGGCGGCCCCGCGGTCCGGTCCTTGCCGGCGCGACGCCGCACGTCTCCAGACGCAGAGGCGGGCTTCGTAAGGGGGCCGTGTCTGGGCTGTACACGCGACAGCGTGCTTCGGACCCGGCGGGCACCGACTACTTCGTGGTGATGAGCACGACGCCGTAGGCCACGCCGCCGAGCGTGGCGGCGGCACCCAGCAGGGCCATCAGCGCGTACAGCGCCGCCGGGGCGACGCGGTCCTCGCGCCGGAGGTCCGCCGAGCGCGTGGCCCCGACAATCGTCAGGGCGAAGATCAGGCTGACGCCGACGCCGGCCACCGCGGCGGTCCAGGCCGTCCGCCACAGCGCGTCCACGTCGACCAGGGTGGCCAGCACCGCTCAGACCTCCGCCGCGGTCAGGGCGGACCCGCGCGACAGGCGCTGGCGGAAGACGAACAGCAGGCCGGCCAGCCCGGCGATGGACACGACGAGCGGACCGGCCGCGCCGCTGCCGAAGATCGAGGTGAGCCCGTAGGCGGCCGCCGCGATCGCCGCGGCGGCGGGAATGGTGAGGACCCAGGCGATCATCATGTTGCCCGCCACGCCCCAGCGGACCGCGCTCAGGCGCTTGGCCGCGCCCGAGCCCATGACCGCCCCCGAGATCGTGTGGGTGGTCGAGAGGGGGAAGCCGGCGTGGGAGGCGGCGAGGATCGCGGCCGCGCCCGCCCCCTGGGCGGCGAACCCCTGCGCGGGGTCCATCTTGATGATCCGGCTGCCCATCGTGCGGATGATCCGCCAGCCGCCGGAGTACGTGCCCAGGGCGATCGCGCTGGCGGAGGCCACGACGACCCAGCCGGGAACCTCGAAGTTGTCCGGATCGATCGACCCGTGCGCGACGAGCGCCAGGGTGATGATCCCCATCGTCTTCTGCGCGTCGTTGGTTCCGTGCGACAGGGCCAGCAGCCCGCTCGAGGCCCATTGGCCCAAACGGAAGCCCCGGTTGACGGGGCCCGGGCGCAGCCGGCCCACGATGCGGTACACGATGAGGATCGAGACGCCGGCGACCAGGAAGGCGAGGACCGGGGCGATGACCGCGGGAACCATCACGCGGCCGACGAGACCCTCCCCGAAGATCGCGCTTGACCCGTTGGAGACCAGCGTGGACCCGACGAGGCCGCCGACCAGCGCGTGCGACGAGCTCGACGGCAGCCCGTAGTACCAGGTGATGAGGTTCCAGGCGATCGCGCCGACCAGCGCGGCGAACACGATCGTCATGGTGATCGTGGCCGGGTCGACGATGTCCTTGGCCACCGTGGCGGCGACCTTCAGGGACAGGAAGGCGCCGACGAAGTTGAGGATCGCGGCGAGGGTGACCGCCAGCTTCGGCGGCAGCGCCCGGGTGGAGATGCCGGTGGCCACGACGTTCGCGGTGTCGTGGAAGCCGTTGGTGAAGTCGAAGCCGAGGGCCGTCGCGACGACGATGACAAGGATGATGTCGGAGTCCACGGTGCCGCTCGCGCCGTCAGTGGTTCTTGATGACGATCGCCTCGAGCACGTTGGCGACGTGCTCGGTGGCGTCGATGGCGTCCTCCAGGCGTTCGAAGATGTCCTTCCAGCGGATGACGACCATCGGATCGATGCCGGTGTCGAACAGCGAAGCGATCGCCTCACGCGTGACCCGGTCCCCGTCGTTCTCCAGGCGGTGGACCTCCACCGTGTAGTGGCTGATGTCGCGGAAGTCACGCATTCGCGGCATGGCCTCGGCGATCATCCGGCACGCCTCAACGAGGATGTGGGCCAGGCGCTGGGCCTGCTCCATCGGGGCCTCGATCTTGTAGAGCCCGAGGTAGTCGGCGACCTCCTCGGTGAAGTCGACGATGTCGTCCAGCGAGCTGGCCAGCTCAAGGATGTCCTCCCGCTCGATCGGCGTCACGAACGTGTTGTTCAGGCGCTTGATGATGTCGTGCGTGATCCGGTCCCCGTCCTGCTCGCAGATGAGGATGTCCCGGGCCAGGGCGGCGTTGTCGGGGAACGAACGCAGCATCCGGTCCAGGAGGTCGGCGGCGCGCACGGCGTTCCCGGCGGCCTCCTCGAAGAGGTCGAAGAACTCGCGATCCTTGGGGGCGAAGACCTGGGAGAGCCGGGACATGGCGCGGGCAGACTACTGTGAAAGTCATGTGAAAGACCGATGGCCGCCAGCGGAGCCCGCACGCGGCTGCCCACATTGCGTTGCCGGTTGGCGGTAGCGTCCATACGGTCGTGAGCACGTCGCCGTCCACCGTCACCGTCAGCGGCCCCGATCGGGGGGCGCTGCTGGCCAACCTCACCGTCCGCTTCGGCCGGGTGGAGGTCGTCTCCGAGCGCCAGGTCGTCCTGCCCGGCGGGGGGACAGGCTGGGAGCTGACCGTCGAGCACCGCCCCTTCGTCAGCGACGTCCTGGCCGAGGGCAACAACGGGCACACGCGGTCACCGTCACCGTCAGCGGCACCGAAGAAGCTCCTGCCCGACGCTCCCCCCCCGACACCACCGGCGGACACGGCGGCCGCCGAGCAGGCCGCCACGCGCGCCGCCGCGGCCGAGGCCGAGGCCGGCCG
>JBBSUL010000178.1:0-4903 GCA_038234375.1 Solirubrobacterales bacterium | reverse complement strand
TGCAGCGCGTCGACATGGTGCTCGGTCAGCCAGGCGCCGAACTGCTGCAGGTCCGAGCGGTAGGCCTCCAGAGTGTTCCGCGACAGGCCGCGTTCGAACTCCAGGTAGGCCAGGAAGTCCAGGACGTGGTGGACGAAGGTCTGCCCGGTCTGGTCGCCGGTCGCGATGGCCATCCGGCGGGATTCGCGCAGGGCACCCGGGGCCCTGCCGCTGCAAGCGACCTGCCATCCAGAACGCCCTCAGGCGACGTCCGGAGGCGGAGCGCCACCCGTGGCCAGGCGGTCGCGCAGCAGCATGAGGCCGATGATCGTCTTCGCGTCCATCGTCGCCGCGATGGCCCCGTCCAGGTCGCTCAGCGGCCAGGCGACGAGCTCGATCCGCTCGATCTCCCCCGAGTCCGCGTGCGCCTCCTTCAGCCCGCTGGCCCGGAAGATGTGGACGGTCTCCTGCAGCACGCCGCAGGACGGGTAGAAGCTCTTGAGGTGCTCCCACTCGGAGGCCGAGCGCCCGATCTCCTCGGCCAGTTCGCGCTTCGCGGCGGGCAGGGGGTCCTCCCCCGGCTTGTCCAGGCGCCCGGCGGGGATCTCCAGCAGGTCGGGCTCCCCCACCGCCTCGCGGGGCTGGCGCACGAGGAAGACGTGCAGGTCGTCGTGGGCCACCATGCCGACCGCGCCCGGGTGGGTGACGATCTCCCGCGCGACCTCCTGTCCGTCGGGGTAGCGGAAGCGCTCCTCGCGGACACCGACGATGCGCCCCTGCCAGATCTGATCGCCGCCGAGGGCGGTGAAGTCGCGGTCGCTCATGCGGCGGAGGTCCGTCCGGGCTCCGACAGGCGGGCGCCGCAGGCCAGGGCGGCGGCGAAGAACAGGGGGTCCTCGTCCAGCGTGCGGCCCATGGTGCGGGCGGGCAGCCCGCTGGCCGCGTAGCCGTCGAGGTCGACGTCGATCTCCACGACCGTGTGCCGGCTGCGGCGGTCCGCGTGGCGACGGCGCCGGGACAGCTCGTCCTCGCCGCCGTGGCGCGGCAGGGCGACGTCGACCCCCGCGAGCAGGAGGTCCAGCACCGTCTGGGTGTGGTGGCTGAGGCCGCGATGGCGCTCGCGGGGGTCGCCGGAGGACATGCGGGCGCACAGGACGACCGGCTGCCCGAGCGCGAGCGCGGCGTGGGCGGTGTCCAGCGCGACCATGCCGCCGTGCCCGAAGCGCGACCCCGACCCCAGGATGCCGGGCCCGGGCCCGCAGAGCACGACGTCCCAGCCGAGCGCGCCGACCGCGTGGTCGATGGCCCCGACGGTGGTGATCGCCTCGCCGTCCCGGCCGCCGTAGGTCGGGCCCGCGGTCAGGTGGCCGCACAGCAGCCCGCGGTCGATGAGATCGCCCACCACGCGCGAATGCCCCCCGGGCAGGGCGCCGCCGGCGGTCTGCACGTAGCCCACCCGGGGGCGACCTTGGGCGCCGGGACGGCGGCCGTGGCCGATCGCCCAGGCGATCGGGGCCAGTTGGCCGTGCAGGCCGAACACGCCGACCGGCACCTCCGCCCGCATGGCCTCGGAGGCCACCGCGCGGGGTCGGATGTCGTCGCCGCCGGTGGCCGGTCCGTCGGCGTCGGGGCGCTCCTCGACCGGGGCGACGGCGTGCTGCAGCGAGCTGTAGTTGAGCTTCATCACGTGGGCGCCGGGCACCCCGGTGCCGTCCAGGCCGCGCGTGAGGTTGACGTGGACGATGTCAGAGCCCCCCGAGCCCAGGGCGAGGTCGACGGCCTGTGCGTTGACGACGACGTCGTCGCCGGCCTGCGCCGGCCCGACGAGGGCGACGTCGGCGACCGCGGGACGGTCCCGCCCGTCGACGCGGACGACGAGCCGCTGCTCGCCGTGGTCGGGGGCCGGGCCCGCGTCGGCGACGACGCCGCGCCGGAGCACGAGCCTCACGCGGCCACCTCGTGCAGGAGCGCGAAGGTGACGTCGAGCATGTCCTGCAGGGCGACGTCGCTGACCCGTTCGGTGGGCTCGTGGTTGCGCTCGGTGCCGTTGGCCAGGTTCACGCACCGCAGGCCGCGAGCCACCAGGGCGTTGGCGTCGGACCCTCCGCCCGTGACGATGCGCCGCGGCGTATACCCGCAGGCGGTGAGCGCGGCCTCGGCGGCGACCACGGCCGGATCGGACGACGACTGGCGGTAGCCGGTGAACAGGCACGCCACGTCGACGTCCACGTCGCACGCGCAGCGCGGGTCGTTGGCGCCGTCGTGACAGGCGTCGATGATCGCCGCGACCGCCGTCTCGACCTTGGTCTTGTCCAGGGAGCGGGCCTCGGCCAGAACGGTGCAGTGCTCGGCGACGACGTTGGTCCCCGGAACCCCGCCGTGGATCGAGCCGACGTTCGTCGTCGTCTGGTCGTCGAGGCGGCCGAAGGGCATGGCGGCAACGGCCAGCGCCGCGGCAAGGACCGCGGAGCGCCCCTGTTCGGGTCGGATGCCGGCGTGGGCGGGCCGCCCGCGGAAGTGCGCGGCGACGCGGTGGTAGGTGGGCGAGGCGGTCACGACCTCGCCGATCGGCGAGGCGTGGTCATAGACGTAGCCGAACGGCGAGCGCAGCTGGGTGACGTCGAACGCCTTGGCGCCGCGCAGGCCGGTCTCTTCGGCGGTGGTGAGCAGCAGCTCGACGCCGACCGGGGGCCGTGGTCCACCGCCGCCGCCGTCGATCGGCCTGGCGTACCGGCGGGCGACGCCGAGCAGCGCGGCCAGCGCCGCCTTGTTGTCGGCCCCGAGGATCGTGTCCCCGGCGCTGACCCAGGCACCCTCGGTGTGGACGGGCTCCACCTCGCCGTCGTGCGGGACGGTGTCCAGGTGCGCGCACAGCAGGACGCTTCCGTCCTGCTCGCCGGCGATCCGGCACAGCAGGTTGCCGGACCCGGCGCCGGTCCTCGCCGTCGTCTCGTCCTCGGTCACCTCGTGGCCGAGATCGCGCAGGAGCGCGGTGACGTGGTCGGCGAGCGCCCGCTCCTCGCCGGTGACCGACCGGATCGCGCACAGGCGCGCGAAGTCCTCGTGCAGGACGGCGCGCTCGGCGGCGTCGGCGCCGCCCGGCCGCTCAGGCATGGGCGCCGGGCGCCCGGCCGGCGGACGGGCGCACGTCAGGCCCGGGAGGCCCGGATCTCGTGGTCGGCGGCCTCCTCGGGCCGGTCGCGGGCGCGCACGAGCGCGGCGGCGACGAACTCGCGGAACAGCGGGGCGGGCCGCTCGGGGCGGGACTTGAACTCGGGGTGGAACTGCGCGGCGACGTAGAACGGGTGGTCGCGCAGCTCGATGATCTCCACCAGGCGCTCGTCCGGGGAGGTGCCCGAGACGACGAGCCCGGCGGCCTCCAGGCGCTTGCGCAGGGAGATCGAGACCTCGTAACGGTGGCGGTGGCGTTCGTAGATGACGGCCTCGCCGTAGAGCGCCCATGCCTTTGTGTCGGGGTGCAGCTTCACCGGGTCGGCCCCGAGGCGCATCGTGCCGCCGAGGTCGGAGACCTCCTTCTGCTCGGGCAGCAGGTCGATGACCGGCCACTCGGTCTCGATGTCGAATTCGGTCGAGTTGGCGCCGGGCATGTTCGCCACGTGCCGCGCGAACTCGCAGACGGCGATCTGCATGCCCAGGCAGACGCCCAGGTAGGGGATCTCGTGCTCGCGCGCGACCTTCGCGGCGAGGATCTTGCCCTCGATGCCGCGGCCGCCGAAGCCGCCGGGAATGAGGATGCCGTCGGCACCGGTCAGGCGCGCGGCGGCGACGTGCTCATCGGTGAGGGTCTCGGAGTCCACCCAGTCGATCTGGACCCGCCCGCCGTCCAGCCAGCCGGAGTGGCGCAGGGCCTCGGCCACCGACAGGTAGGCGTCCGCCAGCTGCACGTACTTGCCGACCAGGGCGATGCGCACGGGCTCGGTGGCGTTGGCCGCGCGCTCGCACAGCTGTGCCCAGCTGCGGGTGTCGGCGGGCTCGGCCTCCAGGCCCAGCTCGCCGAGGATGAAGTCGTCGACGCCCTGCTCGGCGTACCACAGCGGCACGTCGTAGATGTTCGACACGTCCTTGGCCGAGACGATCGCCTCGGGGGGCAGCGAGGCGAACAGCGCGATCTTCTTGCGGATGTCGAGGCCGAGCTCGCCCTCCGAGCGGCACAGGACCATGTCGGGCTGGATGCCGATGCGGCGCAGCTCGTTGACCGAGTGCTGCGTGGGCTTGGTCTTCAGCTCGCCGGCGTGGCCGATGTAGGGCACGAGCGTGAGGTGCACGAACAGGCAGTTGCGCCGGCCGACGTCGACGGGGAACTGGCGGATGGCCTCCAGGAAGGGCAGCGACTCGATGTCGCCGACGGTGCCGCCGATCTCGGTGATGACGACGTCCACGTCGCTGGTCTCGGCGATGAGCTTGATGCGGCCCTTGATCTCGTCGGTGATGTGCGGGACGACCTGGACGGTGCCGCCGAGGTAGTCGCCACGCCGCTCGCGCCGGATGACCGAGTTGTAGATGCCGCCGGCGGTGACGTTCGACGCGCGTGTGGTGTTGGCGTCCGTGTAGCGCTCGTAGTGGCCGAGGTCCAGGTCGGTCTCCGCCCCGTCCTCGGTCACGAAGACCTCCCCGTGCTGGTAGGGGGACATCGTGCCGGGGTCGACGTTGATGTACGGGTCGAACTTCTGCAGGCCGACGGTCAGGCCGCGCGAGACGAGCAGGCGCCCGATCGAGGCGGCGGCGATCCCCTTCCCCAGGGACGAGACGACACCGCCGGTGACGAAGATGTATCGGGTCTTGGGGCGCACGTCGGTCACGCGGGGGCATCCTTCCGGGGGTGATGGATCCGGCCCACCGAGTCTAGGTGGCGGAATCCGGGGGTGCGTTCGACGAACGCGGAAATAGAGCGGAATTCACCGTA
>JBBSUL010000177.1:0-4953 GCA_038234375.1 Solirubrobacterales bacterium | reverse complement strand
GTCGCACAACCCGACGGGCTCGGTGAAGGACCGCGTCGCGCGCGCCCTCATCGAGGACGCCGAGGAGACGGGCGCGCTCGGACCGGGAACGACGATCCTGGAGCCCACCTCGGGCAACACCGGCATCTCGCTGGCCATGATCGCCCGCCGCAAGGGCTACAAGGTGCGCGTCGTCATGCCCGACAACGTCACCCCGGAGCGCACACAGCTGCTGACCATGTACGGGGCCCAGATCGTGTACTCGCCCGGCGACCAGGGCTCCAACGGCGCCGTCGCCATGGCCCAGGAGCTGGCCGCCAATGACGCGACGCTGTACATGCCCTACCAGTACGGCAACCCCGCCAACCCGCTGGCGCACTACAACGGCACCGCGGTCGAGATCCTCGACGAGCTCGACGGCCAGGTCGACGCCTTCGTCGCCGGCCTGGGCACCGGCGGCACGCTGATGGGCAACGGCCGGCGCTTCAAGGAAGAGCTCGGCGACCGCGTGAAGATCGTCGCGGCCGAGCCGATGCAGGGCGAGCCCGTCCAGGGGCTGCGTTCCCTGGACGACGGCTTCATCCCGCCGATCATCGACCTCAGCGTCCTGGACCGCAAGATCTTCGTGACCAACGAGGACGCCATCGTCTGGACCCGCCGCCTCCTGGACGAGGAGGGCATGTTCGCCGGCGTGTCCAGCGGCGCGATCGCCTCGATCGCCGTGCGGATGGCCGGCGAGATGGACGAGGGCAACATCGTGTTCGTCGTCTGCGACGACGGCTGGAAGTACCTCAGCTCGGGCGTCTACACGCTGCCGATCGACGAGGTAAAGAACATGGATTCGACGATCTGGTGGTGACCCGATCTGGCACACTTTGCGTTAACCCCTATGAGACCCTGCGCGCCCCTGCGCGTGTACCGCCTCTCACCCGCCTGCAGCACCACCACCGGAAGGTCGTGACCTGAATGCCGAACATCGGTCCCATGGAGCTCATCATCGTGCTCGCCATCGCCCTCATCGTCCTGGGCCCCAAGAAGCTGCCCGAGGTCGGCAAGTCCGTCGGCAAGGGCATGCGCGAGTTCAAGGAGGCGGTCTCCGGCATGTCAGACGACTCCTCCGACGACCGCCCCGCACTCAAGTCCGAGTCCTCCTCCTCCGACGACCGCTCCGCCGTGAAGTCCGAGTCCTCCTCGTAGCGACGCTCATGCCCGGCGCGGCGGGCGCGGGACACATCGCTAGGTTCAGGGCGTGAGAATCGCTCAGGCCCAGCTGGACGAGGTGACCGCGCACGCCGAGCGCGACGCTCCGAACGAGTGCTGCGGCGTCCTCGCCGTCCGCGACGGCATCGTCGAGCGCGTCATCGCGCTGGACAGCGCGAAACCGAGCCCCTTCAGCTTCGAGATCGAGCCGACGGTGCTGCTGCAGACGTACACCGCGATCGAGGACGACGGCGCCGATCTCGGTGTCATCTACCACTCGCACACCCGGTCGGCGCCCGAGCCGTCCCAGACCGACGTGAACTTCGCCGTGCGCTGGCCGGACGTGGAGTGGCTCATCGTCGGGACCGCGGGCGAGACGACCGTGCAGAGCTGGCTCATCACCGAGCAGGGCGAGGTCACCGAAGTGCCGGTGGAGGTGACGTGACCACGACCGAGCCGCTGGCCTGCCCGAGCTGCGCGACCACCCACCCGCTGGACGAGCGCTTCTGCCCGGACTGCGGCATGCCGCTCGTGTACGCCGGCCAGATGGGCGTCGATCAGCCCGTCACCGCCGCGCACGCCAAGGCGCGCAAGGTCAAGAAGCAGTACCTGGAGGGGGAGCTGGTCACCGTCGCCGGCGCCCGCCACCAGGCCGAGGCCGAGCTCATCCAGGGCATCCTGCTGGAGGAGGGGGTCCCGTCCATGCTGCGCCGCTCGCGCGGTTTCGACGTGCCGGACATGCTCGCGGCGGGTCCCCGCGACGTCCTTGTGCCCGCCGGCGGCGTCGAGGTCGCGCGCGAGGTGCTGCTGCAGTCGGACATGGCGCCCCAGCAGTCCGGCGGCGGGGCGGTGGACCGGCCCGCCCGGGTGGCGGCGGGGCTGTTTGCCGCGCTCGTCGTGGTGGCCCTGATCCTCTGGGTCGGCACGCTGCTCGCGAGTTGACACCGACTTCGGTCTCGCTGAGGGGGCGTGGGGTCCACGGTCCGGTCCGGTCCGGCCGTCCGGACGCGTCCGACCCCATCGGCCTCACGGGCCGGTGCCGCACGTCGCCCGACGCTACTAGGCCCGGGAACGTGCGCCACGGGGCTGGAGCACCGCGTAAACGGGTCAGCGCCGCACGTTTGCCGGCCCCGGGCCTGGGAAGGCGCGCCACCCGGGCCCGTTCTTGGTGAGGCGGCTGCCTTCGACGGAGAGACGCAGTGGCGAGCGTGCGATGTGCCCCATCCCCTACTGCCGGGCGGCCAGGTGCGCGAGGTGGGCCCGCCACATGCCGCCGACGTGCACAAGGGAGGCGCCGAACGCGCGCTGGAGGGCGGAGGCCGGTGAGCCGGGGGGCAGGGTGCAGAGCAGGTCGGCGACGGCCTCGGGGCCGTGTTCGGTGGCCAGCAGGTCCAGGACGGTGCCGCCGAGCAGCATCGCGTCGCGCGGGGAGGGGGGGAACGCGGGCTCGCCGCCCTCGCGCAGGCGGCGGGTGATCGCCGGACGGGCGTAGGGGGTCTGGCCGCCGAGGTACTGGCCGGCGCCGGCCCACAGCCACGCCCAGCGCAGCATCTGCCGCACGGCGGCGGGGCGGAACGGCGGGGGCAGGACGGGGTTGTTGTGGGCGACGACGATCTGCGCGTACAGCGCGGCGGGTGCGCGGAGCGCCATCTCACGCGAGCCGGGCACGTTGGACGCGCGGCTGCGAGCGTGGCGTGGTGCGAGGACGTGCAGACCGCCCGCGGTCGGCCAGCCGACGACGTAGCGCCGGGCCGACGGGGCGGTCAGGGAGACGACCCCCAGCAATGCGGGCTGGGCGGTGTACAGCTGGCCTCGCGAGTCGTGCAGCACGACGTTGACCACGTCCGGAACGGACGGGAACAGGCCGACGAGGTCCTCCCGGACGTCTTCCAGCTGCTCGAGGACCCGCTCGGCGTCCTCGGCGTCCACCTCGTCGTGGCGCGCTGAGAAGTGCGGCGACTCGGTCTGGTCCCAGGACGCCACGGGCTACGAGACGGCCGGCGCTCTGAGCACGCCGGCCGACGGACCCACCCTCAGGCCATCGAGGGGATGTTGGCGCCCTCGCAGATGGCCTGGATGGCCGACGCGGCGCTGGCGAACTCGTCGTCGTTGAGCACCGGGGTGCCCTCGAACGGCAGGTCGCGGGTGATCTGGAGCCACGACTTGCAGCCGCCGAACTCGTCCCGGACCTTGACCGTCACCGGCCGGGGGATCCGGTAGGAGCGCAGCAGCAGCACGTGCAGCGGCTCGCGGCGCTTCCACGCCAGGCGCTTCTCGGCGTAGTCGGTCGTCCACACGTAGTAGGGCGACAGGTCGCAGACGATGCGCGGGTCGGTCACCGTGAAATGCGCGGCGACCTCGGCCCAGGCGCGCACGCGGACGCGGTCGGGCTGGGCGATGCCCCCGTCGCGGGTCAGCGCGTGGGCGGGCGGCTCACCGTCCGGCCAGACGCCCTCCTCGAGCGCGCGGCGCATCTCGGGCAGATGCGATGCCCGGACGAGGTCGTTGCGCTGATGGTCGAACGTCGGATACAGGAAGAACCGGTCGTGCGACAGCTCGAACTGCTTGCCGTCCTCGCGAAGACCACCCTTGCGGAGGGTGAGCAGCTGCTCGCCCTCGGCGAGCGCGCGGACGGTTACAGCCCATTCCTTGAAAGCAATTGGCATACGGAGTCGCTGGGTTAGGAGACAGGAAGACCGGGAGAGCGGCGACGGCGGAAGCAGTCGGGGGCGCCGGACCTGTCACATTGTTGCAAAGGTCCGTGCGAAAGCCCAACTATCCCTGTAAATCAGCGCATTCTACTTGTGTCTAAGTGGCGCGTTGGCGCTCGACAGCTGGGAGAAGGAGGCCGCGACGACCCCGGACCGGCGGGCCAAGGGCGGAACAGCCTCAGCGGCGCCGACGGGCGGCCACGGCGGTCCGCAGGCGCCGGGCGGCGCGCAAGGCCCGCTGGGCGGAGATGGAGCGCTGCGTACGGACCTCTTCCACGTGCAGGCGCCGGGGTGCGTCCGGCGCCTTCTGCGCCCAGCCCCACGTCTCGTGGTCCACACGGAACTGCGTGAACGCCGGGTGCGGACGCAGGAGCACGTCGAAGATCTCCTGCACGTGCGGCGTGGCGATCTCCTCGTCGGAGAGGTTCGGCGGACGCTCCACGCCGCTGCGGGCGTAGCTCCAGTCCAGGTCGTCGAGGGCCAGCCAGCCGCCGGGGCGCAGAAGGCGCTCGACGAGCAGCACCGACAGCCCGTCGATGTGCCAGTCGTGCGAGCCGTCCAGCAGGCACAGGTCGTAGGCGGCTTCGCAGTTGCCGGCGGCGTCGCTGCGCGCCTGGATCGCGTTCTTCAGCCACCAGCTGTACGAGCTGTGCTCGATACGCACGAGCTCCACGGCGTCGAGCAGCCCGGCGCGTCCGAGCGTTTCCTCGGGGGTGGGGGAGGCGAAGTGGTAGCGGTCGACGGTGGTCACGCTGCCGCCGCCGCCCGCGGCCACCGCCGCGGCCAGGTAGGACGCCGAGGCCCCGTGCGCGGTCCCGAGCTCCAGCACGTCGCGGGCGCCACTCTGGCGGACGTGGTCGTACAGCGCCCGTCCGTGCCAGCGGTCGATGAAGGGGACGCCGTCGATCGCGTCGGCGACATCGTGGAAGCGCATCAGAGGCGGGTCCCCGCCAGGCCCTCCAGGGGCTCCAGCAGGGCGACGAAGTCCGCGTCGCCCAGGCCGCGGCCCATGGCGGCGCTCAGTGTCTGGCGCACGTCGGCGGCGGCCGGGAAGGGGACGCCG
>JBBSUL010000176.1:0-5115 GCA_038234375.1 Solirubrobacterales bacterium | reverse complement strand
GGCTGCTCTCGGCCCACACCACCTGCCGCCTCCAAGGCCGCTCCCTGCACGCCTACCTCATCGACCTGCTCAGCGCCCACGCCCGCGGCGACCCAGCACCCCTGCTGGCCTGACCGGCCCACCGGGGCACTGAACGCTTACAGAAAACCACCGATTACCGGGGGCTTCCGTGAAGCGGACGACGAGATTCGAACTCGCGACCCTCAGCTTGGGAAGCTGATGCTCTACCAACTGAGCTACGTCCGCGCTGGGGTGATCCTACCGGCTCGCCGCCGGTGGGTCCTCACGGTCGTCGGCTGACCACGCGCAGCCTGATGACCGGCCGCTGAACGCTGCCGCAGGCGTGGGTCGGACGCGCTCAGGGCGGGTACGTCCGCGACATGCTCCTCCCGACGCTGCAGGGCGACCGGGCCAGGCGGGAGCTCCTCGCCCGCCTGAACCAGTTCTCGAAGTCCTGAGCGGCCCGTTTCGTCAGCTGGGCAGCGGCGATCCGGCGAACAGGAAGAACCAGCCCCCGAACGCGGTCAGGGCGACCGCGACGCTGATGACCATGACGACGTCGAGGATCGTGCGCGGGTGGCCGGCGTCCCGCTCGCCGCGCATGGAGCGCTGCCACGGCAGGACGACGTGGATCTCCGGCGTGGTGTCGGTCACGCGCCCGTAGAAGCGGTTCAGAGCGCCCAGCAGCTTGCCGACGACGGCCATGGTCAGCGGGATCCCGAACAGCAGCACGATGTACGGGCCCATCGTCGGCTGCGAGGACTCGACCTGCTTGGAGACGACGTACACCCATCCGTAGGGGACCCCCAGCCACATGACGACGCTGCCGACCGCCATCACCGCGATCAGCGCGACGGCCACGAAGCGGTTTTCGGTCCCCAGCACGACCGCAATGATACGGGCCCGTCCGAATGTCGTCCGCGCGCTGCCAGGACGCCAGTGGCTACCAGGCCTGCATGCGGTCACACGCCGGACAGCGCACGCCCGTGGCCACCGCGCACTCGAACACCATGCCGCACTCACATGCGTGCGTCTCACGATCCTCCGGCCCGCCCGCCGCGCGCAGGCGCCGCTCGCCCGCCAGGGGGTCGTCGATGATCCCCGGACGCAGGCGCGGGGCCAGTGGTGACGGGGGCGCGGCACGCTTGCGGGGGGTGCCGGGCTCGTGCCCGGCCGCGTGCTCGTCGCGCCTGCGGTCGGTCGCGACCGTCCGGTCACTCTGGTGGCGGGGGCGCATGGGCATCACGTTCAGGAACGCCGGAGGCCCGACGATGTTTCGGTTCCGGCGGCCGTGAAGCGCAACCTGCACCGCCGACGCGACAGGTCCGGTGGCGGTGCTGCCGTTCGGCGGCCCGGTCTCGTAGACTTCACCGGGCCCATGGATCCCGTCCGCAAGCGCACCGTCCGCCTCGTCGTCGCTCTGAGCGCGGCCGTCCTGCTCGCCGGGGCCCTCGTCTACACGAGCTTCAGCGCCGGCAATCCGTCGGTCAGCCCGAGCAAGCTGGAGACCTCCGCGGTCGCCGGGCGCTCCTACCAGGTGACCGGCAAGGTCGCCGCGTGGAGGAAGGCGGGTTCGGTGCAGCGCTTCATGCTCCGCGACCGCGACGGGGCCAAAGCCGTCCCCATCGTCTACACCGGGCCGGTGCCGGACCCCTTCCGCAACGGGCGTGAGGTCATCATCACCGTGCGCAAGCAGGGCGCGGGCTACGTCGGCGAGAAGGACTCGCTGATCACCAAGTGCCCGTCCAAGTACTCCAACGAGGCCACGCCCTCCTGATGCATCGGACGGCCGCCGTCCGGGCCGCGGTGGACTGACATGGACAGCGCCACGATCGGCCGCGCCTGCCTGATCCTCGCCTTCGGCGTTGCGCTCTACGGCCTCGCCGCCGCCGTGTACGCCGGCCGCACGCAGAACCGCGAGTGGGCCGCATCCGCGCGCCGCGCCGTCTACGCCATGTTCGGCCTGGCGACGGCGGCGTTCGTGATCCTTGAGGCCGCCTTCCTGCGGTCGGACTTCCACTTCGTCACCGTCACCTCGCACTCGTCCACGACAACGCCGACCTTCTACAAGGCGGCGGCGACGTGGTCCTCCCAGGAGGGGTCGCTGCTGCTGTGGCTGTTCCTGCTGTCCCTGTGGTCCAGCGTCGTGCTGTACCTGACGCGCAACCGGATGCGCGACGTGACGCCCTACGCCACCGCCGTGCTCTGCGTGTTCGGGGCGTTCTTCGCGGGGCTGCTCGTGTTCGCCGCCTCGCCGTTCGCCGTGGTGGCCACCGCCCCGACAGAAGGGTCGGGGCTCAGCCCGCTGCTGCGCCACCCCGGCATGATGATCCACCCCCCGATGCTGTACTCGGGGTACACGCTGTTCACCATCCCCTTCGCCGTCGCCGTCGCCGCCCTGCTCAAGCGCCGGGTGGACGCGGAGTGGATCACCGCCACCCGCCGCTTCGCCCTGGCCGCCTGGTTCTTCCTCGGCATCGGTGTCGTCCTCGGCGCGCGCTGGTCCTACACCGAGCTGGGCTGGGGCGGCTACTGGGCCTGGGACCCGGTCGAGAACGCCTCGCTGCTGCCCTGGCTGACGGGCACCGCGTTCCTGCACTCGCTGATGATCCAGGAGCGGCGCGGGATGCTGAAGGTGTGGAACGCCTCGCTCATCCTCGCCACCGGCACGCTGGCGATCATGGGGACGTTTCTCGTGCGCTCGGGGATCCTGGACTCGATCCACGCCTTCGGCGCCTCCACGCTGGGCACGCCGTTCGTCATCTTCATCGGGGTGCTCATCGCCGGGTCGATCGGCCTGGTCGTCTCCCGCCGCGAGTCGCTGAAGTCCGAGAACCGCCTGGACTCCCTGCTCTCGCGAGAGTCGGTGTTCATCGCCAACAACCTCGTGCTCGTCGGCCTGGCCTTCGTCACCTTCTGGGGGACGTTCTTCCCGCTCATCAGCGAGGCGGTCACCGGGACGAAGTCTGCCGTCGGCCCGCCGTGGTTCGACCGCTACACCGTGCCGCTGGCGCTCGCGCTCGTGCTGCTCAGCGGCATCGGCCCCGTCATCGCCTGGCGGCGGGCGACCGCCGTCAACGCCCGACGGAACTTCACGGTGCCCGTCGCGCTGACCGCCGCCTTCGGGGTCGGCCTCGCGCTGGCCACCAACGCCACCGACCGGCCGTGGGCCTTCGGCATGTTCCTGTGCTCGGCCTTCGTGGTGGTCACCGTCGTGCAGGAGTTCGCGCGTGGTGTGCGCGCCCGCCGCGCGATGTCCGCCGACTCGGTGCCTGTGGCCCTCGTCCAGCTCGTGCGGCGCAACCGCCGGCGCTACGGCGGCTACACCGCGCACGTCGGCTTCGCCGTGCTGCTGGCCGGGGTGGCGGCCTCGTCCGCCTTCCAGCACGCCAAGGACGTGGAGCTCGTGCCCGGCCAGAAGGCGTCGATCAACGGCTACACGGTCGACTACCAGCGCGCGACCGGCCGGGTGGTCACCGCCGCCGGGCGCCTGGAGCGCATCGAGTTCGGGGCGGTCCTGAAGGTCAGCAAGGACCGCAAGGCCGTCGCCACCCTGCGGCCCAATCGCGGCTACTACCCCGTGAACGCGCCGTTCGCCCCGATCGCGAGCGCCTTCGACGGCGAGGCGACGAGCGAGGTCGGCATGAAGGCCGGCGTCACCAAGGACATCTGGACCGCGGTGCAGCCCGACCTGGCCACGTTGCGCCCGTACATCGACCAGCAGGACAAGGTCCTGGTGGCCGCGGTGCGCCAGGCCGGCGCCGTTGACCCCGGCCGCTTCGGCCAGGTCCGTGCCGCCGTCTTCGACGAGGTCGTGCGCCAGTACGTCAACAACCCGCCGCCGGCGACCTTTCGGATGATCGTCTCCCCGATGGTCATGTGGATCTGGCTCGGCGCGATCATCACCTTCGGCGGCGGCCTGGTCGCGATGTGGCCCGCGCCTGACGGTGTGCGTCAGCGCGCTCGCGGCCGCTACGCCGCCCGCGTGGCGCGGGAGCTCGGCCGGGCCTAGGGCTTATCCCGGGCCGCCGGCCGGGTTCGCTCTAGGGTGCCGGAGTTCTCGTGGAGCCGCTGATCGTCATCGCCGTCCTGGCCGTCGTCGTCTGGGTCGTCAGCGCGCCCCTGCGCGCGGCCCGGACCGGACGCGGGGAGGACCGGGTGGCGGTGCAGCGGGACGCGCTGCTGGCCGCCAAGGAGGCCAAGTACCGGGAGATCCGGGAGCTGGCCCTGGACCACGCCACGGGCAAGCTCTCGGAGGAGGACTTCCGCGTCCAGGACCGCGAGCGCCGGGCCGAGGCCATCGAGATCCTACGGCGGCTGGACGAGCTCGGCGGCGACGAAGGGGCCGCTCCGGGGGCCTGAGCGGCTACCATCGGGCGTGTGGAAACGATCCTGTCCGTCATCCAGGTGGCCATCTCCGTCGGCCTGATCTTCCTCGTGCTCATGCACTCCGGCAAGGACGCCGGCCTGTCGGGCGCGTTCGGCGTCGGCACAGGATCCGGCCCGCTCGGCGGCGGCTCGCTGGTCGAGCGCAACCTGAACCGCTGGACCGTCTTCTTTGCGGTGCTGTTCGTGATCAACACGATCATCCTGCTCAAGACGCCCTGGGCGTAACCGGCTGCGTCGGCGGGGCGGAGCCGTCCGGTTGGAGGACCGACCCGTCACGACGGGTAGGGTGCGATCCATGAGCTCCTTCACCCACAAGAACCTCACGGACCTTGAGGACGCGGCGGCCAAGCACGGGTTCGGCGACGGGTTCGCCTCCCGGTTCGGGCATGAGGATCTGGAGTGCTCACAGACGGGATTCAGCCTCCAACGCCTGGACCCGGGCCGCCAGCTCCCGTTCGCGCACCGCCACAGCGAGGCCGAGGAGGTGTACGTCGTGATCGCCGGGAGCGGCCGGATGCTCCTGAACGAGGACGTCATCGACCTCAAGCGCCTGGACGCCGTGCGCGTATCGCCAGGTGTCACACGGTCGCTGGAGGCCGGCGACGACGGCCTTGAGTACCTCGTCTTCGGTCCCCGCGTCAAGGGTGACGGCGAGACGACGCAGGTCCAGTGGCCGTCCTGAGCTGACCGGTCCGCTGTGGTTGCGCGAGCAACTACGGCGGCTAT
>JBBSUL010000175.1:0-5327 GCA_038234375.1 Solirubrobacterales bacterium | reverse complement strand
TGGTTCGGGCAGAACATCGCGCTGCCGACGGGTGAGGTCGTCGTGTTCAGCGGCGGCGACAAGGACGAGGTCCTCGGGCCGGGAACCGAGTTCCCCGTCCAGCAGGCCGAGCTCTTCGACCCCGAGAGGAACACCTGGAAGGCGATCGCCTCCGCCCACAACCCCCGCACCTACCACAACACGGCCATCCTGCAGCCCAGTGGCGAGGTGCTCGTCGGCGGGCACGCGACGATCTCGACGCTGTACCTGAACAACACGACGCTGCCGGGCGGGTTCGCCCCGCACGACGGCCGTGACCCGTCGTTCGAGCTGTTCAAGCCGCCGTACCTGTTCCGCGGCCCGCGGCCGACGATCACCAAGGCGCCGGCGAAGGTCAACTACGGCAAGAACGTCGTCATCACCATGAAGTCGGCCAAGGAGGCGGCCAACCTGGAGAACGTCGTCCTCGTGCGCAACTCGGCGATCACCCACATCGTCGACGCCGACCAGCGCACCGTGCAGTTGCGCGTCGTTTCCCACCGAGGCCGCCGCGTGAAGCTGCACATCCCCGAGAACGGCAACGTCGCGCCCCCCGGCCCGTACATGCTGTTCGCCAACGCGAAGAGCCCCAAGGGCCCGATCCCGTCGGTCGCCAAGCAGCTCTTCGTGGCCAAGTAGCACGCGCTGACCGCGGCGGGCGATGGCCATGAGACGTTCATGTCATCGCCCGCCGCGTGAGCAGTCCTCGCGCTAGAGTTGTCGACCAGACACTTATGGCGATCAACACGACGATTCAGGTGGTCGCGCCCGGTGCGGGCGAGTCGGTCACCGAGGGCGAAATCCTCGAATGGCACGTGCAGGAGGGAGACCGCGTCACCGCCGATGCGACCATCGTCGAGATCTCGACGGACAAGGTCGACGTCGAAGTGCCCGCGCCCGCTTCCGGCACCGTCGTCAAGCTGCACGTCGAGGAGGGCGAGACGATCACCGTCGGCCAGCTCCTGGCCGAGATCGAGCCCGACGAGGCAAGCGCGCCCGCGACGCCTGACGCCCCCGCGAACGGAGGCGGAGCGGATGCGACCCCCACCGCCACCGGGAACACCGACCCCGAGAGCGACGGCAACTACGACCCGGCCGACACCGAGGCCGAGCAGGACACCCAGGACACCCAGGACACCCAGGACACCGGCGCACCGTCCGCTGCGCCCGCCGACCCCGGTGACGGCGCCGGTGCCGGTTCCGGTTCCGGTGAGATCATCGACATCGTCACCCCGGGCGCCGGCGAGTCGGTCACCGAGGGTGACATCCTCGAGTGGCACGTCAAGGTCGGCGACACGGTGCAGGCCGACCAGACCATCGTCGAGATCTCCACCGACAAGGTCGACGTCGAGCTGCCCTCCCCGGCCGCCGGCACGATCACCGAGCTGCTGGCGCAGGAGGGCGAGACGGTGTCCGTCGGGCAGGCCATCGCCCGTCTGCAGACTGGCGCGGCGTCCGCGCCCGCCGCCGGCGAAGACAACGGATCGAGCCCCGCCGCATCCGCGCCGTCCGCGTCCGACGGCGTAAGCGGCGACGCGCCGCCGGCCCCTGAGAGCGTCATGGTCTCGCCGGTCGCCGCGCGCATGGCCGCCGTCCAGGGCGTCGACCTGCAGCAGGTGACCGGCAGCGGGCCCCAGGGGCGCATCACCAAGGCCGACGTGCAGGGCGCGCAGTCCGGCACGGCGCCGGCCGCCACGAACGGCGCCGCCACGGGGAAGGCCGCGCCCGCCGCCGCCTCCAAGCCCATCAAGGGCGCCGCCGCGATGCTCGCGCGTTACATGGACGAGTCGCGGGCCATCCCGACCGCCACCTCGTTCCGCACCCTCACCGTCACCGTCATGGACGGGCGGCGCAAGGAGCTGAAGGCCGCCGGCCAGAAGGTCTCTTTCACCCACCTGATCGCCTACGCGATCGCGCTGGCCGCGGCGCAGGACATGCCGACCATGACCCACCACTTCGACGAGGTGGACGGCAAGCCTCACCGCGTCGACGACGGTGCGGTGAACCTCGGCATCGCCGTGGACGTGACGAACAAGAAGGGCGAGCGCACCCTGATGGTGCCGGTCATCGCCGACGCCGGGCGCCAGTCCTTCTCCGGCTTCAAGGCCGCCTTCGACGCGCTGATCGACAAGGCGCGCACGAACTCGCTGACCGCCGACGACCTGCAGGGCGCGAACATCTCGCTGACCAATCCCGGCGGGATCGGGACGATCGCCTCCGTCCCGCGCCTGATGGTGGGGCAGGGCACGATCGTCGCCACCGGCTCGATCGCCTATCCGGTCGGCCTCGGGTCGATCGGTGAGGCCATCGGCGCCGAGAAGGTCATGACGATGACCTCGACCTACGACCACCGCGTCATCCAGGGCGCGGAGTCCGGGCAGGTCCTCAAGACCGTCGAGGAGTACCTGCAGGGCGAGCACGGCTTCTACGAGACCGTCTTCGGCGCCGTGGACGTCGACCTCGGCGACGCTCCTCAGGCCCCCGGCGCCACCGGGGCGCCCGTCGCCGTCCCCGCGGCCGCGGCCGTTCCCGCGGCGGCGCCGGCCGCGTCCGGGACCGTCGACGAGGAGTTGCTGCAGGCCGTCCAGGCCGCGGTCTCGCTCGTCAAGGCGCACCGCACGCACGGCCACCTGGCCGCGCGCCTGGACCCGTTGGGCTCCGCGCCCGAGGGCGACCCCGCGCTGGACCCGGAGCCGCTCGGCCTGACCCCCGAGCTCATGAGCCGGATCCCCGCGCGCGTGTTGCGGATGCATGTCCCCGGCGCCACGCTGGCCGACGCGCTGCCCCACCTGCGCGACACGTACTGCGGCACGATCGCCTACGAGATCGAGCACATCGCCAGCCATCGCCAGCGCGTATGGCTGCGCGAGCGCATCGAGTCCGGCGCCTTCCGCAACGCGCTGAAGACCGACGAGCACCTCGCGCTGCTCAAGCGCCTGATCGAGGTCGACGCACTCGAGCGCTTCATGCACAAGGCCTACCTGGGCCAGAAGCAGTTCTCGATCGAGGGTCTGGACATGACCGTCCCGATGATCGACGAGATGATCCAGCTCTCGGCGGCCCACGGCGCCCGCGAGGTCGTCCTGGGCATGGCCCACCGCGGTCGCCTCAACGTGCTCGCGCACAACCTCGGCCGGCCCTACGAGTCGATCTTCGCCGAGTTCGAGGGCGCCTCGACGCTGGAAGCGATCACGACGATCCCGCAGGGCGGCACCGGCGACGTCAAGTACCACCACGGCGCCCAGGGCTCCTACCAGCTGCCCGACGGCTCCTCGATCCTCGTCAACCTGGAGTCCAACCCCTCGCACCTGGAGTTCGTGCACCCCGTCGTCGTCGGCGCCTCCCGCGCCGCCCAGACGACCCGCCAGGGCCCGCACGCGCACCGCGACACCTCGTCGGCCGTCCCGATCGTGCTCCACGGCGACGCGGCGTTCCCCGGCCAGGGCGTCGTGGCCGAGTCGCTGAACCTGCAGGCGCTGGACGGCTACCAGGTCGGCGGCACGCTGCACATCATCACCAACAACCAGGTCGGGTTCACCACCGACCCCGAGGACTCGCGGTCCACCCGCTGGGCCTCGGACCCGGCCAAGGGCTTCGACGTGCCGATCATCCACGTCAACGCCGACGACGTGGCCGCGTGCATCAGCGCCGTGCGCCTGGCCTTCGCCTTCCGCCAGCAGTTCGGCCACGACGTCCTGATCGACATCATCGGCTACCGCCGCTTCGGCCACAACGAGGCCGACGAGCCCGCGTACACGCAGCCGGAGATGACGGCGGCGATCAAGCAGAAGACGCGCGTCTCGGAGCTGTTCGCCGACAAGCTCGTGTCCGACGGCATCATCTCCGCCGACGAGGTGCAGCAGTCCCGCACCGCGATCTGGGACGAGCTGACCGAGCTGCACTCCGGCCTCAAGGAGCAGATCAAGGCGGCCGCCGACGCGGGCGCGCCGCCGACGGAGCAGACCGGCGAGTACACGCTGGACCGCACGCCGTCCCCCGAGGTCAAGACGGCGGTCTCGTCCGAGCGGCTGCTGTCGCTCAACGACGAGCTGCTCAGCACGCCCGAGGCGTTCACCGTCCACCCCAAGCTCGTCAAGCAGCTCAAGCGCCGGCGCGACGCGGTCGGAGCGGACGGCGGCATCGACTGGGCGCACGCGGAGGCCCTGGCCTTCGGGTCGCTGCTCACCGAGGGCATCCCGATCCGCATGACCGGCCAGGACGTCCAGCGCGGCACGTTCAGCCACCGCCACCTCGTCCTGCACGACGCCAAGAACGGGCAGGCGATCAGCCCGATCCAGTCGTTGCCGGGGGCGCTGGCCCCGTTCGAGCTGCACAACTCGCCGCTGAGCGAGACCGCGTGCCTGGGCTTCGAGTACGGCTACTCGCAGGAGGCGCCGGAGACCCTGGTGATCTGGGAGGCCCAGTTCGGCGACTTCGCCAACGGGGCGCAGGTCATCATCGACCAGTTCATCGTGTCCGGCCTGGCCAAGTGGGGCCAGTCCTCACGGCTGACGCTACTGCTGCCCCACGGCTACGAGGGCTCGGGCCCGGAGCACTCCTCCGCCCGCCTGGAGCGCTTCCTCACCCTGGCCGCCGAGGGCAACATCCGCGTGGCCAACGTCACCACGCCCGCGCAGTACTTCCACCTGCTGCGCCGCCAGGCCCGCGTGGCCAAGCAGCGGCCGCTGATCATCATGCAGCCCAAGTCGCTGCTGAGGCTGCCGCAGGCGACCAACCGCATCGAGCACCTGTCCGAGACCCAGTTCTTCCCGGTCCTCGGCGAGCCGCGCGTCCCGGTCGAGAAGGTCACCCGCCTGGCCCTGTGCACCGGCAAGATCTACTACGACCTCGTCGGCCACCCCGACCGCGAGGACAACGAGGGCGTGGCCATCGGCCGCGTCGAGCTGCTGTACCCGTTCCCCGAGGGGCAGATCAAGCAGCTCATCGGCACCTACCCGAACCTCGAGGAGGTCGTGTGGGTGCAGGAGGAGCCGCGCAACATGGGCGCCCGCGCGCACATGTTCCCGCGCCTCATGCAGATCCTCCCCGAGCACATCGCCTTCGGCTACGTCGGCCGGCCCGAGCGCGCCTCCCCGGGCGAGGGCTACCCCGCCGCGCACAACACCGAGCAGAACCGGATCATCTCCACCGCGCTGGACCTGTCGATGCCGGTGACGCTGTATCCGACCAAGACCCCGGGCGAACGCTGATTGCCGGGGCGGGCAGGGCGGGGTGGGGGGGCACCCCCCCCCCCCGGCGCCCGCGGGGCGCGCCGGGGCGGGCGCCGCGGACGGGGGGGGGGGGGCCCC
>JBBSUL010000174.1:0-5475 GCA_038234375.1 Solirubrobacterales bacterium | reverse complement strand
AGGAGATCGTGTTCGGCGAGATCACCACCGGCGCCTCCAACGACCTGGAGAAGGTCACCTCGACGGCCAAGCAGATGGTCATGCGCTTCGGCATGAGCGACAAGCTGGGCCTGCGCGTGTTCGGCCACGACCACGGCCAGCCGTTCCTCGGCCGTGAGTTTCAGACCGAGCCCGACTACTCCGACGAGATCGCCCGCGACATCGACGAGGAGATCCGCCGTCTCGTCGAGTCCGCCCACCAGTGCGCCAAGGACCTGCTCAACGAGCACCGCGAGTCGCTGACCACGATCTCCGAGATCCTGCTGCGCCGCGAGACGATCGAGGCCCCCGAGTTCCTCGCGCTGCTGGACGGCAAGTCCGAGAAGGAGGTGTTCGCCGCGGCGGACGCCGAGGCCGCCGCGGGCCTGCCGCCCGCGCCGCCCACCGCGGCCGACCGCGTCGGTCGCGAAGCGCCCCGCGCGTTGCCGCGTCCCGGCCTGGCCGGGGCCGAGGCGCGGGGGCTGGAGTATCCGGAGAAGCCTGAGCTGGCCTGAGCCGTTGGCGGCGTAGACGTCAGGTCCGGGCGCCTGCTCCGCGTCCGCGGTCGGGACGCACCCCTCCGCTCCGCACCGCGCGCGAAGCTCGCCCAGGGGCTCGCTTCGCGTCGCAGGTTCTGCGCTACGCTCGCCTGGCGGCTCGGTCACGCACAACCTGCCGCACGAGGGGAGCCGCTCCGGGGTGCATCCCGAGCCGCTCCCGCACGAGCACCGTCGGGCGGAGGCTTCAGGCGCAGGCGGGTCGAACACTGGTCGTGCCCACCTGTGGAAGGGCAGGATACGCGTCGGGCGTCGGGCGTCGGGCGTCGGGCGTGGGTGCGGGGCGGGGTCGGTCGGGTGCGTGGAGGCTTGATGCTCTCTGGCAGCAGTCAGGTTCCACGCGTCCCGGCACTGGGCGGCCGAGTCGGCTGCGTGGAGGATCGGTGCTGTGTGGCAGCAGTCAGGTTCCCCGCACGTCTCGCCGGCCCGCGCGACGGAACCCGCGGACGTGCCAGGCTGGCTCCATGGGCGACGCTGGTCGTGCCCGGCGCTGGGTGGGCAGGATCGGCGTCGGAGCGCGTAGGCTCGTGGTCGATGCCGGACTTTGAGGTCATGGGGGTCGTCAACGTCACCCCGGACTCGTTCTCGGACGGTGGGCGCTGGCTGGACCCGGAGGCCGCCGTGGCGCACGGGCTGGCGATGATGGGCGAGGGTGCGGATCTTCTGGACGTCGGCGGTGAGTCCACGCGGCCGGGGGCGCAGCCGGTCGGTGCCGACGAGGAGCTTGAGCGGGTGTTGCCGGTCGTGGCCGCCCTGGCCGCGGCTGGGGCGCGCGTGTCGATCGATACGGCCAAGGCTTCCGTGGCGGCGGCGGCGCTGGACGCGGGGGCCACGTACGTCAATGACGTGACCGCTCTGCGCGGCGACCCCGAGATGGCCGGGCTGATCGCCGAGCGCAGATGCGACTGCTGCCTCATGCACATGCAGGGTGAGCCCCGGACCATGCAGGACGATCCGCGCTACGCGGATGTCGTCAACGATGTGTGCGCGTTCCTGGAGGAGCGTGTCGCTGTCGCGGTCGCGGCGGGCGTCGACGAGGCCCGGATCCAGGTCGACCCGGGCATCGGGTTCGGCAAGACGCTGGAGCACAACCTCCAGCTGCTGGCCCGGCTGGACGAGCTGACCACGCTCGGCTTCCCCGTCGTCATCGGCACCTCGCGCAAGGGCTTCCTCGGGCGCATCGTCGGCCACCGTGAACCCACCGATCGCGTGGCCGCGACGCTGGCGACCGTGGTGCTCGCCTACGCTTCCGGCGCCCGCGTGTTTCGCGTCCACGACGTGGCCCCGGCACGCGATGCGCTGCTCGTCGCGGCTGCTACGTTGCGCGCCCATGCCGCCTGACCTCGATCCGGACGACGACGACATCGAGGACGACGATCTCGACGGCGACGCCTTCGACGAGGACCAGACCGCCCAGACCGAGGTCACGATCGAGGTCAGCGGCCTCTCGCTCTACACCCACCACGGGGTCAGCGCCGCCGAGCGCGAGATCGGCCAGCGCCTCGTGCTCGACCTGCGGCTGGAGGTCGGGGAGTGCGACGCCACCGTCACCGACCTCGTCCAGGACACCGTGGACTACGGCGAGGTCTGCAACGTCGTCGCCCTCGTGGCCCAGCAGCGCTCCTACAAGACGTTGGAGCGCCTGTGCTCGGCCGTCGCCGACCGCCTGCTCGCCGACTTCGCCGCCGAAGAGGTCTGGGTCAAGGCCTCCAAGCCCGAGCCGCCGATCGCCCTGCCGGTGGCCGAGGTGTCGGTCGAGGTGTGGCGGCAGACCCGCGGCTAGCCCCCAACAGTGATGCCTCACGACACGCACGCCGAGGCCGCGTTCACCCGCGACACGGCGGTGACCGCCGCCGGTGCCGGCCGGTATGAAGCCGTCTGCGCCTGGGACTGGTCGGCCCCCACCGGGCCGAACGGCGGGTACCTCGCGGCGATCGTGCTGCGGGCGATGCTCGCCGAGGTCGGCGACGGCGCCCGCGAGGCCCGGTCGGTCAACCTGCACTACCTGCGTGCGCCGCAGCCCGGACCCGTGAGCGTGGCGGTGACGCTCGAGCGCAGCGGCCGCTCGATGTCGACGCTGACCGCCCGGCTGGAGCAAGCTGACCGGACCTGCGTGCTGGCCACGGCGGCGTTCGGCCTCCCGTTCGCCGCCGCGGCGGACTACGCCGACCCGCCGCCCGACGTGCCCCCGGCCGAGGGCCTCAAGCCGACCCGTGACGATCCCCGCTTCCCACCCATCTCCCGCCGCCTGGAGGTCCGCCGGGCCATCGGCGGCCCCGCGTTCAGTGGCGCGCCCGCGGCCGACACCGGCGGCTGGCTGCGCCTGCGCGAGCCCGCCCCCGTCGACGCGCCGCTGCTCGCGCTGATGGTCGACGCCTGGCTGCCGGCCGTCTTCGCCCGCCTGACCTACCCGGCGATGGCGCCGACGGTCGAGCTGACCGTCCACTTCCGCGCACCCGCCGCCGCCCGTGCCCTTCCCGCCGACACGCAGCTGCTGGCGCGCTTCCGCTCGCTGACCGCCGCCGACGGCTACGCCGAGGAGGACGGCTGGGTGTGGGCGCCCGACGGCACCCTGCTGGCCCAGAGCCGCCAGCTGCACCTGCTGCGCGACGTCGCGATGGGCGGATGAGCACCGAGCGGACCGGCTACCTGGGCCTGGGCTCCAACGTCGGCGACCGGCGCGCGCACCTGCAGGGCGCCGTCGACGCCCTGCCCGCCCACGGCGTGCAGGTGCTCGCGGCGTCGTCGACCTACGACACCGACCCGGTGGGGGAGGTCCCCGACCAGGCCGACTTCCTCAACGCGTGCGTGCGGATCCGCACCGCGCTGGACCCCGAGGCGCTGCTGGACGCGTGCAAGGCCGTCGAGCGTAATCGCGGCCGTGACCAGGGGGGCGTCCGGCACGGCCCGCGTCCGATCGACGTCGACCTGCTCCTGCTCGGCGACGCGGAGCACCGCTCCGCGCGCCTGACGCTGCCCCATGCCGAGGCCACCTCCCGACGCTTCGTCCTCATCCCGCTCGTGGAGCTGGACCCGGACCTCATGACCCCCGACGGCACCCGGCTGCGCGATGTGCTGGCCGCGCTGCCACTCGGGGAGGGCGTGCGCGCCGCGGGTCCGCCGCTGCGCGTCGGGTGATCGCCGGGTCAGGCGGGCAGCAGCTCCGGGGCGATGGCGCCCGCGGGAATATGCCCGCCGACGGTGAACAGGCGGTCGGCGAGCTGCCCGCAGGGCCGCGGCGCGATGCGGTCGCGGAGGTCCTGCATGGTCATGAGCAGGGACAGCGACGGGGCGATCTGCAGGTCCGCCCGGTTGGGCGTGTCGCCGCCGAGGGTCCCGTCGGCGATCCACGCGTCGATGCGGTCCAGGTACCCCGGGAGCGCCCGGTAGTCGGCGGAGACCGCCGCCGGGTCGGCCTTGTTCATGGCGATCTCGATGCGAGAGATGAGCGGCATCATCGTCTTCAGCGCGACGCCGGGCAGCGGCAACTGGCCTCCCTCGCCGAAGGACGGCGCGGCGGACGGGTTCGCCTTGAGCGTCGGCCACAGCAGCCGGCGCGCCACCGGCTGGAGGGTCTCGTCGCCCCAGCGCTCGGCCTCCAAGACGCGCTCGGCGGCTGCCGGGTCGGCGGGCAGCAGCGCGGGCTCGGGCACGAGGCGCTCGAGCTCGGCGAGGATGGCGCGGGACCCCTGCAGCTTGCGGCCGTCCTCGAGCTTGATCCCCGGGACGGTGCGCTCGCCGAACAGGGCCTTCATCACCCCGACGTGGCCGGGGGGCGGGATCTCGACCTTCTTAAAGGCGATCCCCTTCATCTCCAGGGCCTTGGCGACCGTATTGCACGGGTGCGATCCGTGGACGACGTAGAGCTTGGCAGGCATGGGCCGAAGCCTAGCGCCGCCGACTCCACCGGCCGTCCGCGGCTAGCGGCGGCCCGCCGCTATCTTGTAGGGGACCATGAAGACCGAGATCCACCCCGAGTACACCACGGCGCACGTTCGCTGCACCTGCGGCAACGAGTTCGACACCCGCTCGACGACCGACGCGATCAGCGTGGAGATCTGCTCCAACTGCCACCCGTTCTACACGGGCAAGCAGAAGCTGGTGGACACCGGTGGCCGTGTCGACCGCTTCCGCCGCCGCGCGGCCAAGCGCTCAGCCGCCGGCTCCTAGCCGCTGCAGCCATGACCGCCGACGCCGACACGGACGCCGGCGGAACGCCTCAACCCCTCACCCCGTCCGCGCCTCCGGTGGCCGGTCGCGACCAGCCCGTCGGCGGCCAGGCGGTGCTCGAGGGCGTGATGATGCGCGGGGTCAGCGCCTGGGCGGTGGCCGTCCGGCTGCCGTCCGCCGAGCAGCTGGCCGCCGTCAAGCGCGGCGAGAAGCCCGATCCCGAGCAGGCCGCCCTCGGCGAGATCTGCGTGCAGACGCACCCACTCGAGTCGGTGCTCACACGCAAGAAGCTCCTGCGCATCCCCGTCCTGCGGGGCGTCATCGCCCTCGGGGAGTCGCTGGGCATCGGCTTTCGCGCCCTGAACACGAGCGTCAACGCGCAGGTCGGCGAGCGCGATGAGGAGATCTCGGGGCCGATGTGGGTGCTGACGATCATCCTCGGCCTGTCGCTGTCGGTCTTCCTGTTCTTCGTCGTCCCGGTGACGCTGACGTCCCTGATCAAGGACCAGCTCGGGTCGGCCGTGCTGTTCTGGATGGTCGAGGGGGTGCTGCGCAGCATGATCTTCCTCGGCTACCTCGTGCTCGTCTCGCGCCTGCGCGACCTGCGGCGCCTGTTCGAGTATCACGGCGCCGAGCACAAGACGATCTCCTGTTACGAGGCCGGCCTGCCGCTCACCCCCGAGAACGCGCAGACCTTCTCGCGCCTGCATCCGCGCTGCGGGACGAGCTT
>JBBSUL010000173.1:0-5529 GCA_038234375.1 Solirubrobacterales bacterium | reverse complement strand
TGGGCGGTCGGTTTCCAGCAGCTCATGACCGAGCGGCCGCTGCCGCGCATCGGCGTGCACTACGGCGAGACGATGTACCGCGACGGCGACTACTACGGGCGGGCCGTCAACCTCGCCGCCCGCGTGGCCGCGCGGTCGGCCGGCGGCGAGGTCGTCGTCACGCGCCCGATCGTCGACGCCGCCGGTCCCACCCTCGAGTTCGAGCGCATCGGCGAGGTGCGCCTGAAGGGCTTCACGGACGCCACCGAGCTGTTCCTGGCCATGCTCGGCGACGAGTAGGCCCGCCTACACTGGCCGGCATGGAGCCGGACGCATCCGCGGGCGTGGTCGCGCAGGCCCGCGCGACAGGCCTGCTCCCGGACGGGGGGGCGGTGATCGTCCTGCTCAGCGGGGGCCGGGACTCCGTCTGCCTCCTCGACGTGGCGGTCGCCCTGGCCGGCCGCGACGTCGTGCGCGCGCTGCACGTCAACTACGGCCTGCGTGAGCAGGCGGGCGCCGACGAGGCGCACTGCGCCGCGCTGTGCGAGCGCCTGGAGGTCGCCCTGACGGTGGAGCGCGCCCACCGTCCGGCGGACGCTGGCGGCAACCTGCAGGCCTGGGCCCGCGACGTGCGCTACGCGGCGGGGGTGTCCGCCGCGGCCGCCTGCGGGGCCACGCTCGCCGCCGGCCACACCGCGACCGACCAGGTCGAGACCGTCCTCTACCGCCTGGCCACCTCCCCGGGTCGCCGGGCGCTGCTGGGCATGGCGCCGCGCAGCGGCCTGCTCGTGCGCCCGCTGCTGGACGTCACGCGCGAGCAGACCGCCGCGCACTGCGCGGCCCGCGGCCTGGCCTGGCGTGAGGACGCGACGAACGGGACGGCCGCCTACGCGCGCGGGCGCGTGCGCCACGGGCTGGTCCCGGCGCTGGAGGCCGTCGACGGCCGGGCGGGCGCCAACGTCCTGCGGACCGCGGAGCTGCTGCGCGACGAGGCGCAGGTGCTGGACACGGTGGTCCAGACGGCGCTGGCCGGGCGCGACCACATCCTCGTCGAGCAGCTCGCGCGGCTACCGATCGCGCTCGCGCGGCTGGTGGTCCGGGAGCTTGCCGAAGGGGCGATCGCCCGCCGGCCGTGCCCGCGGGCGGCCGGGCGGCTGCCGGAGATCCTCGAGCTGGGCGACGATGGCGCGCTGGACGTCGGTGACGGTGCGCGGGCGCTGGTGCGTGAAGGCGTGCTGCGCTTCGGCCGGACACCCCCGCGCTGATCGCCCGCGGGTACGGTCACGGGGATGAACGTGCCCGCCGGACCGCAGCTGCAGCGCGCCGCCGAGGCGCAGATCCTCGCGGGGGCCGCGGACGCGCTCGGCGTGGAGCTGGAGCCCATGTCGCTCGTGCTGCCCGGCGGGGCGAGCGTCGATGTGGACGGCGTCGACGCGGGCCAGTCGACCTTCGTGGAGGTCTTCGCGCGCCAGGGACGGCTGAAGGGGCCGCAGCTGGACAAGGTCGCGCGCGACGCGCTGAAGCTGGCCACGCTCGGTCGCACCTTCGCGGCGGCACGCCTGGTCATCGCGTTCGCCGACCCGGTCGGCGCCGGGCAACTGGCCGGCGCCAGCTGGCTGGCCGAGGCGCTGCGGACCTGGCGGATCGAGGTGCTCGTCGTCGCCCTCGACGTGCAGCTGCGCGACGCGCTGCGCCCTCGAGCGTCCGGCGACGGATGAGCCGCGCTCGGGACCGACCCACCGTCCCCCCTGGTGCTGCGCGCCGGTGGCTCAGGCGGCCAGGCGGGCCACGCACGCCGCCAGCTCACGCGGGTGCGCGCACAGCAGGTCCGCACCCGCGTCGCGCAGCTCCGCTTCGGTCCCCAGGCCCCAGAGCACGCCGACGGTGGTCAGCCCGTGGGCGTGGGCGCCGTCGATGTCGTGGTGACGGTCGCCGACCATGACCGCTCGCGCCGGGTGACCGAGGGCGGCCAGGGCCTGCGCGATCGTCGTGGCCTTGTCGTCCCGGGCCGTCGGGCCCGGGCCGCACACCGCCTGCAGGCGGTGTGCGAGACCCAGCCCAGCGAGGAGCTCGGCGGCGATCGCGCCGGCCTTGGACGTCGCGACCGCCAGCGGATGCCCCGCGTCGCGCAGGGCGTCGAGCGCGGCGGGGAGGCCGTCGTAGACCCGTGTGCCGGCCAGCATCCCCTCCCGGTACCGCGCGCGGTAGGCGGCGACGACGTCGTCCAGGGCGGGGTCGTCGGCCGCGAGGCCGAGCGCGGCGGCGAACGTCTCGTGCGCCGGCGGGCCGATCCCCGCGTGGCTCGCCTCTGGGGAGCGTTCCGCCAGGCCGAGCGCCCGGAACGTCGCGTTCATCGCCGTCACGATGCCCGGGCGTGAGTCCACCAGCGTCCCGTCGAGGTCGAGCAGAACGACGGTCGCCGTGGGTGGCGGGGCCTGGGGGGAGGCGGGCACGCAACGGAGCGTAGGCGCCCGGTAGCGTCGCGGCGGATGACCCGTGCCGCCGCCCTTCTGCGCGAGCGCTTCGAGCACCGCGCCGCCGCCGAGGTCGCCGTCGTGCTCGGGTCCGGCCTCGGCGGGCTCGCCGACCATGCGACGGAGGCGGTCGTCGTCCCCTACGCCGAGCTGCCGGACTTTCCGGCGACCACCGTCCCCGGGCACGCGGGCCGGCTCGTGCTCGGGACGCTGGGCGGGGTGCGGGTCCTCCTCCTGCAGGGCCGCGCGCACGTGTACGAGGGTGCGACCGGCGCCCAGCTCGGGGCACCGGTGCGCACGGCCGCCGCGCTCGGCGCCCACACCGTGCTGCTGACCAACGCGGCGGGATCACTGCGGGCCGAGCACGGACCCGGGTCGCTCATGCTCGTGACCGACCACATCAACCTCATGGGCGTCGACCCGCTCGGCGGCCCCCAGGACGCCACGGGCCCCTCGCCGTTCGTCGGGATGGGCGGTGCCTACGATCCCGCCGTCCGGGCGGCACTGCGGGCCGCGGCCGAGCGGGTCCGCGTCGCGGTGTCGGAGGGCGTGTACCTCGCCGTGCGGGGGCCGTCGTTCGAGACCGGAGCCGAGATCCGGGCCTTCCGCACGCTCGGGGCCGACGCCGTGGGCATGTCCACGGTGCCGGAGGTCATCGTCGCCCGCCAGGCCGGCCTGCGCGTGGGAGCGGTCTCGGTCCTCACGAACCTCGCCGAAGGGCTCGGTGAGAAGCCGCCGACGCACGCCCAGACGCTCGCCGAAGCCCGTGGGGCCGCCGGCGACCTGCACCGCCTCCTGCTGGCGGCCCTGCCCGGCCTGAGGAGCGAGAATGCCTGACCTGATCAGCCTGCTGGACCTCACGAGCCTCGGCGACGAGGACACCGCCGCGACCATTGACGCCCTGTGCGTTCGCGCACTCGCCGTCCCGGTCCCCGTGGCCGCCGTGTGCGTGTTGCCGGCATTCGTCGGTCTGGCCGCCGAGGCCCTGGACGGCACCGGCGTCCGGGTCGCCGCGGTCGCGAACTTCCCGGACGGGGCCGACGACGCCGACGGCGCCGCCCGGGCCACGGCGGCGCTGGTCGACGAGGGAGCCGACGAGGTCGACGTGGTCGCCCCGTGGCGGGCGCACCTGGCCGGGGACACTGAGGCTGTGCACCGGCTGGTGGGGGTCTGCGCCGCCGAGTGCCCGGGGCACCTGAAGGTCATCCTGGAGACCGGGTCCCACCCGGACGCCGGCGCGACCCGGGCGATGGCCGACGCGGCGTTGGCGGCCGGCGCCGCGTTCGTCAAGACGTCGACCGGCAGGCGCGGACCCGGCGCGGACCCGGCGTCGGTACGCGTCCTGTTGGAGGCCGTGCGCGATCACGGGGCCGGCGGCGTCAAGGTCTCCGGCGGCGTCCGCACTCGCACGCAGGCCCAGGACTACGTCGACCTGGCGGAGGCGACGCTCGGTCCGGCCTGGGTCTCGCCCCTCGTGTTCCGCTTCGGGGCCAGCGCGCTGCTGGACGATCTGCGGGCCGGCGGGGCCCCCGGCTCGCCCGGGTGAGGCGGTCGGTACGGTGGGCGCGGACATGAGTGACCCCGTGATCGACGAGATCCTCGTCCAGGCCGACGACCTCAAGCGCCGCGTCCGGGAGCTGGGCGAGCAGATCTCCGCCGACTACGAGGGCCGCGACCTGCTGCTCGTGTGCGTCCTCAAGGGCGCCGTGTTCTTCCTCGCCGACCTCATGCGGACGATCACCGTCCCGTGCGAGGTCGACTTCATGGCCGTGTCGTCGTACGGGTCGGCCACGGATTCCAGCGGCGTGGTGAGGATCCTCAAGGACCTGGACCGGCCGATCGACATGGTGGACGTGCTGATCGTGGAGGACATCGTGGACTCCGGGCTGACGTTGCAGTACCTGCTGCGCAACCTCGGGGCGCGGGACCCGCGGTCGCTGGAGGTGTGCGCCCTGCTGACCAAGCCCGACCGCCGCAAGGTCGACCTCGAACCGCGCTACGTGGGCTTCGAGATCCCCGATCGCTTCGCCATCGGCTACGGCCTGGACCACGCCGAGCGGTACCGGAACCTGCCGTACGTCGCCGCGCTTTTGCCATAAATCCCCCTGCTACGCTTGGACCTCTTCATGAGCCGCTTCTTCAAAAGCGCCGCCTTCCCGATCCTGATCGTGGTCGTGCTTGCGTTCTTCGCCCAGAAGTTGATCTCGCCGAGCTCCGACGCGCCGAAGCAGACGTACGGCGACTTCGTCACACAGGTCAACGCCGGGGACGTCAAGACCGTCACGCTGAAGACGAAGAACAACACCATCGACGTCAAGCCGAAGACCGGTGAGACGTACGAGGTCGGCTTCACCGACGAGGGCGCGGCGGGGCTGCAGGACAAGCTGCAGGCGCTGAAGACCCAGGGCAAGATCCAGGACTACAACATCGAGGGCCGCAAGACCAACGGCCTGCTCTCGCTGCTGACCTACGTCCTGCCCTTCCTCATCTTCATCGGGTTCTGGATCTTCCTCATGAACCAGATGCAGGGTGGCGGCTCGAAGGTCATGTCCTTCGGCAAGTCCAAGGCCAAGCGCCTGAGCGTCGACTCGCCGAAGATCAGCTTCCGCGACGTCGCCGGGGTCGACGAGGCCGTCGAGGAGCTGCACGAGATCAAGGAGTTCCTCGAGAACCCCAAGAAGTTTCAGGCCCTCGGCGCCCGCATCCCCAAGGGCGTGCTGCTCTATGGGCCTCCGGGCACCGGCAAGACGCTGCTCGCGCGGGCGGTCGCCGGCGAGGCCGGGGTGCCGTTCTTCTCGATCGCCGGCTCGGACTTCGTCGAGATGTTCGTCGGGGTGGGCGCCTCGCGCGTGCGTGACCTGGTCGAGCAGGCCAAGCCGAACTCGCCGTGCATCATCTTCATGGACGAGATCGACGCCGTCGGCCGCCACCGCGGCGCCGGCATGGGCGGTGGCCACGACGAGCGCGAGCAGACGCTCAACCAGTTGCTCGTCGAGATGGACGGCTTCGAGTCCAAAGACAACATCATCATGATCGCGGCCACCAACCGGCCCGACATCCTGGACCCCGCGCTGCT
>JBBSUL010000172.1:0-5776 GCA_038234375.1 Solirubrobacterales bacterium | reverse complement strand
GAGCGGCCGATGCCGTAGACGTAGGTCAGGCCGACCTCGACGCGCTTGTTGAGGGGGATGTTGACCCCGGAGATTCGTGCCATGCGTGGATTACCCCTGGCGCTGCTTGTGACGCGGGTTCGAGCAGATCACGAGGACCCGGCCGTGACGGCGGATGATCTTGCACTTCTCGCACATCGGCTTGACCGACGGTCGTACTTTCATGATCCCTTTCGGTTATTCCGGCGAGTCTGGCTCTGGCTGCCGCTGCAGGCCGCCGCTACCAGTCGCGGAGGCGTGCACGCAAGGCTGACGGCCCAAGCGCGCACGGGCTGGTGAAGATAGCAAAACGCCACCCGGCGACGCCGTACGCCCACGGCGTCCGGCGAGGGCGGGCGGGGGTGGGCGGGCGGTCAGACGGGCGCCCCCACGGCATCGAGGACCTCGTGCCACGGGGTGAGGATCCGGGGGCCGTCCTCGGTCACGGCGATGGTGAACTCGAAGTGTGCGGCCAGCGAGCCGTCCTGCGAGTAGATCGCCCAGCCGTCGTCGCCCATGCGCACGAGATGGCGGCCGGCGTTGACCATCGGCTCGACGGCGAGGACCATGCCCGCCTCCAGCAGGGGCCCGCGTCCGCGCTCGCCGTAGTTGGGGATCTGCGGATCCTCGTGCATCGACCGGCCGACCCCGTGACCCACGAGCGAGCGCACGATGCTCAGCCCTTCGTCCTCGACCACGGTCTGCACGGCGTTGGACACGTCGCCGAGGCGGTTACCCACCCGGCAGGCCTCGACGGCGGCCATCAACGAGGCCCGCGTCGTGTCCAGCAGCTTCTGGGCGACCGGTGAGACCGGCCCCACCGGGAACGTGACGGCTCCGTCGGCGACCCAGCCATCGTGGGTCACGCCGATGTCGATCGAGATGATGTCCGCCCGCTGCAGGCGGTAGGGACCGGGGATCCCGTGGACGACCATCGAGTTCGGCGAAGCGCAGATGGAGCCGGTGAAGCCGCGAAAGCCCTTGAACGTCGGGACCGCGCCCTGGGAGCGGATGTACGTCTCGGCCGCGGCGTCCAGTTCGGCGGTGCTCACGCCCTCGCGGACCTTGCCGGCAACGAGCTTCATCGTGCGCGTGTGGATGGCCCCCGCGGCGGCCATCTTCTCGATCTGGAGCGGGGACTTGCGAATGATCACGGCGCCGACATCCTTGCCCGTCGAGGCTACAGCGCGTCCTCGAGGCGCAGCGTCGCGACGGTCGCCCGGATGTGGTCGTGGACCTCCGTCGGCGAACGCGTCCCGTCGAAGCGCCGCAGCAGGCCCCGCTTCTCGTAGTAGGCGATGAGCGGCGTGGTCAGCCCGTGGTACTGGTCCAGGCGCTCCTGGACGACCTCTGCCTCATCGTCGTCGCGCTGGTAGAGCGCGGACCCGTCCACGTCGCAGCGGCCCTCGTGCTTGGGCGGGTCGAACTCGACGTGGTAGACCCGGCCGTTCTTTGACATGCGCCGGCCGGAGATCCGGCGCACGATGTCCTCGTCGGGCACCTCGATGAGCAGCGCCGCGGTCATCGACCGCCCGAGCTGGTGCATCTCGTTCTCCAGCGCGTCGGCCTGGCCGACGGTGCGGGGGAAGCCGTCCAGCAGGAAACCGTCGCGGGCGTCGTCGGCCTCGACCCGCTCCAGGGCCACGCCGATGATGATCTCGTCGGGCACGAGGCCCCCGGCGTCCATGTAGCTCTTGGCCTTCGTGCCCAGCTCGGTCCCCTCGGCCACCGCCGTGCGCAGCATGGCGCCGGTCGCGATGTAGGCCAGGGGGAAGTCCTGCGTCAGGCGCTCGGCCTGCGTTCCCTTCCCGGCGCCCGGGGGCCCCAGGAGGATGAGATTCAGCTCAGACACGGTCGCCGGGACCCTACAGCGAAGCGCGCGCCGGGGCTGCTCCGGCGGTGCCCCGCGACCCTGGGCGGTGGGGCGGCGGGTCTCTCAGCGGTAGGTGGTCGTCCGCCGCTCGACGCCGGACGGGAGGCTGGCGGTGAGCCTCAGCTTGCCCTGGCTGCGGCTCGGCAGCCGGTAGCGGTACTGGCGGCAGGCACGCACCCGCGCGCGGGAGCGGACCGTTCGCGTGCGCTTGCCGACCTGCTGACGGACGGTCAACCGCGCGCCGTGGGCCATCGTGACCTGCACGGTGCGCCGGCCGTCGACGGGGTCGGTGATGGTCACCGCCTTGATGAGGTCCCCGCGGCGCAGGGTGCGGCCCTTCCGGCCGCGGATCCGGGTGCTCGTGCACGGCGGGCTGACCGGCCCGGTCTGCGCGGGCGGGGTCCTGCCCGCGAGCGGGAGCTTCGTCGTCCCGGCGCGGTTTGAGTACACGTCGTCCCCGAAGGCGGCCAGGCCGAACTGATTGGCGTAGCCCAGGTGCTCGGCGATCCCGAACGTGTCCTCCATCGAGCGCAGGAACGCGTAGTGGTTGTAGGGGACGGTGCTCGTCGTGCCGGGGGTGATGTACGGCGACAGGGCGATCGCGCCGATGCGCCCGCCGCCCGGGCCGGGGGTCAGCAGTCCGCCCGGGCTCGGCGTGTTGGGGCCCGTGGGCTGGTGGCAGCACGAGTCCGAGTCCGCTCCCTTGCCGGCGGCCTCGGCCTCGTCGAAGGTGACGAGGATCAGCCCGTCCTTCTGGAAGGCGGGCGAGGCGATGATGCCCGGGACCGTCCGCTGCAGGAAGGCGTCGGCGGCGACCAGGCCGCCGGGGCGCCCGTCCACGCAGGTCGGCTCGTCGTGGCCGTCGTCGCACAGGTTCGGGGTGATGAACGAGAAGCTCGGCGTCGTCGCCGCGGTTTTGAGATCCGCGGTCAGGCGCGCGAGGTCGACGACCTCCCGGTCGCAGCGGGCCTGGTCGTCGATCTGCGAGTGGAAGTACATGTACGGGTTGTGGCGTGTGGCGTACTGGTCGCCGACCTTCGCAGTCTGCGTCCCGTCGGCGCCGCCCACCGTCGGGTGGCGGCAGGTGTCGTTCCCCGACCCGCTGCCCGGGCCGCTGGCCATGTCCTGCATGTACCCCTTGCTCGTCAGGCCCTTGTCGCGCAACTGGTCGGCGAGCGTCCGGGTCGACGGCGGATAGACGCAGCCGACGCCGGCCAGGACCCCGTCGCCCACGTCCACCCCGCCGATGAAGTTCGAGTAGTTCAGGCAGTCGGTCTGCGTCTCCAGGTTCGACGGCTGGCCGGAGAACATCGCGATGTAGTTGCCCAGGGAGAAGTGCGTCACCCCGTAGTACTGGGACAGCAGCGCCCCCTGGGCGGGCAGGTCGCGCGAGAAGTACGGGGCCTTGGCGTCGGGGCCGAAGGACTCCGCGTACGACGTGTTCTCCAGGACGATGACCCAGACGTGGCCGATCGGCGGCGGGGCCGCGGTCGCCGGGCTGGGTCCCGCCGCGGCCAGCGCGACCACGGTCGCAGCGGTCAGGGCGAAGGCGCGGAGCGGGTTCATCACAGCTCCAACGCGCCGCGGGTCGCGGGTCGCGAACTTGCGCTTGTTCACCGGACGGTCACTTCAGGAAGCCTTCGTAGTTGCGCATCATCAGCTGGGCCTCGAGCTGCTTCATCGTGTCCAGCGCCACGCCGACGACGATCAGCAGCGACGTGCCGCCGAAGAAGAAGTTGGCCTGCGTGGAGTTGATGAGGATCGTCGGGAAGGCCGCGACCGAGGCCAGGTACAGCGCGCCGGGGAAGGTCAGGCGGGCGAGCACCCGGTCCAGGAACTCGGCGGTCGGCCGGCCCGGTCTGACCCCGGGGATGAAGCCGCCGTACTTCTTCAGGTTGTCGGCCTGGTCGACGGGGTTGAACGTGACCGCCGTGTAGAAGTAGGTGAAGACGATGATCATGATCGACTCGCCGACGATGTACGGCGCCTTGCTGGGGCTGAAGAAGTTGGCAACGTCCTGGGCCCAGGGCTGCTGGATGAGCTGGCCGACGGTGGGCGGAAAGGCCATGATGGAGGCGGCGAAGATGACGGGGATGACGCCGGCCATGTTCACGCGCAGCGGCAGGTAGGTCTGCCCCCCGGCGCTCATCCGCCGGCCGATGACGCGTTTGGCGTACTGCACCGGGATCCGCCGCTGGCCCTCCTGGATGAAGACGATCGCCGCGATCACGCCTAGCGCGATGAAGGGCATCATGACCCGGAAGACCTGGTCGGGGTTCGTCCACCACGCCTGCAGGCCGTTCGGCAGACCCGAGACGATCGAGGCGAAGATCATCAGCGAGATGCCGTTTCCGATGCCGCGCTGGGTGATGAGCTCGCCCATCCACATGAGCAGGATCGTGCCCGCGGTCAGCGAGGTCACGATGAGGAAGACGTGCGGGGCGTCGAAGCTGGGGATCACCGGCGTGCCCGCGTTCGGCGAGAAGCTCTTGAACAGGAAGACGTAGCCGATGGACTGCGCGAAGGCCAGGCCGACGGTCAGGTAGCGCGTGTACTGCGTGATGCGCTGCGTCCCGACCTCGCCCTCCTTCTGCAGCTTCTCCAGCGACGGCACCACGACCGTCAGCAGCTGCAGAATGATCGACGCGGTGATGTACGGCATGATCCCCAGGGCGAAGATCGCGATCCGGCTCAGCCCGCCGCCGCTGAACACGTTCAGGAGGTTCAGCACGCCGCCGGAGCCGAACTGCTCCTGCACCTGGTTGACCGCGTCAACGTCGATCCCCGGGACCGGGACGTGGGATCCGACGCGGTAGAGCGCGAGCAGCGCCGCGGTGAACGCGAGCTTCTTGCGGATCTCCGCGACGGTGAAGGCACTGAGGATCGTCGTGAGCATCAGCAGCAGAGAGTAGCGGCGCACCGGTCCCGAAGGCCCCACCGGGGCGGCGCCGTAAGGAATGCGCCATGCGGGCTGGTGCTGGGTCCGCGGGTCCAGGGTGCCGGCGGGGTGGTCCGCGTCCGCGGGTGGGACACCCCCTCCGCTCGGCTCTGCTCGTCCCTCGCGCCGCCGGAGCCGCTCCGGGGGGCTCCCACGCCGCTCCCGCTCATCGGTGGACGCGCCCGCTGACACCTCATGCGCTGTATCCCTGCGTCAGCTGTCAGTCGACGTCACGCGTGGCCGAGGCGCTTCCGCGGAAGCGCCGCCGCGGCGCGTGTGGGGCCGGCGGCGGGCGGTCCCGCACGTTCACCGGCCCGCGGCGGGCCGACGTGTGGCGCCGCTCGTGCCTTATCCGGCGGGCGTCCAGCCCTCACGAATCCGTGCGCTGATGTTCCGTCCGGGGTCAGCCTGCGCGGTCAAGCCTTCGCCCCAGATCGAGCCATTTGCCGGACAAGGGGCGAAGCCCCTGAACCACAGGGCAACGGCGCTAACGGGCCCAGCGCAAGGCTCCGACCCGGCCGCCCCAACCCGGGGCGCCGCGGGTCGCCGGAGCGGCGTGGGACACCCCCCGGAGCGGCTCCGGCGGAATGAGGGACGAATGGCGCCGAGCGGAGGGGGTGTCCCACCCGCGGACGCGACAGCGTCCGCGCGCTAGAACACCCTCACTCGACAACCGTGCAAGTACCACCGGCGGCCTCGATGGCCTCCTTGGCGGCGGCGCTGAACTTGTGCGCGTGCACGGTCAGCGGCTTGGTGATCTGACCCTTGGCGAGGATCTTCACCGGGACGTCCTTGGCCTTGGCCAGGCCCGAGGACGCCAGCGCCTCCAGGGTCACCTCGGCGCCGGACTCGAAGCGCCGGTCGAGCATCTGGATGTTCACGCCCTGGGTGTGGGTGCGGAACGGCTCGAACGGCATCGACTTCTTCATGTACGGACCGCGCAGCTT
>JBBSUL010000171.1:0-5806 GCA_038234375.1 Solirubrobacterales bacterium | reverse complement strand
TCCACCGACGCCGTCGACCCCATCGGAGATCGCCATGCCCATGTACGTCATGTTGTCCACCCTCACCCCCGAGGGCGTGCAGACCATCAAGAACAACCCGGCGCGCATCCGCGAGGTCAACAGCGAGATCGAGCAGCTCGGTGCGTCCGTCAAGGCGCAGTGGGCGACGCTCGGGCGCTTTGACTTCATCAACGTCGTCGAGGCCCCCGACGAGGCGACGATGGCCCGCGTCTCGCTCGAGCTCGGCTCCCGCGGCACCGTCCGCTACGAGACGCTCTCCGCGATTCCCGTCGACGAGTTCATCGCCTCGCTGTGAGCATCGTCTCGCCGCACCTGGCGGTGTCGCTGCGGACGAGTCTGGCCTATCCTCGTCCGCGCTCCTTGCCAGGCATGGCGATCCGGCGCCCACCGCTTCGGCGACCGCGATTAGCGCCTTGAAGGTCCTCGTCGTCGGGGGCGGCGGCCGCGAGCATGCCATCGTCCGAGCGCTCCGTGACTCCCCCCAGGCCCCCGAGCTGCTGTGCGCGCCCGGAAACCCCGGGATCGCGGCGGACGCGCGGTTGCTGGACATCGCCGCGGGCGACGTCGGCGCGCTCGTGGACGCCGCCCGCGAGGAGGCCGTCGACCTCGTCGTCGTCGGGCCCGAGGCGCCGCTCGTCGCCGGCCTGGTCGACACGCTGGCGGACGCCGGGATCGCCGCGTTCGGACCGTCCGCCGCCGCCGCGCGGCTTGAGGCCTCCAAGGCGTACGCCAAGGAGGTCATGCAGGCTGCCGGGGTGCCGACCGCGCGCTGGACGTCGGCGGCGACCGTCGAGGAGGGCATGGCCGCGATCACCGGCTATCCGACGGTCCTGAAGTACGACGGCCTGGCCGCGGGCAAAGGCGTCGTCATCGCGCCCGACGAGGCGTCTGCCCGCGCCACCCTGGAGTCCTTCCTGGTCGACCAGCGCTTTGGCAGCGAGCGCGTCGTCATCGAGCAGCACCTGGAGGGGGAGGAGCTCTCGCTGCTGGCCCTGTGCGACGGCGTCCGCGCGGTCCCGCTGGCCCCCGCGCAGGACTACAAGCGGATCTTCGACGCAGACGAGGGCTCGAACACCGGCGGCATGGGCTCCTACTCGCCGGTCGTCGGCATCGACGCGGCCGAGGCGCAGCGGATCGCCGCCCTCGTGCACCAGCCGATCGTCGACGAGCTGCGCCGGCGCGCCACCCCCTTCCACGGCGTTCTCTACGCGGGGCTGATGCTCACCGCCGACGGGCCCAAGGTCATCGAGTACAACGCCCGCTTCGGGGACCCCGAGACCCAGGCGGTCCTGCCGCGCCTGCGCAGCGACCTGCTGGCGCTCATGCTCGCCGCCACGCGGTCGGACGGGCTCAGGAACGCGGTTCTCGAGTGGGATGACGCCTGGGCGGTGACGCTCGTCCTCGCCGGCGCCGGCTACCCGGAGCGCTCGGCGTCGGGGGACGTCATCACCGGCCTGAACGACGACGGGCTGCGCGGCCTGCACGTCACCCACGCCGGGACCGCGCGGCGTGACGACGGCGCGATCGTCACCGCGGGGGGCCGGGTGTTGAACGTCACCGCCCTGGGCGACGGGCCGGCATCCGCCCGGGAGGCCGCGTACGCTGGCGCCGACCGGATCACCTTCGACGGGCTGCAGCGGCGGTCGGACATCGCCGCCCGCGCCGTCGAGCGACAGAAGGACGACGGAGCACGATGAGCGACCAGCAGCTTTCCGACCAGACCGAGGCCGCGATGCAGGCCACCGACAGCGGTGGGCCGGCCGTCGGGATCATCATGGGCTCGGCCTCGGACATGGCGATGATGCAGAAGGCGGGTGACGTCCTGGCCGAGGCCGAGGTCCGCTACGAGATCGACGTCATGTCCGCCCACCGCGACCCCGCGCGCGTGGCCGAGTACTGCGCGCAGGCGCGGACGCGGGGTCTGAAGGTCATCATCGCCGGGGCCGGCCTGGCCGCGGCGCTGCCCGGGGTGGCCGCCGCCCACACCGACCTGCCGGTCATCGGCGTCCCGCTGTCCTCGTCGCTGTCGGCGCTCGGCGGACTGGACGCGGTGCTGGCCATCGTGCAGATGCCGCCCGGCGTCCCGGTCGCCACCGTCGGCCTGGACAACCCGCGCAACGCCGCGCACCTGGCCGTCCGGATCCTCGGCATCGGCTGACGAACGCGCGCCGCCGGATGTGTCCACCTCGGGCGCTAAGGTGGATACATGACCGACGTCGGTGTCCGTGAGCTCAAGCGCGACCTGAGCAACTACCTCAAGCGGGCCGCCGCGGGCGAGGAGATCCGGGTGACCATGCGCGGCGAGCCGCTCGTCGCCCTGACGGCGGTCGCCGCGGACGCACCGGCGGTCGATCCCGTCGCGGCTCAGTGGGAGGCGCTGTTCGCCTCCGGCCGCGTCGAACGCGCGAGTGCGCCAAAGCCGGACTACCGCAGCCGCCGGACCTTCCGCATGACCACAAGCCCGGTGGACGAGATCCTTGCCGACCGAGCGGGTGAAGATGCCTGAGGTGCTCTACGTCGACTCCAGTGCCTTCGTCAAGCTCTACGTCGAGGAGGATGGTCGCGATGAGGCGCTGACGGCGAGCGAACACGCGAGCCTGATGGCCACCAGCCGTATCGCCTACGTCGAGGTGGGGCGCGCGCTGAGCCTGAAGGCGGCGGACGAGGCCGAGCGCGACGACTTCCGTGAGACGTGGGCTACCGACTGGCGCAGCCACCGCGTCGTCGACCTCGATCAGGGGGTGGCCGAGCACGCGCTCGCGCTGGCAGCCCACCACGGACTGCGGTCGGCCGATGCCATCCACCTGGCCTCGGCCCTCGCGCTTCCTGCGGCACCGCTGCGCTTTGCCACCTGGGACCAGCGCCTGTGGGAGGCCGCGCGCGCCGTCGGCCTGCGCGTCGTGCCCGCTCGGGCGCCCGGGACGTAGGCTCCACCGCGTGATCACGCGCTACACCCGCCCCGAGCTCGGGGACCTGTGGACCGACCAGGCCAAGCTGGAGGCCTGGCGCCGGGTCGAGGTCGCTGCCTGCGAGGAGATGGAGGGTCCGTCGGACGCCGACCTGGAGCGCATTCGCGCGGCGACGTTCACCGTGGAGGCCGTGCTCGAGCGCGAGCGGGTGACCGACCACGACGTCGCCGCCTTCGTCGACGTGCTCAGCGCGAGCGCCGGCGACCAGGCGGGGCGCTGGATCCACTTCGGCCTGACCTCGTCCGACGTGCTGGACACCGCCCTGGCCCTGCAGCTGCAGTCCGCGGGCGCCGTCCTCGTCCCCCAGGCGTGGGAGCTGGCGTCGGTGCTGGCCGAGCAGGCGCGCGCCCACGTCGGCACGCTCTGCGTCGGGCGCACCCACGGCGTGCACGCCGAGCCGACGACGTTCGGCATCAAGCTGGCGGGCTACGCGATGGAGGCCGCGCGCAACGCCCAGCGCCTGGAGCGCGCCTTCGCCCAGGTCGCGGTCGGCGCGCTGAGTGGCGCGGTCGGCACGTACGCGGCGACCTCCCCGGAGTTCGAGCGGCGGGTGCTCGCGCGGTTGGAGCTGGACGGCGAGCCCGTCTCCACCCAGGTCGTCCCCCGCGACCGGCACGCCGAGCTGCTGCAGGCGATCGCCCTGGCCGGGGCGGGCCTGGAGCGCTTCGCCACCGAGATCCGCCACCTGCAGCGCACCGAGGTGCGCGAGGTCTCCGAGCCCTTTCGCTCCGGGCAGCAGAAGGGGTCCAGCGCCATGCCCCACAAGCGCAACCCGATCAACACCGAGCGCATCACCGGCCTGGCGCGCGTGCTGCGTGGCTACGCGCAGACCGGCCTGGAGAACGTGGCGCTGTGGCACGAGCGCGACATCTCGCACTCCGGCGCCGAGCGCATCGTCCTGCCCGACGCGACGATCCTGCTGCACTACGCCACGCACGTGGCGCTGCGCATCGCCCGCGGGATGGTCGTCAGCCCCGAGCGCATGGCCGAGAACCTCGAGCTCACCCACGGCGCGCTGTTCTCCCAGCGCCTGCTGCTGGCCCTCGTGCGGTCGGGGCTGACCCGCGACGAGGCCTACCGCATCGCCCAAGAGCTCGCCCAGCGCGCGTGGGACGAGCGGATCGCCCTGCGGACGCTGGTCGAGGACGACGCGCGGTGCGGCGCCTTGGACGTCGACGAGGTCTTCGACGCCTCGCACTACGGGCGCCACGCCGCCGAAATCGTCGGCCGGCTGGACGGCGTCATCCCCGCCTGAGCCGTCGACCCGTGCCGCATCGCCGCGAGGACGGGGGTGGTCGTACAGGCCTGCGCATCCCGCAACGCTGTACGACCACTCAGCCCAGGAGCCGTGGGTCGGACGGTCGGAGCGCCTGGTCGGCGCCGGGGATCCGTACGTTCCCTGGCCCGTCCCGATGCGGCCGCTGACACCTGATATGGGGGTCGTCCTGTCAAGTGGGAGTGTGTGATCGCGAACGTCTGGCGGTCGGGTTAGGGGGTGGTGTGTGGGCCGGGTTCTCGGGGCGGGCCGCGGGTGGGGGACGACGAGGTCGCCTTCGTCCGGCGCGCGGCGTGCATCGAGTCGCCCCGGGGCGGCCTGCGGTCCCCGCGCCGCCGCCCGCGGACCTCTACGCGACGGTGCAGCGCTGGGCGGAGCGGTCGGTCCCGTGGTGGCGCTTGCGAACTGAGATGGCCACGCTGCGCAGCCTGCCCTGCCACTGCCACCTGAGCAAGTACGTGGACGGCCGCGACGACGGGACGTGAACGAGCATCCGCGACATCGGTGAGACGTTCGACGGCGTGACCCTGACCGAGGCGGCCTACCTCGCGGTCGAGGCCGCGCACTTGGAGGTCGTGATGGCGATGTGCTCGGAGTCCGGCGTCACCGAGCTGGAGACGTCGTCGCGACCGACCCCGACGACCCGGATTCGCCGGACGAGCACCGCGTGATCTCCGCCGACCGGCTGCCACACGAGGTGCGGCTGATGCTGAGGGAGCAGACCTGGGCGTCCGCATGGCAGGATCCGGGCCTGCGGTTCTACGTCCACGTCGGATACGACTACCACCTGCACGTGGGCAGCCACGTGGACTGCTCGCGCGCGGTCAGGCCCGCCCGTTGGCTTGGACTTGTCCCCGAGCCTGGCTTCGTCAGCCCCTCTCTCGACGACCCCGCCGTCTGACGGCCGCCAGACGCTCAGCCGCGGGCGCGGGCCTTCTTGAGCGCGGACTTGGGGACGACGTCGATCATGACGTAGGTCCGCTTGCCGGTCCGCGTCGCCAGTCCCATGCCCTCCAGGCGCTTAAGCGTCACCGGGCACTTCTTGCACCGCGGCTTGTCCTTGCAGCACTTCTTCTTGGCTTTGACGGTGGCGGGCATCGCAGGCGGAGGTTCGATCTCCGACCGTCGAGCTCGGGATCGTTCGGCCAGCCTAACACGGGCGGCGCTCCGTGACCACCCCCCGCCGGACGCCCGGGTAGCATCCCGCCCCGTGGACGCCGACCTGGACCTGCCCCTCATCGCGCGCGGGAAGGTCCGCGAGCTCTACGACCTGGGCGACGCGCTGCTCATGGTCGCCTCCGACCGCATCTCGACCTACGACGCCGTGCACCCCACGCCGATCCCGGGCAAGGGCGCGGTGCTCACCGGCCTGTCGGCGTTCTGGTTTCAGTACACGCAGGACCTCGTCCCCAACCACGACATCTCCTACGTCGACCGCGTCCCGGTCCCGGGCCGCGGGCGCGGCGGGGTAGTGCACAACCTGAACATGATCCCGGTCTAGGCGATCCTCCCCGGGGACATCACCGGGACCGGAAGGAAG
>JBBSUL010000170.1:0-5822 GCA_038234375.1 Solirubrobacterales bacterium | reverse complement strand
GTGGCCAACAGCAACGTGGGGACCGTCGACTGCGTGGCGGTCGCCGTGGAGGGGACCGACGCCAACGCGCAGGTCTTCCAGATCCGCGACGGGGTGCTGTCGGACCGCCAGTCCTTCTACCTGGAGAACCTGACCGAGTCGGGCCTGGGGGAGGTGGCTCGCGAGTTCGTCCTGCAGTACTACGCCGGCGCGATCGCCATCCCGCCGCAGATCGTCGTGCAGGCCGCCTTCGAGGACGCCGAGGCCACGGCCGGGGCGCTCAGTGAGCGGCGCGGCTCGGGCGTGGAGGTGCGCGTGGCCGAGCGCGGGGACAAGCGGCGCCTGCTGGACCTCGCCGAGCGCAACGCCGCCCTGGCCCTGGACCAGGAGAAGCTCAAGTCCGAGCGTAAGCGCCAGCAGCGCGTGGAGGCGCTGGACGGCCTGCAGGCGGTGCTGGGCAGCGACGTGCTGCCGCTGCGGATCGAGTGCTTTGACATCTCCACGCTCATGGGGACGCACACCGTCGCCTCGATGGTCGTCTTCGAGGGCGGGGCGCCGAAGAAGTCCGACTATCGGCGCTTCACGATCCGGGGCAACGTCGAGGGGGTGCCCGACGACTTCGCGGCCATGGAGGAGGTGCTGTCGCGCCGGCTGAAGCAGTGGGAGGCCCAGCAGGACCTCAGCCCGCACGACCCCGACCGCAACGAGTCCTTCGCCACGTTGCCCAACGTCGTGGTCATCGACGGGGGCCCGGGCCAGCTGGCGGCCGGGCTGCGCGCACTGGCGGGGTGGCACGAGCACGGCGTCACGGTCGTGTCGCTGGCCAAGCGCATCGAGGAGGTCTTCGTCCCCGGGCGTCGTGACTCGATCCGCCTGGCGCACGACACCCCCGAGCTGCAGCTGCTGCAGCGTCTGCGCGACGAGGCGCACCGATTTGCCATCAGCCACCACCGCATCCGGCGGGACGGGGCGATGCTCGCCTCGGCGCTGGACGGGCTGCCCGGGGTGGGGCCGGCGCGCAAGCGCGTGCTGCTCAAGCACTTCGGTTCACCGGAGGCGGTCCTGGGCGCGTCGCGGGAGGAACTGGAGTCCGTGCCCGGCCTGCCCGGCAAAACCGCCCGCGAGGTCTTCACGTTCCTGCACCGGACGAGTGGCTGATGACCTCCCGGAGTGCCGGGGCTTCGTCGCCACTCTGTCCGCTCGGTCAAGTGGCTGAGGGAAGGTCGGCGGTGGCACCGGGTTCGGGCCGCTTCGTCCGCACGGTCGAGTGGCTGATGACCTCCCGGAGTGCCGGGGCTTCGTCGCCACTCTGTCCGCTCGGTCAAGTGGCTGACCGCCGGCGCCGTCCGGAGCGTCATCATGGACGACATGGCCTCTGACCCCACCGCGGCTCCGGAGCTGACCTCCCGCCTGCAGGACCTCGTCGTGATCACCGGCTTCAGCGGCGCCGGCAAGTCCACGGCGATGAACGTCTTCGAGGACGCCGGCTACTTCTGCGTGGACAATCTGCCCCCGGACATGATCGGTGGCCTGGTGGACCTGTTCATGCATGAGGGCTCCAAGGTGCAGCACGCGGCGGTCGTGTCCGACGTGCGCGGCGGCGAGTTCTTCGAGACGCTGTCCGGGGCGATGACGGCCATGCAGAAGGTCGACATCCACGATCGCATTCTGTTCCTCGACGCCGACGAGCAGTCGCTCATGAACCGGTACAAGGAGACGCGGCGCCGTCACCCGCTGGCACCGCACGGCTCCATCGCCAACGGCATCGCCGCCGAGCGGGCGATCCTGGAGCCGATCAGGGCGCGGGCCGACTTCGTCGTCGATACGACCGGCCTGAGCGCGGCCGAGCTGCGCCGGAGGATCGCCGCGGAGTTCCTGCCCCGGCAGGCCGGCCGCCTGGCCGTCACCTTCCAGTCCTTCGGCTTCAAGCACGGCCCGCCACGGGACGCCGACCTGTCCTTCGACGTGCGCTTCCTGCCCAACCCGCACTACGTCCCCGAACTGCGCCAGCTCACCGGGCGCGATCAGCGCGTCGTCGACTACGTCGCGCGCGAGGGCCACCTCGCCGACTTCTACGAGCGCCTCATGCCGCTGCTGGACTTCCTGCTGCCCCAGTACCAAGCCGAGGGCAAGGCGCACCTGATGGTCGCGATCGGCTGCACCGGGGGTCGGCACCGCAGCGTGGCCATCAGCGAGCACCTCGCCGCCCGCTACCGCGACCGCGACGATCTCATCGTGGAGGTCACGCACAGGGACGCAGACAGGGCGAAGCCCTAGCGGCGTGCCTTGTGCGCTCGCTCAGGGACGCAGACAGGGCGAAGCCCTAGCGGCGTGCCTTGTGCGCTTGCTCAGGGACGCAGACCGGGCGAAGCCCTGATGGCGTCCCTTGTGTGCTCGCTCAGGGACGCAGACCGGGCGAAGCCCTGACGGCGTCCGGTCCGCGCGCGAGGATCTGCACGATGCTCGACCACATCGGCTTCGAGGTCTCCGACCTCGCCCGCTCGACCGCGTTCTATGACCCCGGCCTGCACGCGCGCGGCGGGCGGCGCATGTTCGAGTCGGCGGCCGCCGTCGCCTACGGCCGCACGCGCCCGTCGCTGTGGATCGTCGCGCGCGGGCACGCGCCCGGGCCCACCTTCGGCCACGTCGCGCTGACCGCGTCGGGCAAGGCCGCCGTCGACGCCGCGCACGCCGCGGGGTTGCAGGCCGGCGGCAGCGACGACGGTGCGCCGGGCCCCCGCCCGCACTACGGGATGCGCTACTACGCGGCCTATCTGCGCGACCCGGACGGGCTGCGGGTGGAGGTCGTCTCCGGGGCCCATTGAGTAGGCTCCGGCGCGCCGTCGAGCGCCCTGGTCGCCCGATCACAGCGCACACGTCCTCTCCCCAGGAAGGTCCGATCACATGTCTGTACGCGTCGGCATCAACGGCTTCGGCCGCATCGGCCGCAACGTCTTCCGCGCCGCCAAGAAGGGCGGCGCCGACGTCGAGTTCGTCGCCTTCAACGATCTGACCGACAACGCGACGCTGGCCCACCTGGTCAAGTACGACTCCATCCTCGGGCCCTACCCGGGCACCGTCGAGGCCTCGGACGCCGGCATCGTCATCGACGGCACCGAGATCACGGTCTACGAGGAGCGCAACCCGGCCGACATCGACTGGAACGCCGTCGGCGCGGACATCGTCATCGAGTCCACCGGCTTCTTCACCAAGGCCGAAGCCGCCAAGGCCCACCTCGGCGGCTCCGTGCAGAAGGTCGTCATCTCCGCGCCGGCCTCCGGCGAGGACATCACCGTCGTGCTCGGCGTGAACTTCGACCAGTACGACAAGTCCAGCCACCACATCATCTCCAACGCGTCGTGCACGACGAACTGCCTGGCGCCGTTCGCCAAGGCGATCAACGACGCGATCGGCATCGAGCACGGCCTGATGACGACGATCCACGCGTACACCGGGGACCAGCGCCTGCTCGACGCGCCGCACGCCGACCTGCGCCGCGCACGCAGTGCCGCGACGAACCTGATCCCGGCCTCGACCGGCGCGGCCAAGGCCGTCGGCCTCGTGCTGCCCGAGCTCAAGGGCAAGCTCTCGGGCTTCGCGGTCCGCGCCCCCGTGCCGACCGGCTCGGTGGTGGACCTCACGATCCGCACGGCGAAGGACACGACCGCCGAGGAGGTCAACGCCGCCGTCAAGGCGGCCGCCGACGGCCCGATGCAGGGCATCCTCGCCTACACCGAGGACCCGATCGTCTCCGGCGACATCGTCACCGACCCGCACAGCTCGATCTTCGACGCCCAGCTCACGGTGGCCATGGACGGGCGCATGGTCAAGGTCGTCTCGTGGTACGACAACGAGTGGGGCTACTCCAACCGCGTCGTCGACCTCGTCCAGCGGATCCTCTAGCCGGGATCGGGCGCGCGGCGCGAACACCGGATGCGGACCCTCGACGACCTTGACCTCGACGGCGCGCGCGCCGTCGTCCGGGTGGACTTCAACGTCCCGATCGACGGCGGGACGATCGGCGACGACACCCGCATCCGCGCGGCGCTGCCGACGCTCCGGGCGCTCCGGGAGCGCGGCGTCGCCCAGATCGTCCTGCTCGCCCACCTGGGCCGGCCCAAGGCGCGCGAGGACGAGTTCTCGCTGGCGCCCGTCGCCGCGCGCCTGTCCGAGCTGCTGGAGGTCGACGTGCCCGTGGCCGAGGAGCCCGAGCGCGACGAGATCGGCGATGCCCCGGTGGTCATGGTCCAGAACGTCCGCTACTTCCCGGGGGAGACGCAGGACGACCCCGACCTGGCCGCCCGCTACGCCGCCCTGGGTGACGTCTTCGTCAACGACGCCTTCGGGGCCGCTCACCGCGCGCACGCCTCCACCCACGGGGTGGCCAAGCTGCTGCCGTCCGCGGCCGGCCTGCTGCTGCAGCGCGAGGTGGAGACGCTGACCGGCATCCTGGAAAACCCGGGGCGGCCGCTCGTGGCAATCGTCGGCGGCGCGAAGGTGACCGACAAGATCGGCGTGCTGCAGGCCTTCCTCGGCCTCGCCGACCACATCCTCATCGGCGGCGCGATGTGCTTTCCGTTCTTCGCCGCGCAGGACATCGGCGTCGGCGCGTCGCTGTGCGAGCCGGAGGGCATCGAGCCGGCGCGGCAGATCCTGGCCGACGCCCGCGAGGGGCAGCTCGGCCTACCCGTCGACCTCGCGCTCGGCCGCGGGTTCGACGCGGACACTGAGACGCAGGTCATCGACGGCGTGGAGGTCCCCGACGGCTGGATGGGGCTGGACGTCGGGCCCCGCACCGCCGAGGCCTACGCGACGCTCGTCGGCACCGCCGGATCGGTGTTCTGGAACGGCCCCATGGGGGCCTTCGAGCTGCCGAAGTTCGCCGGGGGGACCCACGAGGTCGCCAAGGCCGTCGCCGACACCGAGGCGACGACGGTGGTCGGGGGCGGCGACAGCGCCGCGGCCCTGACGAAGTTCGGACTGGACCATCTGGTCACCCATCTGTCCACCGGAGGCGGCGCCTCCCTGGAGCTCATCGAAGGCAAGACCCTTCCCGGAGTCGAGGTTCTCAGCACATGACACGCATCCCGCTCATCGCCGGCAACTGGAAGATGAACAAGACGGTGGAGGAGGCCGAGGACTTCATCGCCGGCTTCCTGCCCCGCGTCTACGCGGCCGACGACGTCGAGGTGGGCATCTGCGTGCCCTACACGGCGCTGACGGCGATGGTCGACTCGACTCGGGGCTCCCGGGTCGGCGTCTACGCCCAGAACATGCACTTCGCCCAGTCCGGCGCCTACACCGGCGAGGTCAGCGCCGGCATGCTCACCGAGCTGGAGGTGCACGGCGTCGTCCTCGGGCACTCCGAGCGCCGCGAGCACTTCGGGGAGACCGACGAGGCGCTGCAGCAGAAGGTCCCCGCCGCGCTGGCGGCCGGGCTGCAGACCATCCTCTGCGTCGGGGAGACCGAGGACGAGCGCGAGGCCGGCGACACCGAGCGCAAGCTGCGCCACCAGGTCCTCGAGGGCCTGGAGAAGGTCCCGAAGGACCGCCTGGCCGAGGTCGTCATCGCCTACGAGCCGATCTGGGCCATCGGCACCGGGCTCACCGCCACGCCGCAGCAGGCCCAGGACGCCTGCGGGTTCTGCCGCGCGCTCGTGGCGCACTTCTCCAAGGACGCGGCCGAGCAGGTCCGCGTCCTCTACGGCGGGTCGGTCAAGGGCGAGAACGCCAAGCAGCTGCTCGCCCTGCCCGACGTCGACGGCGCGCTCGTCGGCGGCGCCTCGCTGGACGCCGACTCGCTCGGCGACATCGTGGACGCGGCGGGATAGGCGACCAACGTC
>JBBSUL010000169.1:0-5871 GCA_038234375.1 Solirubrobacterales bacterium | reverse complement strand
TCAGGCGCCCGTGCCGTCCGCCTGACGACGTGGCTGCGCTCCGGGGACCGCGGCATGGCCGTCCTCGCGCTGGCCATCGGGCTCGGCGGCGGCGTCGGCGCGGTCGTCTTCCGGGAGCTCATCGTCGGGATCACCCACCTGGCCACCGGCCGCGGGGAGTACGCCGGCCTCGGACGCGTGTCGAGCACGACCGTGCCCGCCCTCGGGCCGTACTTCCTGCTCGTCGTGCCCGTCCTCGGCGGCCTGGTCTACGGGCCCCTGCTGGCCCGCTTCGCGCCCGAGGCCCGCGGGCACGGCGTCCCGGAGGTCATGCTCGCCGTCGCGCGGCAGGGCGGGCGGATCCGCCCGCGCGTGGCCTTCGTCAAGGCGCTGGCCTCCGCCGCGTGCATCGGCACCGGCGGCTCGGTCGGCCGCGAGGGGCCGATCGTGCAGATCGGCTCGGCGCTGGGCTCCACGCTGGGACAGGCCGTCCGCGTCCCCGAGCGCCGACTGCGGCTGCTCGTCGCCTGCGGCGCGGCGGCCGGGATCTCCGCGACGTTCAACACCCCGATCGCGGGCGTGTTCTTCGCGATGGAGGTCATCCTGCGCGAGGTCAAGGCCCAGGCCTTCGGATTCCTCGTCGTCGCGTCGGTCGCCGCGGACGCCGTGGGCCGCGCCGCGTACGGGGACGCCCCGTTCCTGACCCTGCCCGCCGTCCATGTCGGCTCGGTCCTCGACTACCCGCTGTTCGCCGGGCTCGGCGTCCTGGCGGCCGTCGCCGGCGTCGCCTTCGTCCGCACGCTGTACGGCATCGAGGACGTCGCCGACCGCGTGTGGCGCGGCCCGGCGTGGGCGCGCCCGGTCGCCGGCGGCGTCGTGCTCGGCGCGCTGCTGCTGGCCCTGCCCGAGCTCTACGGCGTCGGCTATCCCGTCCTCTCCAATGTGGTCGAGGGCAACCGCACCCTCGGGCTCGTCCTCCTGCTCGTGGTGGGCAAGGCGATCGCCACGTCGACGACGATCGCCATCGGCGGCTCGGGCGGCGTGTTCGCGCCGTTGCTGTTCATCGGCGCCATGCTCGGCTCGGCCTTCGGGCGGATCGGGCGGATGGTCTTCGGCGGCCTGATCGCCGCCTCCAGCGCCTACGGCGTCGTCGGGATGGGCGCCGTGTTCGCCGCCTGCGCCCGCGCCCCGATGACCGCGGTCCTCATCCTCTTCGAGCTCACCGGCGACACCGGCGTGATCCTGCCGGCCATGCTCGCCGTCGCCGTGGCCACCGCGGTCGCCGACCTCATCACCAAGGACACGATCTACACGCTCAAGCTGCGTCGGCGCGGGATCGACATCGACGCGCGTGCACCGCGACCCGCCCTGGCCGGGCGGACGGTCGGCACCGACCTGCGCGCGGGCCCGGCCCCGGTCGTCTGGGACCTGTCGGCGGATGACCTGGGTGAGGTGTTCGCCGCGACGGGGTCTGCGGTGCTGGCGGTGCGCGACGAGGCCGGAGCCGTGGCCGGGGTGGTCACCCTGGGGGACGTCGAGCAGGACCTGGCCTCCGTCGAGGACGACGAGGACGACGGTGGCGAGGTCGAGGTGGTGGACGTCACCGCGCTGTCGCTCATCCACACCCTGGCGGCGATCCGCGTCGGCGACCCGCTGCAGCGGGTGCTCGACGCGCTGGTCGACGCGGGGGTCGACGCCGTCCCCGTCGTCGACGAAACCGGCCAGACGGTCCGCGGCTGGATGACCTCGGCCGACGTGCTCGCGGCGCTGCGCGGCCGGACGGCGTCGGGGGCGTCGGGGGCGTCGGGCACGCCGCGTCCGCCCGCGCCCGGGCCCTCGCCGGCCGAGTCGGCGCGTTGAGCATCCGGTGCTGCGGGGGACGGGCGGCGGCCGACGGGTACCCTCCAGCCGGTGCTGCGCTGCGTATACGTCGACCTCGACGGCACCCTGCTCGGGCCCGGCGGCAGCCTGTTCGCCGGGGCCGACGGCACGCCCTCCCTGCTCGGAGCGCGGGCCGTCGAGGCGTGCGCCCGCGGCGGCGCGGAGCTGTGCGTCATCACCGGGCGCAAGCGCGCGTCGATGGCCGAGCTCGCCCGCCTGCTCGGCCAGACCACCGCGATCTTCGAGGCCGGCGCGGGCGTCCTGCTCGACGGCGAGGTGCACTGGCTGACCGGCGAGTGGCAGCCCGGAGCGACATCCGTCCACGACCAGATCACCGCCTCGGGCGCCCCTGCGCTGCTGCTGGAGCACTTCGCCGGGCGCCTCGAGGTCCACGACCCATGGGCCTCCGGGCGCGAGACGAGCCACCTGCTGCGCGGGCTGGTGGACGCGGACGAGGCCGACGCGCTGCTCGCCGGCGCGGGGCTGGGGTCCCTGCGGCTACTGGACAACGGCGGGGTGCACCGCCGGTCGCCCGCGCTCGCTGCGCTGGAGCAGGTCCGCGCCTACCATCTCGTCCCCCGCACGGTCTCCAAGGCCGCGGGCCTGGCCTTCCACCGCCGCGCGCGGCAGTACGCGCGCGAGGAGACGATCGCCTGCGGCGACTCGCGGGAGGACCTGCAGATGGCGGGCGAGGTCGGGGCCTTCTGGCTGATGGCCAACGCCATCGAGCACGACGCCTCCATGCGCTCCGCCATCGGCGGGGCGCCGAACGTGCGCATCACCGAGGACGGCTACGGCGCCGGGGTCTACGAGGCCGTCGTCACCTCGCTGACCCAGGGGGTGACGCCGTGAGGCAGTGGCTGCGGGACTACGGGTGGAAGTTCGCGCTGGCCTTCCTGGTCGGGGCGCTGCTCATCTTCGGACTCGTCGAGCTCGAGCGCCGCGCCTCCGGGCAGCCGCCGCTCACGGGGGTGGGTCTGGTGACCCTGGCGACGGCCGACTCTGCGCCCACCAGGTCCGCCACCGGGCCCGCAGGCGCGCCCACCACCCGGCGCGTGACCCGGCGTCCGCGGCCCGCCCGCGGAAGCGCGCCGGAGGCGGCACCGTCGTCCTGACCAGGCCGACCCAGTCCTCCAGCGGCAGCGTTCCGGCGATGAGCTCGGCCAGCCCGGTCGTGACGGGGGCCTGCAGCCCGTCGCGCGCCAGCGCGTGCGCGAGCAGCGGCACGGACTCCAGCGACTCGACGGCCTGCCCGATCCGGGCGGGGATCTCGGCGGTGGGGACCCCTTCGCCGAGCAGCTCGCCGGCGCGGCGGTTACGCGATTGCGGGGCCAGCGCGGTGGCCACGAGGTCCCCGGTCCCGGCGAGGCCGATCATCGACTCGGCCTGCGCGCCCTGACTCTCGGCGAAGCGCCACACCTCGGCGAAGATGTGGCCCGCGGCCGCCCCCGCGGCGTTCAGCCCGTGGCGCTCGGTCGCCCCGGCCGCCAGCGCGGCGGCGTTCTTGGCGGCGCCGGCCAGCTCGACGCCGACGGGGTCGCTGGACTCCTCGCAGACGACGCCCGCGCGGATGAACACCTGCGCCAGCGCGTGGGCGAGCTCCTCGTCCTCGGAGGCGGCGACCAGACCCGCCCCCTCGTGCACCATCTCCCGAGCGTGCGCGGGGCCGCCGACGCAGCCGACGCGGTCGTCCCCGAACGTCCGGCTCAGGATGACGGTGGGGGCGATGCCGTCCGGCGGGACCAGGCCCTTGGCCAGCGACACCAGCTTGGCCTTCGGCGGCAGGCCCGCGTCGGTGAGACCCTCGATGACCGCGTGCAGGCCCCGCGAGGGAACCCCGAGGAAAACAAAGTCCGCCCGGTTCAGGCCGTCGCCGACGTGCTCGACGCGCAGCTCCTTGGGGAACTCGACGCCCGGCAGGTAGACGGCGTTCTCGCGGTCGGCGTTCAGGCGCTCGGCCTGCTCGGCGGTCCGCGCCTGCAGTGTGGTGCGCAGGCCGCCGCGGGCGAGCAGCACGGCGACGGCGGTGCCGAACGAGCCGGCGCCGACGACGACGGCCCGCCGGCCGAACGGGGTGGGGAAGTTGACGCCGCGCAGGGGCGCGGGCAGCTGGGGTCGGGGGCGCGGGCGGTCGGTCACGGCGGGGCGAGCGTACTCGCGCGACGTCCAGCTCGGCCGCCCGGTCAACCACAATGCGAGCGGCAGGGTCGCACGTTCTCGGCGCCCGGCCCGGCAGCCGTGCGTCGCCGACCGGCTGGGAGGGCGCGACGTCGGCGACGGCGCGCACCACGTTGGCGGCGCACCTTCCCCGCCCCACGCCCTGCCAACGTGCGAAACCAGGGGCCCGCGGCGCCCGCCCGGACGCGACGACCGCCGGCCGGCCCGAACGCCGCGCCGCACGTTCCACGGCACCGGGCTCGCAGACGACGAGGCTGCGCACCTCCGTCGCGGATTCTCGATCCGGCGAGCGACGCGAGCCCCCACGCGTTCAGACCACGCGGGCGAGGGCGGAGGCGGCGGCCTCGATCTCGGCAAGCGTGCTCGCCTCGATCACCCGATCAATCCCGAGCTCAGAGGATGCGTGGGCGCCCAGCGCGTTCTGACCCACGATCGCGTGGCAGGGCACGCCGGCCCGGCGGGCGCGAGCTGCCGCCTCGGCGAGGACCTTGCCCTGGCCGGTCTGGTCGTCCAAGCGGCCCTCACCAAAGATCACCGCTCGCGCCGCGACGAGGCGCTGGTCGAACCCCACCGCGTCCAGGACGAAGGCCGCGCCCGGTTTCAGACCGGCGCCGCACGCCGCCCACAGCCCACCGGCGAGCCCGCCGGCCGCACCGGACCCGGGGACGCCGCGCGGGTCGCGCGCGAACGTCTGCGCCAACGCGTTCAACCGCGCGGCCAGCCGGTCGACGGTCGCCGCGTCGGCGCCCTTCTGCGGCGCGAAGACCCGCGCGGCGTCCTCGTACGGCGTGCGCACGTCGCAGAGGACGACGAGGGCGGCGCCGCCCAGACCGCCGGCGGCGTCGATGGCGGTGATCGCGCCCGCCCCGCCGTCGGTGCTGGCGCTGCCGCCGACGGCGACGAGGATGACCTCCGCGCCGGTGCGTGCTGCCGCGGCGATGAGCTCGCCGACGCCGCGCGTCGACGCGGACCACGCGCTGCCCGGGGTCCGATGCGCTTCGGGCACGAGGCCGAGGCCGGCGGCGGCCGCGACCTCGACGATCGCCGTGCCGCCCTCTTCAATCAGCGCAAAGCCCGCGGCCACGGGCTGACCGAGCGGACCGCTGACCGTCGCGCCCGCGGTCTCACCGCCCAGCGCGGTGAGCAGGACCGACAGCGTCCCCTCCCCGCCGTCGGCGACCGGGCACAGGTCCGGCGGGACATGGCCGGCGGCCTCCAGCCCCCGCCCGACCGCCGCGGCGATCTGCGCAGCGGTGAACGTCCCCTTGAAGCTGTCGGGCGCGACGAGGCACGGGCGCAGGTCCACCCCACCATCCTGCCGACCTACGGGCCACGTGTCGCGCCCGGGCGTGCGTGGAGCCTGACTGCTGTCGTATGACAACGACACTCCACCCAGCGCGGGAGCGCGGTATCAAGAGCGGTACCATCACCTGAGATGGCCATGACCCTCCGCTTGACCGACGACGAAGCCCACGCCCTCCGTGAGCGGGCCAAGCGCGAGGGCCGCTCCATGCAGGACGTCGCCCGCAGCGCCGTGCGCGAGTACATCGACCGCTCCAGTCGCAGCGAGTTGCTGGACCAGGTTCTCGACGAGGAGCTGCCGCGCTACGCCGAGGCGCTGCGCCGCCTGGGCGAGTGATCTTCCTCGACCTCGACGCGCTACTGCACGTCGCCCGTCGTACCCTCGACGCCGAGCCCGAGGTGCGAGATCACGGACTGCTGGAGTCGGGGCGGGCCCCCCCGCACGCCCCCGGGTTCGGGGAGGCGCCCGACCCCACCCGCCACCAGGACGCGGCCGCCCAGCAGCACGCCGGCGCGCGCCCGCCCGCAGGC
>JBBSUL010000168.1:0-5914 GCA_038234375.1 Solirubrobacterales bacterium | reverse complement strand
TCTCCAGCGGGGGGTGCGTGGCGAAGACGCTGCCGAAGGCCGCCTTGGCCTTCGGCGGAAAGATGAAGAACGCCGCGAGCTCTTGTGTGCGCATGTCCTGGGCGGGGATCTGCTCCATCTGGCCGGAGATCTTCAACAGGGCGCTGGACAGGGCGCTCGGCCGGCCGGTGATGACGGCGGAGCCGCGGTCGGCCGCGTACTCGCGGTAGCGCGACAGCGCCCGCATGAGCATGAAGCTCAGCGCGTACACGACGACCGACACGAGAATGAGGCCGAGGGCGCCCAGGCCGTCCTCGTCGCTGTCGCCGCCGCCGGTGAAGAAGAAGCCCCACTGCACGATCAGCGAGGCAATCGAGGCGAAGAAAGACGCCGCGGTCATGATCGCCACGTCGCGGTTGGCGATATGGGTCAGCTCGTGGGCCAGGACGCCTTCAAGCTCGGCCGGGGACAGCAGGTCCATGATGCCCGTCGTCGCGCAGACGACCGCGTTCTCCTTCTTGATGCCCATCGCGAAGGCGTTGGGCATCGAGTTCTGGGCGACGGCGAGCCGCGGCTTGGCCAGGTCGGCCTGGATGCACAGGCGCTCGATCATGGCGTGCAGCTCCGGGGCCTCCTGGGGGGAGACCTCGCGGGCGCCCATGGCCCGCAGTGCGAGCTTCTCGGAGGCGAACACCTGAAACAGGAACATCCCGCCGGCGATCAGGGCGATCGTCACGCCGCCGGCGCCGGAGGCGAACAGCGCCCCGACGAGCACCGCGTAGACGAGACCGAGCAGGAACATCGTGCCGAGCATCCGGGCCTGCAGGCCGGTGTCGCGTCCGAACGAGGTGGGGGCAGCCATGCAGGCAATATGACACCCTTGGCTCAACGAAAGGTAAGAGGACTCCGAAGCAGGCGCGAGAACCGCCGTCGTGGGGGGGCTCGGAGGGACGGCGGCCGCCGGAGCGCCAGGGACGCAGTCCGGGGCGCCACCCCGTAGCCTCGTCGGTCGATGCAGCCCGAGATCGACCTGTTCGGCCTTTCCCTGAAGACCTTCGGACTGCTGTTCGCGCTCGGGTTCCTGGCCTCCGGCGCGGTCATCTCCCGGCGGCTGAAGGAGCTCGGCAAGCCGGTGGACTGGGCCTACGAGATCGTCTTCGCGGCGCTCATCGGTGGCCTGGTGGGCTCGCGGCTGTACTTCGTCGTGCAGAACTACGACAGCGTCAAGGGCGACCTGCTCGGCGGGATCTTCGGGGGCTCGGGGCTGGTCTGGTACGGCGGGGCGATCGGCGGTGCCGTGGGCGTCCTGCTGTGGGCGTGGCGACGCGCGATGCTCAACCGGACGCTGCTTGACCTGTGCGCGGCCCCGCTGGCCCTCGGGTACGCGATCGGGCGCATCGGCTGCCAGGTGTCCGGCGACGGGGACTACGGCAAGCCGTGGGACGGGCCGTGGGCGATGGCCTATCCGGACGGGGCGGTGCCCACGACGGTGAAGGTGCACCCGACGCCGATCTACGAGACGCTCGCGATGGGGCTGCTGGCCTACGCCCTGTGGGCGCTGCGCGACCGCGTGCGCGTCGGGGCGCTGTTCGCCGCCTACCTGGTCGGCGCGGGCGTCGAGCGCTTTCTCGTCGAGTTCCTGCGGCGCAACACCGAGACCGCGGCCGGGCTGACGACCCCGCAGTTCGAGAGCCTGGTCATGGCGGCCGTCGGTGTGCTGTGGCTGGCCCTGATGGCCCGCGGTGAGGGCGTGCTCCGACCGGCCACCTCCGCCGCGTAGCGCAAACGCGCCAAGTCGCTCAAGGTCCGCGTCGTCTCTGCCGATGGGACATCGGTGGTGCGTCCCGTCGATCGCTTCCTCGCCGCTCCCCGCGCCGTCGTCGCCGGCGCCGGGAGCACGGCCGCCCTCGTCGCGGCTGCGGTCGCCGTCTCGCTGGTTGTCGGCGGCCTCCTGGCCTACAGCGCCTCGCCTTCCGGGCCCCTGACATCGGCCGACGCCGCGCTCGTGCTCCCCTCCGCGGCCTCGGAGGCCGACGACGCGGGGACCGCCCCGCCACTGGTGGTGCCGTTAACCGCACCGGCGCCCACCACGACCGCAGCGTCGTCGGCGGCCGCGGGTTCGTCAGGGCCGCGCGCCGTCACACCGTCACCCGCGCCGGCCCCGTCCACCGCGCCCGTGACGCCATCCGCCGCCGCCCCGCAAGCGGGCCCCGCGACATCGCCGACCCCCGCGCCGGGCCCCGGCCCGTCACCCGCACCGGTCTCGCCGGCGGCACCCGCCGCCGGGCTGGCCCCGGTGGTCCAGGACACCGGAGCCGGGCTGGGCAACACGCTGCAGCAGGTGGTCACCGGGTTCGGCGCCGCCGTCGGCGGCCTGCTGCCGGCGACCGGCCGCGCCGTCATCCAGCTCGGAACCGACCTGGGGCAGGTCGTGACCACGGTGACCGGCGAGCTGGCCGAAGGCCTCGCCGGTCCGGCCGCCCCCTGACTTCAAGACTCCGCGCCCGCGGCCTTCAGCGCCCGCGACAGGAAGCGCACGCTCGTCCCCAGCAGCTCGCCGTCGTGCTGGATGGACTGGTGGTGCCCGCCGGGCATCTCGACGTAGCGGCAGCGCGGGGCGACGGCGGCCAGCGCCTGGGAGTGCTCGACGGGGATCTGCAGATCGCCGCGGGCGTGGAGGAGCAGCAGCGGCACATCGAGGTCGCGCGCCGCCGCGTGGATGTCATGGCGCTCCAGGAGCGACAGCAGCGCCTCGTCGTCCCGCGCGAAGGCGAAGTGGCCGTCGTCCTGGAGGCCACGCCGCAGGTGCTCGGCCCCGGCGGGGCAGATCGCGACGACGGCATCAGCCGCGACGGCCTCGGCGGCCACCAGGGCGAGGTAGCCGCCCATCGACGAGCCGCGCAGAGCGAGCGGGGCGCTGCGGCCGGAGACCATGCCCCGAGCCAGGTCGGCCATGGCGGCGACGTCGTCGATCGCGCCGTCGGAGAGCTCACCCTGCGAGCGGCCGTGCCCGCGCGCGTCGAAGCCGACGGCCAGCAGGCCGGCCAGGGACGCGGCGCGCGCGAAGTCGAACTGGTTCTCCTTCACCGAGTCGGCGCCGTGGAGGATGAGCACGGTGCCGTGCGTCTCGCCGCGGGGCGGGGCGAAGGCCGCCCACGCCAGGCCGTGGTGGACCCCGGTGGATGTGGGCGGCTGACCGTGGACGACGCGCATGGCGTGCCATGATCCGCGACCGCATGGCCGTCGTCCACCCGCATCCGTCGCGCACCCGCTTCTACCCGCTCGGCACCCGGGTCAACGAGGCCGGTCGCCTGGAGGTCGGCGGCTGCGACCTGCTCGAGGTCGCCCGCGAGTTCGGGACCCCGGCGTACGTCGTCGCCGAGGACGACCTGCGGACCCGGGCCCGCGCGTTCGGTGACGCCTTCCGGGCGGCCAGCCCCACCGCGCACGTCGTCTTCGCCTCCAAGGCCTTCCCGTGCACCGCCGTCTTCCGGGTGCTGGCGCAGGAGGGCCTGGGCTGCGACGTGGCCGGGGCCGGGGAGCTGGCGGGCGCCCTGCGGGGCGGCTTCGCCCCCCAGGACATCCATCTGCACGGCAACGCCAAGACGCAGGACGAGCTCGCCTACGCGCTGGACAGCTCCATCGGGACGATCGTCGTGGACAACGACGACGAGATCGACCGCCTGACCGCCCTGCTGGCGCTTCGCGGACAGCGCCAGCGGGTGCTGATCCGCGTGGCACCGGGGGTCAGCCCCGACACCCATCCGTCGATCTCCACCGGCGGCCCGAACACGAAGTTCGGCTTCAACCCGGACGCCGCGCGCGGCGCGATCGCCCGCCTGCAGGCCGACGACCACGTCGACCTGGACGGCGTCCACCTGCACATCGGCTCGCAGATCCTCGACCTGGCGCCCTTCGACGCCGCCCTGCGCGCCGTCCGCGAGCTCGGCGACTTCGCCACCGTCAACCTCGGCGGCGGCCTGGGCGTGCAGTACACCGCCGACCAGGCCGCTCCGCCCACGGTGCAGGAGTACGCGCGGGCCAAGGTGGCCCTCGTCGACGAGCTCTACGGACCGGGACGGACGATCGTCGACGAGCCCGGCCGCGCCCTGACCGCCCACTCCACGCTGACCCTGTACACCGTGCAGTCGGTCAAGCGCAACGTGGCGAGGTGGGTGGCCGTCGACGGCGGGATGTCCGACAACCTGCGGCCCATGCTCTACGACGCCCGCTACGAGATCGACGTCGTCGACCGCCTGACCGACCCGTCCGCGCCGGACGCGGACGACGTCGTGTGCCACGTCACCGGCAAGCACTGCGAGTCCGGCGACCTGCTCGTCCGCGATGCGCGCCTGAACGCGCCGCGGCCGGGGGACGTGCTGGCCACCCCGGTCACCGGCGCCTACGGCCACGCGATGGCCAACACCTACAACGGCAGCCCACGACCGCCGGTGATCTTCGTCAAGGACGGCGACGCCCGCCTCGTCGTGCGCCGTGAGACCCGAGAGGATCTGTTCACCCGTGACGTCTGACTCCGCGCCCACCCTGTTCCGGATCGGCCTGCTGGGGCATGGCACGGTCGGCTGCGCCCTGGACGAGCTGATCCCGCTCCGCGCCGACCACATCGCCGCGATCACCGGCCTGCGCCCGCAGATCACCGGCATCCACACCCGCTCCAACGGGACCACGTTCGAGGAGGTCCTCGGCGGCTGCGACCTGCTGGCCGAGCTCATCGGCGGCCTGGAGCCCGCGCGCACCTACGTGCTGCAGGCAATGGCCGCCGGCAAGCACGTCGTGACCGCCAACAAGCAGCTGCTGGCCCACCACGGCGAGGAGCTGTGGGCGGCCGCGCGCGAACACGGGGTGCAGCTGCGCTTCGAGGCCGCGGTGGCCGGCGTGGTCCCCGTCATCCGGGTGCTGCAGGAGTCGCTGGCCGGCGCCTATGTCGATCGCGTCACCGGGATCGTCAACGGCACCACGAACTTCATCCTCACCCGCATGGCCGAGACCGGCGCGACCTACGACGAGGCGCTGGCCGAGGCCCAGGAGCTCGGATACGCCGAGGCCGACCCGACCGACGACGTCAACGGCAAGGACGCCGCGGCGAAGATGGCGATCCTCGCCCGTCTGGCCTTCGACACCCCGGTGCACATCGACGACGTCCGCTACGAGGGCATCGAGCACCTCACCGGGGACGACATGGCGTACGCGCGGGACCTCGGCCTCGGGCTGAAGCTCATCGGGACCGCCGAGCGCGTGGACGGGGGCATCAGCGTCTCGGTCCACCCGGCCTTCCTCTACGCCGGGCATCCGCTGGCCTCGGTCAACGGCCCGTTCAACGCCGTGACGGTCGAGTCCGCAGCGATCACCGAGATCACGATGTCCGGACCCGGGGCCGGTGGCCCGCAGACCGCCAGCGCGGTCCTCGGGGACGTCATCTCGGCGATGATCCCGCCGGCCTCCACGCCGGAGACCACGCAGTCGCTGCCCATCGTCTCCGACGTGCGGCGCGCCTTCTACATGCACCTTGAGGTCGCCGACCGGCCCGGGGTGCTCGCGCAGGTCGCCCAGGTCCTCGGCCTGCAGGGCGCCTCGGTGAAGTCCGTGGTCCAGAAGGGCCTGGGGGAGAACGCCCGGCTGGTCATGGTCGTGCACCCGCTGCTGGAGTCGCGCCTGCTCGCCGCTGTCGAGCTCATCGGGGGCCTGGACTTCGTCCGCGGTCGCCCCCGCGTCATCCGCGTCGTTGAGGAGGTGTTCGAGTGAGTGGAAGACTGCGCCACGAGGGCTTGTCTTCCATTGCGAGTTCGCCCAGGGGGCGAACATCGCAGGAATTGAGCTTGGAACTGAGTGGAAGGCTGCGCCCAGGGGGCGTGGGGGGGGGCGGCCCCAGGGGGGGGGGGCCCAGAGGTGGTGTTGGGGCCGGGGGGGGCCCGGG
>JBBSUL010000167.1:0-5917 GCA_038234375.1 Solirubrobacterales bacterium | reverse complement strand
TGGCCCTCATCGTCGGCTACCGGCGCGGCGGCGCGCCGCGCCTGCGCCGTCTGGAGGGCGTCGTGGAGGGGGCGATCGGCGTCCCCGGCTGGGCGGCGATCCCCGGCATCGGCGCGATCGCCGGCGCCCTGCTGACCATCTGGGGGGCGACGTGGGACATCGGCCTGCACATCGACGTCGGCCGCGACGAGGGGCCGCTGGGCACCGCCGCGCACTACCCGTTGCTCCTCGGCCTGCTCGTCATGTTCCTCATGGGCGTGCTGTCGATCGGGATGGCGCCCAAGGACCCGCGCCGTTCCAGCGTCGTCGCCTTCCGCCTGCCCGGCGTCGGCACCGTTCCCGCCGCCGCGGCGCTGCTGGCCGCCGCCTCGGCCTTCGCCATGGCCGGCTTCCCCCTCGACGACCTGTGGCACCGGATCTTCGGGCAGGACGTGACCCTGTGGGGCCCGACCCACACGATGTTCATCGGCGGCGTGCTCTGCGCCGGGGTGGGCGCGACGCTGCTGCTGGCCGAGGGCGCGCGCGCCGCGGGCCGCGAGCCGTTCGGCGGCGCCGGGGGGTGGCGCCGCCCGATCGCCGCCGTCCTGGCCGGCGTCTTCCTCTACCTGTGGACGGCGTCCCTGCACGAGTTCAACTGGGGCGTGCCCCAGTACCGGCAGGTCTGGCAGCCGCTGATCCTCGCCTTCGGCGGGGCACAGGCCATGGTCCTGGCCCGCCTGCTCGGGGGCCGCGGCGGCGCCATCGGCGCCCTGGCGGTCTGGCTGCCGATGCAGGTCGCCATGACCCTCGTCATCGCTGGGCCGCTGGACACGACCGGTCCCGCGATGCCGCTGTTCGTCGCCGAGGCCCTCCTCGTCGAGGCCCTCGCCCTCCGGGGCGACTGGCGCAGCCCGGTCCGCTTCGGCGTCGTCGCCGGCCTCGCCGTCGGGACTGTGGGCTTCGCCGCCAACTACGCGTGGTCGCACGTCAACTACCCGTTGCCCTGGGAGCCGTCCCTGCTGCCCGAGGCGATCCCGGTCGCGATCGCCGCGGCCGTCGCCGGCGGGGTCCTGGGCGCCCTCATGACCCAGGCCCTCAAGGGGACGTTGCCCGCGGGTCGCCGACCGCTGGTGCTGGCCGTCGGGGCCGCGGTGGTGGTCGTCGGCCTCGGCGTCAACGCCGGGATCAGCACCGCGCCCGAGGGCGTCACCGCGACCGTGAAGCTCTCTGACGTGCGTGAGGCCGTGGCGCCCGGCGGCGACCGCACCCAGGTCGCCGACCTGCAGGTCCGCGTCAACCGCCCGGAGCTGACGCAGGACGCCAACTGGGTCTACGCGCTGGGCTGGCAGGGCAACGGGCGCTACCTGAACCGCCTGCAGGCCCTCGGCGACGGCACCTTCCGCTCGACGCAGCCGGTGCCGATCGGCGGCAACTGGAAGACCTTCGTGCGCGTGCAGAAGGGCCGCGCGCTGATCTCCGCGGCGGTGCGGATGCCCCCGGACCCGGTCATCGGCTTCGCGGGCTTCCCCGCCCGGCCCGAGGTGACGCGCACGATGGTCAAGGACACCAAGCTGCTGCAGATCGAGAGCCAGGGCAACGGCCCGCAGTGGGCGTGGACGCCGGCGCTGCTGCTCGTGCTCGCGCTCGACGGGGCGCTGTTCGTGCTCATGGGGGTCATCTGCGTGCGCCTCGGGCGCATGGCGGGGCGGCCCGGGACGGTGGACACGCCGCGCGGCGTGCTCGTCGCGCACGCCGACCGGGCGCTCGGCGCCGTCGAGCGCCGCGTGCTGGACCGGGCCCAGGACGACCCGGCTACGAGGCCGCGAACTTACGCTTGAGCGCGGCGACGTGGGCCAGGGCGCTGCGCACGCGCTTCTGGCTGATCTCTCCGCGCCGCACGGCTCCGACCACGGCGCGGTAGGCGGCCTCCTGGTCGGGGGCGTTCCCCGGGATCCACAGCAGGTCACAGCCGGCCTTCAGCGCCTGCACGGCAGCGTCGGCGATGCTCGTGCCGCTGGCCAGGACGGTCGCCGCGAGGTTCCCCGAGACGATCGTGCCCTCGAAGCCCATCCGCCGGGCGAGCGCCGGGACCTCGGGCACCAGCGTCGCCGGCGTGACGTTGTCAAAGGCCTGGTAGAGGGCGTTGGACAGCACCAGCGCCGGGGCGGTGCGCAGCGGGGCCCCGCGGAAGGCCATCAGGTCGGTGCGCTGCAGGTCGTCGAGCGTCAGGCCCACCGAGGCCGGGCCGTCCCCCGGGTCCTGGGAGGCGGCGCCCTCGCCAGGGAAGTGGCCCAGGGCGGGGGCCACGCCCCCCGTGCGCCAGCCGGCGATCGCGCCGGTGACGCGCCGGGCCACGGCCGCGGGGTCGTCGCCGAAGGCCCGCCCGTCCCAGGCCGCGCCGCTGTAGCCGATGTCGGCGCTGGGGGCCAGCGACATGCGCACACCCAGGCGGCGCAGCTTGCGCGAGGCCCGCGTCGCCTCGGCCCGTGCCTCGGCCAGGGAGCCGATCGTGCGCTGGGGGGCGGGCCCCAGGCCCTTCAGCGCGCTGTCCGGCGCCCCGCCCTGGGCAGTGGCGATCAGCGGCACCGGCTCGCCGGCGCTGCGCATGACGGAGACGAGCTGGTCGGTCAGGCCCTGCAGCTGGGCCTCGTCCGTGAAGTTTGATCCGTCGACGATCACCGCGCCCCAGCGGCGCAGGGCCAGGCGCTCGAGGAACGGGTCCTCGCGTGTCGTTCCCTGGAAGCCGACGAGGAACAGCTGCGCCAAGCGCTGGGCCTGGGCGGCAGGCGGCTTGGGCCGGCGTGGCTTGGCGGGCGTCGACGACGTGGGCAGGCGGATCACCGGGGCCGACGAGCCCGCCGCCAGGAGTGGGGCCAGCGCGTCGAGCAGGGTCTGGCCCTTGCTTGATGTGGTGGTCGATCCGAAGGACGAGCCGCCCTCGGGAACGGACGGCGCGTCGTCGGAGCCGGCGATCCCGATCGCCACGACCACGGCGCCGACGGCGACAAGGACCAGGACGGCGAGCGCGGCGAGGCGACGACGGGACAGGGCGGCCACGCGACGATCATCCAAGATCGGCGCCGCCGGTGTTCCACCCCCCGGCCCGGGCCATCGGCGCGAGCCTCGTATCCTGTGGCCCGCATGTCAGGCACCGTGGTCATGAAGTTCGGCGGGACGTCCGTCGCCGACGCCGAGCGCATCAAGCGCGCGGCCGCGCGGATCGTGGCCAAGCGGGAGGCGGGCAGCCGCGTCGTCGTCGTGCTCTCGGCGCGCGGCAAGGAGACCGACCGCCTGATCGCCGACGCGCTGGAGGTCTCGCCGACCCCCGACCCGCGCGAGATGGACATGCTGCTGTCCACCGGCGAGCGCGTCTCCTGCGCGCTGGCGGCGATGGCCATCCGGGACATGGGCCACCGCGCGATCTCGCTCACCGGCTCCCAAGCGGGCATCGTCACCGACACCTCCCACACCAAGGCGCGGATCCTCGACGTCCGCGCCGACCGCATCACCAGCGCGCTGGACGACGAGCACATCGTCCTCGTCGCCGGCTTCCAGGGGGTGTCGACGGCCAAGGACGTCACGACCCTCGGCCGCGGCGGCTCGGACACCACCGCCGTCGCCCTGGCCGCCGCGATCGGCGCCGACGTGTGCGAGATCTACACCGACGTGGCGGGCGTGTTCACCGCCGACCCGCGCATCGTCCCGGACGCCCGTAAGCTGGCGACCGTCAGCTTCGACGAGATGCTCGAGATGTCGGCCTCCGGCGCCGGCGTCCTGCAGCTGCGCAGCCTTGAGTACGCCCGCACCCACGGGGTGCGCATCCACTGCCGGTCCTCGTTCCAGGACACCCCCGGCACCGTCATCCTCAGCGAGGCAGAGACCATGGAGCACCCGCTCATCACGGCCGTCACCCACTCGACCGGGGAGGCGCGCGTCACGCTCGTCGGGGTGCCCGACACCCCGGGGATCGCCGGGCGCGTCACCACCGCGCTGGCCGCCGCCAACGTCAACGTGGACATGATCATCCAGAACGACCCCGAGTCCTCCGGCGCCCGCGCGGAGATGTCGTTCACCGTCCCACGGGAGGACCTGCCCGCCGCCCGCACCGCGCTGGACCCGATCGCCACCGAGCTCGGGGTCGAGATCGCCACCGAGGAGCAGATGGGCAAAGTGTCGATCGTCGGCGCCGGCATGAAGTCGCACCCTGGGGTCGCCGCCAAGGTCTTCACCACCCTCGGCGACCAGGAGATCAACATCCAGATGATCTCCACCTCGCCGATCCGCATCTCCTGCGTGGTGCCCGCCGACAAGGTCGAGCCCGCCGTCCGTGCCCTGCACGCCGCCTTCGACCTGGCCGGCGAGGACACCATCCGCGCCGAGCAGCCCTTCGGATTCCGGGTATGAGCGCGCGGCCTCGCATCGCCGTCGTCGGCGCCACCGGCGCCGTCGGCACCACCATGCTCGACCTGCTGGCCAAGCGCCGCACGCCGGCCAGCGAGGTCGTGCCCTTCGCCTCCTCGCGGTCGGCCGGGCGCGTCCTGGACAACGGCATGACGGTGCGCGGACTGGCCGACGACGCCATCGGCGGGTTCGACATCGCCATCTTCTCAGCCGGCGGCGGGATCTCCCGCGAGTGGGCGCCGAAGTTCGCGGCGGCCGGGGCTGTCGTCGTGGACAACTCGTCGGCTTTCCGCATGGACGACGACGTGCCGCTGGTCGTCGCCGAGGTCAACCCCGACGAGCTGGCGCGCGCCCCGCGCGGGATCGTCGCCAACCCCAACTGCACGACGATGGCCATCATGCTGCCGCTCAAGGCGCTGCACGACGCCTTTGGCCTGACCTCGTTCGTGGCCTCCAGCTACCAGGCGGCAGGGGGCGCGGGACAGTCGGGGATGGACGAGCTGGTCGACCAGACCCCGACGATGCTCGCCCAGCGTGAGCGGCTGGTCGACGACGGCGCCGCCGTCCTGGACGGCGTGCCGCACAGTGTCCACGCCGCGCCGCTGGCCTTCAACGTCGTGCCGTGGCTGGGCAGTGCCGCCGGCGACGGCTACACCGACGAGGAGATGAAGATGGTCTTCGAGTCGCGCAAGATCCTCGGCCTGCCCGACCTGGGCGTCTCGCCGACCTGCGTGCGCGTGCCGGTCATGGTCGGCCACGCGATCCAGGTGCGGGCGACGTTCGCGCGTGTCCCCGACGCCGCCGAGGCCCGCGCGGCACTGGAGGCGTTCCCCGGCGTCGTGGTGGACGAGGTGCCCACGCCGGTCAAGTACGCCGGGCGCGACGAGGTCGCCGTCGGGCGCCTGCGGCCCGACCTGCAGGACCCGCAGTCGCTGAACCTGTTCGTCGTCGGCGACAACCTGCTCAAGGGCGCGGCGCTGAACACCGTCCAGCTCGCCGAGCTGCTGCACGCGCGCGGGCTGCTGGGCGCGGGGTCACCGACCGCCCTGTAGGCCGCATGTGACGGAGGCTTGCTTCCCATCCCCACCATATGCGGGGATTGGAAGAAAGCCCATCTAGATCTCGGCGGCGGCGTGCTCGCGGAGGTACTCGCGCAGGTACGGCAGGGCGAAGTCGACGTAGCCGCGACGGGTGGGGGAGATCAGCTCCGCCGCGATCAGGCGCAGCCGGTACTGGCTGGCGTAGCTGACGGTGACGTTGAGCCGCCGTTGCACGTCGGCCATCTTGGATGGCCCGTTATCGTGGGCCATGGCCAGAAGGAACGATTTGTCGATGTCCGACGCGGCGCTGAGCGCCGGCTCGTGGATGAGCGCTCCGAGGCGGCGGCGTGCTCGGATGACGCCGAGCGTCGCGTCCTCGACGGTGACCTGCGCCGCGTCGGGGTGCAGGCGCCAGGTCTGTGCGCCCACGAGCTGCAGCAGGAAGGGATAGCCCCCGGCACCGTCGACCATCACCTGCAGCGCGGCCTCGTCGATGC
>JBBSUL010000166.1:0-6073 GCA_038234375.1 Solirubrobacterales bacterium | reverse complement strand
GGGGGGGGGGGGGCGGGCCCGCCCCGGGGGGCGCCCCGGGGGGGGGGGGGGGGGGTGGCCCGGGCGGGCGGGCCCCCCCCCCCCCCCGCGGCCGGGTAGGACTGGGTGCTCACGCCGGACGGGGCCTGCGGCGACAGCGTGCCGTCGTTGAGCGAGCGGGCGGTGCCACTGCGTGCTGGGCTGAGCGCGTACGACGTCCACCGCGTGCCGGGGACGGGCCAGTCGGGGCTGTCGTAGCGCTGCACGTCGCCGGCGGCGAACGTCCGCCGGTCGCCCTTGGACATGAACAGCTGCACCCGCGGGTGGCGCTGCACGCCGTTGTCCACGCCGCGCACGTGGTGCTGCAGCCAGACGGCCATCTCGCCCTTGCCGCCGTCGGTGCCCTTCGGGACCTGGTCGTGCCCGGCGATCACGTACAGGTGCGCGCCGTCGTCCTTGAGGGCCTGGTAGGCCTGGAAGGCGCCGCGGGACTCCACGTCGTAGAAGCCGTCGACCATGAGGATCGGGATGTGGTTGGCGTTGCCGCGGTAGCCGCGCTGCTTCCACCAGTCGTCGAGGTTCGGATGGCTGAGGACGTTCAGCCCCGCGCCGAGGTCACCGAACAGCGCGGCCGGCGTGTCGGCGGGGTCGCGGTCGGCCGCCGCGGCGGCGGCGCCGCCGGCGATCCCGCCGATGACCACCAGACCGGGCAGCAGGTTGCTGAGCCCGCCTGGGCTCAGCAGGTCGCGGTACAGCTCGAACGTCCCTGACTTCAGCACCGCGCCCTTGACGCACGGCAGCTCCAGGTGCAGGGAGTTGTAGATCGTGATGGCGCTGGCGGAAAACCCGTTGAGGCCGAGGCTGCCGTTGCTCCACGGCTGATGGCAGGCCCACGCCAGCGTCTCCTGCACGTCGCGCTGGGCCTCGGGGCCGAGGGCGTCGAAGCCGCCGCCGCTGCGGCCCGTGCCGCGGTCCTCGACGATCAGGTTGTTGAAGTCCGGGCCGGGATCGAACGTGCCCGTGGCCACGCCGTACGGCGTGAACTCGACCACCGTCGGGCGCGCCACGAGCGGCGCCTGCCCGGTCAGGGTGCCGCGCAGGACCGTCCCGTCGGAGGTGGTGAAGCTCGTCGACGTCGACGTGACCTCCGCGCCTGCGGGGCCGGCCAGGCCGGCGGCCAGCACGGCGGCGGCCAGGAGGCAGCGGACGGTGACACGCAGGCGCAGGCGGGCGCCGGCGGCGGGTCGGTCGTCCGCGCTCATCTCGTCTGCCTGTCCCATTCACCCGCGATGTACGACACCGTAGCGAACCGGTAGACACTCGTGTTTATTTGTCAGAGAACCCAGCTTGTTCGCTCCTGCCTTCCGGCACGTACCTCAAACTGGACCAGTACGAAGAGGTGCTAATCGAGGGCGTCACGGCCGACGAAGGCAGCGCCATCCTCGCCGCCGTCGACTCGTGGGCGCCGCACGGCCGCGCCCGATCGTCATCTGAGCCACCAGTATTCGGCGTCTCAGGGTCAGCACACCCCGAAGCACGACAACCCTGGCGGGAGGGTCAGCACCAGTGGTCTATCTGGTCGCGCCGATGGGCCCGAGCGGGTCCAGTCCGAGGATGTTCTCGGCGTGGCGCTCGCGGTACGTCAGCGGGACGTGGACGTCGACGCCGGGGCCGGCGGGGGGCGGGCTGAGCGCCAGGTGCTCGAACCCGCGGTCCGTCAGGTAGGGCGAGAGGAAGCGGCCGCTGACCTTGGACGGCGGCCACCACAGCGGCTGACCGCTGTGGTCGTCCGCACCGTTTTCGAGCCCGTGGCTGACGAACAGGTCGTGGCGGCCGGTGAGCAGGCGCCCGCGGAGCACGGGTGCGGACACCGGAGGGTCGACGGGCAGGCCGACCCGGGCGGCGATGTGCGCGGCGCTGACGTCGGCCTGCTGGCAGGCGAGCCCGCCCTGCTTGATCGCGTGGTCGGCGGCATCACCCAGCGCGTACACGTCCTCGATGCCGGTGACCTGCCCGTGCTCGTCGACCGCGATGAAGCCCAGATCGTCGCTCGGGATGCCGTCGATCCGGTGGCCGTGCAGCAGCGGCACGGTCACGATCCGGTCCACGTGCAGGTCCGGCGAGACGCCGGTGCTCACCCAGCCGCCCGAGACGGCGCGCGCGTGCACGCCGCGGTGCAGGGTCACCTTGGCGGCGTCCAGGAGGGCGGCGACGGCGAGGCTCGCGTCCTCGCCGAAGATGTCCAGCGGCGCAAGCTCCGGCGTCAGCAGGTGGATCGCGACGCGGTCCATGTTCTGGCCCCACACCTGCTCGGCGGTCATGAGCGCCAGCTCGTATACCGGCAGCGGCCACGTGCATCCGGCCGGGACGATGAACGCGGCCGACCGCGAGTAGCCCTCCTCCAGGTCGGCGAGGATCCCGGTCAGCTCGATCGGCCGCTCACCGAACACGAGCGCGTGCTCGAACGGCGCGGTGCGCGCCGCTCCCGGGGCGAGGATCAGCACGTCGTAGGGCTCATCCGGCCCGTCCTCACAACGGACGAGACGGCGCTCGGTGTCGACCTCGGACACGGTGGCCTGGCGGAAGCCCCCGCCGTGCTCGGTCATGAACGCGCCAAGTCCCAACTCACCGACGTGACCGCGCGAGAACGGCTGGGCCACCGCCAGCGGACGCAGCAGGAAGTCCCGATCGCGCGCCAGCAGCGTCAAGCGGACGCGGTCGGCGGCGAACGCGTTCAGCGCCAAGACCGCCTCCGCGGCCGCGATACCGCCGCCGACGACGACGACATGGAGGGGCACGGTGGTCGGATCAGAGCTCATGCGCTCATGCTCCCGCAGCAACGCGGCGCCGCCATCGGTGAGAACTGCGCGACCGCCCCGCGGGAAACCACGCAGACCCTCCCGAGTAGTCGGCCACCGCGCGCGCGGGCTCCACACGGATGTGCGCGAACCGCGCGCCCGCGACGCTCCGTCCATGCTCCGAACACCGCCGTCTCCCGCCCGCTGGCCGACAAGGGGCCCCGACCCCGAGCCGGCCGGGAACCGAGCCGGCCCGTCGCTCGACGGTGGCCTCGGCACGCCGGGGGCGCTGACCGTCGGTGCCGTGAGCCGGCCCACCGCCCTGATCGCCTACGCCAGCAGCTACGGTCACACCGAGAAGGTCGCGCGCCGCATCCAGGTGGTCCTGCAGCAGGACGGCGCCCACGTCCAGCTCACCGACGTCGAGGTGCCCGCAACCGTCGAGCTGGGGCTGGAGCTGGCCGCGTTCGACCTCGTCCTCGTCGGCGCCACCGTCCACGCGGGCCGCCACCAGCGATCGGTGGCCGACTGGCTGCGCGCGCACCGCCAACAGCTGTCGAGCGTGCCGACCGCCCTGTTCTCGATCTCCCTGACCGCGGCGGACCCGCGGCCCCACGCCGTCGCGACCACGCACGACTACCTGCGCAACCTCTGCCAGAACACCGGCCTTGACCCGGCGCTGACCGTCGCCCTCGCCGGCGCTGTGCGATACCGCGAGTACGGTGTCGCGACCCGCCGGCTGATGGGGACGATCGCCGACGCCAACGGGCTGCAGGCGGACAGCTCCCGGGACCTGGACTACACCGACAGGGCCGCGGTCACGGCGTTCGCCCACGCCGCCGGACACCTCACCGACCCCGCCACGCCCGCCCCCGCCCCCGCGGCGGCGATGAGCGCAGCATGATCGCGTCGACTCCCACCCTCGGGCCCCCGGCCCCGGTGACCATCCGTCCCGTCCGGCCCGGCGACCTCGCGGCCCTCGACGGGCTGATGACCTCGCTCGACGACGAGGCGCGCTACCGGCGCTGGTTCACCGGGGGCGCCGACGTCCATCGCGCCGCGATCTGGGCGGCGGACCCCGAGCGCCAGCACGCCGTCGGGCTCGTGGCCGCGAGCGCGGACGGCGAGCTCGTCGGCCACGCCGCCGTCCTCCCCCTCGACGCCACCCGCGCCGAGGTCTGCTTCGAGGTCGCCGGGGACTGGCGCCACCACGGGATCGCCGGGCGCCTGCTGGACGAGCTCGAGCTCCGTGCGTCCGAACGGGGCCTCGTCACGCTGGTCGCGGAGGTCCTGCCCGAGAACGCGGACATGCTCGCCGTGCTCCGCGAGCACGGGCCCTGCCGCGAGCACCGGGACGGCACCGTCATCGAGCTGCAGCTCGACGTCGCCCTGCAGCGCACGGGTAGCGTCGCGCGGGCCGTGGCCCCCGCTCAGGCGCGGTCGCGCAGCGCAGCGCGGGCGGCGGCGTCGCCGGGCACCCCGTGCACGGCGCCGCCCGGAAACGTCGCGGCGCTGCCGAGGAAGAGGCCCTTCAGCGGCGTGCGGTAGGGCGAGCGCGACGGCAGCGGCCGGAAGACCATCTGCGCCAGGCTGTAGCTGCCGCCGCCGACGTCGCCGCCGACGAGGTTGGCGTTGCGGGCCTCCAGGTCGCCGGGGCCGAGGACGTGGCGGGCGAGGATGCGATCCCGGAAGCCCGGCGCGAAGCGCTCGACCTTCGCCTCGATCCGCTCGACGTGCCGGGCCTGCGCCGTGGCCCAGTCGATGCCCTCGCGCGGGCCGTGGGTGTAGGCCCACGCGGTGTGCTGACCGGCCGGGGCGCGCGTGGGGTCGGCGACGCTCTGCTGGCCGAGCAGCAGGAAGGGATCAGGGGGCCGAAGCCGAGCACGTGGATGCCCGTGTAGGGCAGCGCGAGGTGCGCGCCGGGCGCTAGCAGCAGCCGGTCGTACTCCAGCAGCGTTCCGTCCGCGGTGGCGATCCGATGGGCCCGGTGGTCCACGTGGCTGACCTTGGCGTGCGTGAACTCGGCCCCGAACGCGCGGCACAGGCGCTCCAGGTCGATGTGCAGCGGCTCACCGCCCCACGGCCGCCCGAGGAGCTGGGGGCGCAGGACGAACGAGGGGTGAGCCGCGACGAGGCGCACGCGGAGCGCGTGCTCGCCGAGGTCGGCCAGCGCGATGAGGGCCTCCACCCCGGCGATCCCGCCGCCGACGATCAGCACCTCTCGGGCGCCCGCGGAGAACGGCGGGGTCACCGCCGCCGGAGGGCGGGGCGCGGAGACGGTCATGCCGCACCCGCCGCGGTGCGATCGATGGCGGGCTGGGCGTCGGCCGATCCGTCATTTGACATCAGGATCATCGCGCTGTCTCCTCAAAGTTGGTGACGGAACCAGCCTCACACGCGGACCGGGGCCTGCCATCCGTAGCCACCGGCGCGCGCTGCGGAGAACTACCGACCGCGACGCCCCGCGAGGTTCCGGGCCGTCAGGCGCGGGGCGTCTTGCGGCGGTCGGCCGTCAGCCGGGCGCGCAGCCGGGTGCCGCGCGCGTCGGAGTGCAGCGCGAACGTGCCGCCGGCGAGGTAGACGCGTTCGCGCATCCCCGCGACGCCGAAGCCCTCGGTCGCCTGCCGGGGGTCGAACCCGACGCCGTCGTCCCGAACTTCGACGACGACGTCACCACCCGAGGCGACCACGTCAACGTGCACGGTCCGAGCCCCGGCGTGCTTGGTGACGTTCGCCAGCGCCTCCTGCACCAACCGATACACCGTGCTCTCGCGATCCGGCGCCAGCCGCTCGTCCCCGGCCTGCGGATCGGGCAGGCGCAGGTCACTGAGGATCGCATAATCGCCGTGCCCGCGGCGCTCCAGGAGCGCCTCGATCGCGGGGCGCAGCCCGAGCTCGTCAAGGGCAGCAGGACGCAGGTCGGCGATGATCGCGCGGAGGTTGGAGATCTCCTGCTCGACCTGGCCGATCGCCTCGCGCGTGGCCTCCTGGTACCCGGGGCGCTCGTCGCGCTTGAGCGCCACCGACAGCAGCAGCCGCAGCGCCCCGAGTCCCTGCAGCGTCTCGTCGTGCAGCTCGCGCGCCCAGCGGCCGCGCTCGTGCTCGGCCGCCGCCATCGAGCTGCGCAGCCGGTCGGCCTCCACGCTCTGCGCCATCGCGACCGCGTTGGCCGCCGTGGCCGCGAAGATCCCAAGCAGCTGCACGTCGCCCGCGCTGAACGACGTGCCGTCGCCGTGGCTGTCGAACGCCGCGAGCACGCCGAGGGGCTGGCCGCGGTAGGACATCGGCACGAGCAG
>JBBSUL010000165.1:0-6078 GCA_038234375.1 Solirubrobacterales bacterium | reverse complement strand
GCGCAGGCTCTGGCGGTACAGCTGACGGCGTGCCTGCACCGTGAAGCCGACGGACACGTCGACCACGCGGAAGCCCGCGGGCTCGGCGACGCGCACACGGCAGCCGTCCGCCCCGGCCGCGATCACGTCGGCCAGGCCGGGACGGTGACCGTGGCGCTCGCCGCGGTTGTGTCCGGGTCCACGACGGACGGGTCCTCGCGGTCGCGTGGGGGCGTCAGGCCGGCGACGCCGGGGCCGCACACGGCGGTGATGCGGACGCCCTTCGCGGTTCGCAGCCGCCGCCGCAGGACGCCGGACGCGTGGGCGGACCGTCCGGGCCAGCCGCCGGGGCACCGTCCGCCTGCGGCTGCGGCGCCTGCCGCCGCCGCGCCCCGCCGGTTTCGCCGGGCCACTGGTCGAGGAGGCCCTGCGCGTCGGCACGGTCGCCCTGCACGCCGGCGACGGGCGGACGCGCTCGTCGCGCGCGTCCTACCGCCTGGGCACCGACCAGGTCCTGAAGGTGGCCGTGCGGCTGAACGCGGCGACCCGCCGTCGCCTGGCCGGCGCCAGAGGTCGGCGCATCACCCTGTACGTGGTCCGCACCGCTCGGCTGCAGCGAGCCGACCAGGCGCGCCCGAAGGCGGGGTCGCTGCTGCTGTTGTCCACCGCCGTCCGCATCCTCGCCCCGCGCCGCCGGTAGGCGCGGCCCGGCTGCGGTCTGCACGCCACGGGTCCGCACGCCGAGCGCCGAGCGCCGAACGCGCATCGTGCCGTGCTGTAGCCGGGCACGATGTCCTGGGGCACGGCTGCGACGGCGCGGTGCCGGCCTCAGCCTCGGCGCACGCGCCGCACTGCACGGGATGGGCCGGTGCGGATCGCGCGCCCCGCGCCGGCCGCCCGGCGGCCCGCCCCGCGCCCGGCCCGGGCCGTCCGGTTGCGAGCGCCGCGCGCCGTCCGGCCGACGCGGCCGTGGCGGATGTCGCCCTCAGGGTCCCAGGCGGCGGCGATCTCCGAGTCCGTGTCGGCGACGGCCCGTTGTCGTCGCTCTCGCGGTGCCCACCGCTCGCGCGGTGTCCGCCGGTCACGCACGTCGGCGTCGTCGGCGCGCACCGCGGCGATGAGCCGGTCGGCGTTGACGAGCAGGAACACGGCCAGGACCGGGGCGACGGGGTCGATGCGCAGCGCCACCGCCAGGGCCAGCGCCTCGAGCACGAGGATCACCGTCCAGGGTCCGCGCAGCCCCAGCGCCGGCGTCCACGTGCCCACGGCGCCGAGCACCACCGCGATGAGGGCTCCGACGGCGAGCGCCTGCCCGCCGCCGAAGGCCGGCAGCTCGAGCGTGAGCGGGTCGCCCTCACCGGCCAGCGCGGTGAGCGAGATGCCGCCTCCCGCGACACCCGCGAGCGCGAGCCCGGCGACGAGCACCCCGACGCCCACCGCCAGGGCGGCCTGGTCGAACCGGCGGGCGAAGAGCATCCCGACGATGCTCCACATCAGCGCCTCCGGGACCGACGCGGCCGCGCGCGCGGTGGCCGCGTCGAACGCGAGCGCCAGCAGCGCCGCGCCGCACAGCAGCGTGAACAGGGTCAGAGAGCCGCCCTGCAGCCACGCGGCCGACAGCACCAGCGCGCCGATGAGGACAGCGGCGAGGACCGCGGCAACACGCACGCCGGGGCCGTCGCCCACCGAGGGCAGGGCCGGTGCGACGAGCGTCACCAGGGCCGCGACGCCGGCGAGGCCGGCGGTCAGTAGGGGGGAAGGTCCGCGTACCACGTGCCCAGCATCTTGAACGCCGACCAGAAGGCGCGCTTGGCGGTCTCCTCGTCCAGGGCGGAGTCGATGTCCGGGACGTACAGCGCATCGACCGACGGCGTGAGCTTCTGCAGGGCCCCGGGCGCGGCGTCCAGCGGGCGCGACAACGGCACCTGCAGGTCGTTGACGACGGCCAGCGCGTCCTCGCCCATCACGACGACCATCTTCGGGCTGACGATGGCCAGCTCATGGCCCAGCCGCGCGACGCACCCGGGGTCGGCGAGGGTGGTGTCGCTGACCGGGCACTTCACGCACACCGTCCCGTACACGGTCAGGGGGTCGATCTGCAGCCGCTTGAGCGACTTCATGAGCGCAGTGCCCGCCCGGCCGAAGAAGGCGACGCCCTCCTCGATCTCGGAGGCGGTCGGTGCGTGCTTGACGAGGAAGATGTCCGCTTGCGGATGACCGGAGCCGAGCACGGGCATGAGGCTGCCGCGCGGGCACAGCTCGCAGGCCTGGAGCTCGTGCGTGAGGGCGTTCAGCTCCCGGATGGCCCGCTCCAGGTACTTCTCGCGGATCTCGTCGTCTGTCGTCGGCATCGGCGAAGGTTCAGTTCGACGGTGGCCGGCGCCCACCCTCGTCGTGCAGCCGGTGTTGCCGGATGGGTGGGCCGTTGCATTCGATGGCCACGGGAGGAGTCCGGCCGTTGCGCCTCATGCAGGTTATGACCGGCTGTCCGACGTGGCCCGCGCCACGCGCCGCGCCTTGCGCGCCTTGCGCGCGCCGGCGGGCGTCGCCTTGGTCTCCAGGAACTTGAGGGCCTGCACGTAGAGCAGCGACGAGGGCTTGGTGTGGATCTCGGCCAGGGCGAGCGCCTCCTTGAACTCCTCCGGACCGTCGAACTCGGGCATCAGGATGCGCACCGACCCCAGGCCCTGGGCGACGTGGGAGTCCGACCCGGCCCCGGCGACGATGCGGTACTTGGCCGCGAAGCGCTCGGCCTCCTCGTTGAACGAGCCGATCGCCACGCGCGGGTTGTAGATCTCGATCGCGTCGATGTCCTCGATGATGTCCAGCAGGTGCTCGTAGTCCGGGACGGCGTGCATGCGGTCGAACGGGTGCGGCACGTAGACGAGGCCGCCCTGGCGCTTGATCTCCGCCACGGTCTCCTGCAGCGTCATGCCCCGCGGGATCTTCTCGGTCAGGAACAGGCCGATGACCTCGCCCTGCGACGCGGTCTTGACCTCCTCGCCGATGATGATCCTCACCCCGTAGGCCGCCGCCTTGGCCTGGGCGTCGAAGGCCCCCGAGACCTCGTTGTGATCCGTGACGGCGATCGCGCCGAGTCCCTGGTCGCGGGCGGTGGCCAGCAGCACCTCGACCGGGGTGGCGCAGTCGGAGGAGTGGTCGGTGTGCATGTGCAGGTCGACGTCGATGCGCGGCCGGTCGCGGACCCGGTCGCGGACGGCGGCGTTGCCCGCCGGGTCGTGGCGGCGGGCGACGACCCGCTCGTAGGTGCGCTCCAGCGCGTCGGTCATCTGGGCCCAGTCCTGCTGCACGCGCACGGGGCCGGCGGCCTGCCGCAGGCGGTCCCGCAGGTCCGGCTCGGTGATCAGGCGCTCCAGCTGCGCCGCGCACGTCTGGGCGTCGGCGGTGGCGAAGAGGAGGCCGTGGCCGCCCTCGCCGGTGACCTCCTCGTAGACCGCGAGGCCGGCGCACAGCGGGACCGCGCCCGCCGCGATCGCCCGCCGCACCGCGCCCGGAGCCGGCGCGGCACCGTCGGAGGCGAAGACGCACACGTCGGCGTCGGCCAGCACCTCGGTCTCGGACGGCGTATCGCCGCCGTCCACGGCGCTGAGGACGCGCACCCGCTCGCGCAGGTCGGCGCGCAGCGGCGTGGTCGAGCCCCCGCGATCCCCCAGGACGGTGACGGTGAAGTCCAGTGCCGGATCCACCCGCCGCAGGGCGCGGAGGAACAGCCGCAGCGCAGCGCGCTCCTCGACGTCGACGAAGGCGATGTGCACGCGCGTGTCCTCGCGGGCGCGGCGGGCGGTGACGTCGGCCCCGGGCGTGACGATCTCGTACGCGGCGGGGAAGTGCCGCCGCATGAGCTCTGCGGTCGCCCCGAAGCTGGCCAGGCGCGCGTCCAGGCGGCCGAGCACGAGGTCGACGAGCTTGCGGGCGACCTGGGTGGAGACCAGGCGCTCGGTCGGCGCGTGGAAGGTGCCGACGTTCAGCGCGCGGGAGTGGCGCAGCACGGCCGAGGACGTCGACGGCGCGAAGGGCTCGTAGACGTGGCACACGTCCAGGGCCACGGACTCCGTCAGCTCCTCGATCGTCCGCGTGATGTCGATGGGGAGCGTGGCGCGCCGCTGGGTGGACAGCGGGGCGGGGACGACCTCCCCGACGGCGAGCATCCGGACGCCGTCCGGCGCCTTGGCCCACAGGTCGCCGCCGGCCCGGATCGCCGCACGCGACTCACGGACCAGGCGAGAGGACGTCGACGGCGCGACGATGAGGACGCGGTGCCCGCGCCCGGCCAGCTCGGCGCTCGTGCGCGCGATGATCGTGTTCACCTCGTGCCCGGACTCCCACGCGTGCGGGGTGACCTGAGCGAGGGACAGCGGCGGGACGGGCACACCCGGATCGTAGTCCCGCACGCGACCGACCGCGTGCGTCGACCGCTGCTCGTGCCGGACGCCGGCTACCGGCCGTCGTCGAGCCTCGGCTCGATCACCTGCAGCTCGCCGTCCGTGCGCCCGACGACCACCACGCGTCCGGTCTTCGGGTTCACCCCCACGGTGTCGGGCTGGCGCACGGACGGATAGGTAGCGACACGCCGGGGCCTGTCGCCGTCCAGGTCGATCGCGGCGACCTGGTTGAAGGAGGTGAGCGTCGCCCACACGCGCTGGTGACTGGGGTCGACCGCGAGCCCGTAGGGCTTGCCCGGGAGCTTGAGCCGACCGACGAGCTTGGGCTTTGGGGTCGCCCGGAAGACGAGCAGCTGGTCGCCGCGGGTGTCGAGCACGACGAAGCGCTCGCCGATCGCACGCACGTGGGTCGGGCCGTCACCGGCCGGGGCCAACCCGACCTTGCGCAGGGTCTTCGCGTTGAAGAGCGAGAGGTCGTAGCCTTGGACGTCGACGATGCCGACGTTGCCGCCGGCCACCGCGACGCCGGCCGGCTGAGGGAAGCCGCTGCGGATCGTGCGCACCACGCTGTCGCCTCGGATGACGCTGACCGTCGCACCGAGCTCATCGGCGACCCAGACGCGGCCGTCGGCCTCCGCGGCGTCGTGGGGGTGGTTGCCGGTCTTGACGGTTCTCACCGTGCGCCCGCTGGGGAGGGCGACCTCGACGAGCTCGTTGGCCGACTCGGCGCCGACGAGCACGGGCCCGCCCGGCCGGGCGAGCGAGAGGTGGCGTCCGGCGCCGGGCAGCTCGACGGTCTTGACCACCTTGCGGGTGCCGGCGTCGAAGAGCGCGAGCCGGAACGGCGCGCGCTGGATGATCGCGAACAGCCCGGTCGTGGCGTCGCCGACGATGCCTTCGGGGCGGCCGTCGAGCCTCACCGTCCGCCCGGCGGGCCTGGTCGACGGCCGGGGCGCCTTGCCGGGCTCGGCGGCGACGCGCTTGGGCGTCGTCGCCGTGCTGTTGTCGCCGGAGTCGTTGCCGCATCCGGCGAGCAGCGTCGCCGTGACGGCGACGGCGAGCACACAGCGGGGGCGGGGGCGGCTGGGGATCATGGGCATCCGAGGATAGGCCCGCACGACGAGCGGCTACCCGGCCGCCGTGACCCTGCGCAGGGGACCGAGCCCCGCGGCCCGCGCGATGGGCCGTCGGGGCAGGGGTGGGCGCGGACTACGCCTTGGCTGGCTCCGGCGCGTCCGCGACGGTCGCAGCGGACGACTTGGCCTTGGCGGTCCTGGCCGGCGCCTTCTTGCCCGAGGCCTTCAGCGCGCGGCCCGCGAGCTTCTTGCCCTTGTACTTGGCGATGAACTTCTCGGTGTCCGTGCGGGCGATCTCGTCCGGGCGCTGCGTGTGCGGCGACTTCATGAGGTACGAGGACGGACCGTCGATCTGGCCGCCGACCCCGTGGTTCAGGGCGAGCTTGCAGCAGCGCACGGCGTCGATGACGATGCCGGCGGAGTTCGGCGAGTCCCAGACCTCGAGCTTGAGCTCGCAGTTCAGCGGCGCGCCGCCAAAGGCCTCGCCCTCCAGGCGGATGTGCGCCCACTTGCGGTCGGTCAGCCACGGCATGTAGTCCGACGGGCCGACGTGGACGTCGTCCGCGGCGAGCTCGACGCCCGCGACGGAGGTCACGGCGTCGGTCTTGGAGATCTTCTTG
>JBBSUL010000164.1:0-6202 GCA_038234375.1 Solirubrobacterales bacterium | reverse complement strand
GCGCTGCCTGTCGCGTCGCCGCTCAGGTTGCGTCCGCGATGCTTGCGACCTGACCGGGCATATGCACCGTCTACGTCGCAAGCATCGTGCTCACTGCTGCCGCTTCGCCCGGCCGTCGGCCCACGTGTCACTCCTCGGTGGCGTCCGCCGCCGTTGTGAAGCGGTCGAACGTGATGTCGTTCTCGGGGATCCCGTGCCGGTCGGTGAGGACGGAGACGAGGGCGTCGATCATCGGGGGTGGGCCGCAGGTGCAGACGAACGGGTCCACGAGCTCGCCGTCGACGACGGCCTGGACGGCCGCCTCGTGCACGAACCCCGTCGCCCCGTCCCAGTCGTCCTCCGACAGCACCGGGACGAACGTGAAGTCGTCCAGTCGCGCCCCCAGCGCCTCGATCTCCTCAAGCAGCGGCAGGTCGGCCTCGCGCCGCGCGCCGTAGAAGAAGCGCACCGTCCGCGCACTCCCGGCGTCCGCGAGCTCGTGCAGCAGCGACAGCACCGGGCCGATCCCCGACCCGCCGGCCACGAGCAGCACCGGCCGGTCCCCGGCGCGCAGGTGCATCGTGCCGTACGGCCCGGTGAACCCCAGCTCGTCGCCGACGGCCAGTGCCCCCGGCGCGTCCGCGTCCAGCAGTCCCGAGAAGCGTCCGCCCGGGTAGCGCCGGATGATCAGCTCCAGCGTGCCGTCGGTCCCGGTGTTGGACATCGAGAACGACCGCCGCACCGCACCCTCCTCGTCGCCCGGCAGCCACACGTCCACGTACTGCCCGGGCGTGAAGGCAAACCCCTCCGGCGCCAGGACCTCCAGCTTCAGCCGCACGATGTCCTCGGTCAGCGCCTCGACCGCTACCACCCGCGCGCGCCCGTCGCCGATCGGGTGGGCCAGGCGCAGGTTGTCGGGGTCGTAGTGCAGCAGCTCGACGGTCAGGTCGGAGTCCGGCAGCGCCCGGCACAGCAGCGTGTAGCCGGCGTCCTGCTCGGACGCCGACAGGGCGTCCGGAGAGAAGGGCTCAAGCGAGACCTCGCCCTCCAGCAGGAAGCTTTTGCACGCGGTGCACTGGCCCTCGCGGCAGCCGTGCACGAGGTTCCATCCCTGGCGGAAAGCCGCGTCCAGCACGGTCTCCTCGTCCCCGCACTCGATCTGGACGCCGATGGGATCGAAGCTGACCTGGGGGCTCATAGCTTGTGACCGTACCTCGCGCGGGCACGGGAAGCGGGCACCAGGACGCTGATCGGGTGACAAAGATCACCCGCTCTGGCGATGCTGCGCCCGTGCGAGAGGCAGAAGATGTAGGACATGGCCACCTCTCAGCCCGCCCGCCGCCGCAGCGTCACCCGCACCCACGACCGTGTCGCCCAGCTCGGCTGGCCGCGCGACTATCACGAGCCCGTCCCGATCTACGACACGCGCTACGTGTTCCCGGACAAGGCCAAGGACCCGATGAAGCAGGTCATGCGCGAGTACCTGCCGATGGAGCTGGAGAAGGACGAGCGCGTCTACGGCGGCTTCGATGCCGCGCTGCGCGCCTCGATGCCCACGAAGGCCGACGAGCGCTGGCTGCAGATCATGAAGCCGCTCATCCTCATCCTCGTCTACGCCGAGGGCGCGGCCGGACGCTGCATGTCCGTGGTCATGGACGTCGTCCCCAACGAGGAGCTGCTCAACGGCTACCACGTGCAGTTCGTCGACGAGGTCCGCCATATCGGCCTGCAGATGAGCCTCGCGCGTTGGTACACCAAGCACACGCCGGACCCCGCCGGCTGGCACAAGGGCCAAGAGCTCCTGCCCGACAACCTGTTCACCCGCGCGGGGATCAACCTGTTCTCGCACGCCTTCGTGGGGGACCCGATCGCCGCGGGCTTCACGATGATGACCGTCATCGAGACGGCGTTCACGAACGTCGCCTTCGTCGCGCTGCCGGACGTGGCCACCCGCAACGGGGACTTCATCCAGGCCACGACGTACTCGTCGGTGCAGTCCGACGAGGCGCGCCACATCTCCAACGGCTACGCCACGATGCTCACGGTGCTGCAGAAGGAGGAGAACATCCCCCTGATCCAGCACGACCTGCAGCAGGCGTGGTGGATCACCCACGCGTTCATAGACCCGTTCGTCGGCACGATCTTGGAGTACTTCTCCACCGACCGCTCCGACGACGAGAGCTACCTCATGAAGTGGGACCGGTGGATCCGCGACGACTGGTACCGCTCCTATGTCCAGCAGCTCGGAACGATGGGCGTGGAGATCCCGCCCGACATGTTCGAGCGCGCCCGCGAGCGCCTGGTCAACGGCCTGGTCCACAAGACCGCGCCGCTGGCCTTCTCCGCCTGGCCCCTGCAGTTCTGGAAGTTCGACCCGCTGACCGAGACCGACTTCGAGTGGTTCGAGGCCCAGTACCCCGGCTGGTACGACGAGTACGGTGCCACCTGGGAGGCGTTCGCCGCGCTGGCCGACCCCGACGAGGGCGCGATCCTGCTCAGCGGCTTCATGGAGGGCGCGCCCCCGTTCTGCTGGACGTGCCTGCTGGCCTGCGTCATCGACGAGGACATGTGCCACCGGACGTGCTGCGACCGCCACGGCACCGAGCGCACGCGCTTCTACTGCTCCAAGGAGTGCCGCTGGCTGGACGAGTCCAACCCCGGCCGCTACACCGGTGATCGCAACTTCTTCGACAAGCACCACGGCAAGGCGCTGTCGGAGGTCATCGTCGACCTCGACCTCCTGCGCGCCGACGGCAAGACGCTCATCGGCCAGCCGCACCTGGTCGCCGACAAGATGTGGACGCTCGACCACATCAAGGCCTGCGATTTCGAGCTGCTGTCCCCGAACATCACCCAGGCCCGCGAGATGGGGCTGCCCGACGGCAACTGGCACTCCGACGAGGACCCGTTCGGCGCCATCCAGGGCGACGGCAACGGCTTCCAGCCCGTGACGCTGTACGGCGGGGGCGCCGGCCAGAACGGCGACGGCCACGTGCACACGACGAGCGACGACCTGGCCGCCGCTGCGGTCGGCTCGACGCCCTGGGTGAAGCTCTGATGGCCGGCGAGGTCCGTGCGGGGACCCGCCGCGCCCGCCGCGGCGGCGACCCCGAGCGCCAGTTTCAGTGGGTCGTCCCCAAGGGCCGTAAGGCCTCGATCTACGAGGACCTGACGCTCGACACCCAGCCGTCGGTGCACCGCTTCATGGTTAGCGGCTACTTCTGCTCGTTTCCCGACGGGCGCGGCACCTGGGACGATGGTTCGACGGCGCTGGACGCGACGTGGTCGGACTTCCGCGACCCCAACGAGCTGTGGGAGCGGCCCTACTACCAGCAGGGCGCCCAGTGCGAGCGCGAGCTCGACGGCGCCGTGCGCAGCGCCCGCACCGAGGGCCTGTACGCCGACGTCGACCCCGCCTGGGTGGACTTCCTCAGGCGCGACGGCCAGGTGCAGGCCTTCGTCGAGCACGGCATCTGGTCGATCGCCACGCGCCGCTCCCGCGCCGCCCTGGCCGACACCCTGACGCACGGCATCGTCCTCTACGCGGCGATCAAGCAGCGCCAGGCGCAGGCCTTCGTCGTCGAAGGGATGGACCTGGATGAGGACCTCGGCGACTTCACCATCGAGGCGGCCAAGCAGCGCTGGCTGACCGAACCGGCGTGGCAGGACACGCGGCGGATCGTCGAGCGCCTGGGCACGATCACCGACTGGGGGGAGATGATCGTGGTCTGCGGCCTCGTCGTCGAGCCGCTGCTGGGCAACCTCGTGCGGCGCGAGCTGCTGCTGCGCGGCGCGCTGCGCAGCGCGGACCCGGTCACCCCCGCGGTGGTGCGCAACGCTCAGCGCGAGGGCGCCTGGTGGACGGACTTCGCCTCGGCGTTCACGCAGTTCGTGGTCGGCGACGAGGAGCACGGCGCCGCAAACCGCGAGCTCGTCGCCGGCTGGCTGGCCGACTGGGAGGCGGACGCCACGACGGCCGTCGACGCGCTCGCCGGGGTGTTCGCGGCGGCTCCGGGGACCGACTACGACGCCGGGCGCGCCGCAGTGGTGGCCGAGCAGCAGGCGCTCGTGGAGGCCGTCGGAGCCCGCGACGCGGCGGCGACCGCATGAGCGCCGACGCGGGGCAGGCATCGCCCGACGAGGCGACCTTCGATTACGTGGGCATCACCATCGCGCGAAGCGTCGAGGGCGACGCGATCGTCGACGCGCTGTGCGACGTGGACGGCATCGAGGTGTACGAGAACGCCTCGTACTCCGAGGTGCGCGCCCGCGGACGCCTGCGGCTGGACTTCGAGGAGCTCACCGACGAGTGCGGCTTCCCGGTGGACGGCAGCCTCATCCAGGTCGTGATGTCGACGTACTACGGGCGCATCTCTATGAGCGACGAGGCCGTCACGCTCACGCATGACGTGCATGAAGCGGCGAACCTGAGCTAGTAGACCCTGTGGGCGGACCGCAGGGTGGCGGCAAGGTCGAGGCGCCGTCGTGGCGCTCGGAGCCGACGAGCGCGGCGTCCGTCTCGTCGGCGGGCAGGTGACGGCGCCGGTCACGGTGCGTCAACGGCGTCGAGCTCCTTCTGGGCGGTCACCGAGGTGCCGACCCCACGGCTGGCGCAGGCCACCGCGCCGACCCCGAACACGAGCGCAAGCGCGACGCTCACCAGCGAGGCCAGGCCGGCGACCAGGAGCGCGATCACCGCCCGGATGAACCAGCGCCGGGCCTCGTGCCGGAGCTCGGCGGCCCGCTCCTGGGCCGCCCCGCGGTCGGCGCGCGCGCGGCGCTCGCTCTTCTTGCCGCCTGCTCGGGAACCGGCCACCTGCGGCAGTCTGCCAGGCTCAGCGACCGAGCGGACGGTCGGTGAGCACGGAACCCGGACGCTCGGCGACGACGTCGGAGCCCGGTCGCGCGTGCTCGTCGCGGCGCTTGATCAGCAGCCACTGCGCCTTGGCGCCCGGCCGTGTGCGCTGAAGGGCGAAGCCGCCGCGCAGCTTCTCGCCGTGCAGGACGAACACGGCGTGTCCGCGGTCCAGCGCGTCGGGCCAGGGGACCCGGCCGCCCTGCTCGTAAGCGCCGCGATCCCACACGATGATGTGTCCGTCGCCGGCGGCCCCCTCGAAGCTGTTGTGCGGCACGTCGTGGTCGGCGACCTGGACGGCCAGGCGCCGGGCCGCCGGGTCCATCGTGGGGCCCTTGGGCAGGGCCCAGGAGCGCATGACGCCGTCCACCTCCAGGCGCAGGTCGAAGTGGTGCGTGCTCGCAGCGTGCTCCTGGACGACGAAGGCCCCGGCGCTGACGCCGCGGATCGCGAACTGCTCGTGACCCTCCACCGTGGCCGGTTCGACGTCGACCGCGCCGACGTGGGCCCCGGCCGGGCCGTCGTGCAGGAAGGTGACGAGGTCGGCGACCGCACGATCGCTGCCCTCGGCGTGGGCGAGCACGCTTCCGTCCTCGGCGTTGCGCACCCAGCCGAGCGTCCCCAGGTCCCGGGCCCGGCGGACCGTCGCGTCGCGGAAGCCCACGCCCTGCACGCTTCCGCGGACGACGACGCGGACCGCGGTCGGCGAATCGGGCGCGGACATGGGAACAGGGTGACACCGAGCGTGGATCCGTGCCCAAGGGGGTGGGCACGGATCCACACTCGATGACGGCTCAGGACTCGCGTCCCGCCCGCCTCCAGTGGACGATCGGGCCTTGTTGCCTACCCCGCCATATACGGGGTTTGGAAGCAGGCCTCGTGGCCAGGCTGTGTGGCGCCGGGTGCGCTTTGGTGGAGGCGTGAGCGCACTCGATGCCCGACGCTCAGACCACGCGGCGGTGCAGCGGCGCGTGCGCGCGCTTGCCCGCGGGTTCGATGACCTCCATGACCCGCAGGCAGTACGCCGCGCGCTGGGCCAGCCCGGTGGGGCAGCCCAGCAGGGTCGCGAGCTCACGGGTGGTGAACGGGTCGGCGGGCAAGGCGGGCAGCGCCGCCAGGACGTCGTCGGGGGAGCGCAGTTCGACGCGGTCCAGGACCTCGACCAAGTGCCGTTGCCCGCTGTCGCGCGTGCGTCGGCGCTGCCGCACCGGGGCGGCCCCGCGGACATGGTCCTCCCGCGTTAGCAGCACCTCCAGGGTGAGGTTGGGATGGGCCAGCAGCGACGGGAACGTCACGAGCTTGTCGAACACGTCCACGAGCGTCGCCCGGCGCGGGGACCGGCGGGCCGAGAGGACCTCGCCGTGCTCG
>JBBSUL010000163.1:0-6330 GCA_038234375.1 Solirubrobacterales bacterium | reverse complement strand
GCAGATCGCGTTGTGCTCCTTGGCGAAGAGCGTGTGCAGCAGCGACAGCCCGACCCAGTAGTTGTCGCTGAATCCGGTCATGTCGACGCCGTCGAGGCCCTCCTTGGTCTCGTTCGGCAGGCGGCCGTCCTCCATGGAGAGCTTGCCGCCCTCCCCGGTGCGCAGCTCCCGGCAGCGCTCCTCGGAGGAGCCGTAGATCTGCGAGCCGTCCCACCAGTGCGTGACGGTGTTGACGTACTGCGTGGCGTCGGCGGTGGTGCGGACCATCATGCGCCCGTCCTCGCCCGGCCACGGGTCGCCGTCGGGCACGTCGACGTACATCTTTCCCTCGGGCGAGTTGTCGCCGTGGCTGAACCAGTCGTGGTTCTGGAACTGGATCCACGCGCCGGCCAGAGCGTTGAGCGTGGTGGCCGGCTGGAACTCGCGGCGCTCCAGCAGCGACGTGGCGACCAGGCGCGGGTTCGGGGTCATGAGGCGCGGCGGCGTCTCGGGGATCGACACGCCCATCGGGTGGTTGCGCCCGAACAGAACGCCGGCCTTGCCCATCTCCGGGTGGGCGGGGTCGTTCATCGCGCCGTCGTACGTGCGGTGCTTGGGTATTTCCTTCACGCCGGCGACGGACCCGTTGCCTTCGCCGGACTCGGACGCCAGGCCGGGGTCGTAGAGGTTGGCCTCGCGCATCTCGTCGCGGAACGCGCGCAGGTTCAGCAGGGCCAGCGGCAGCGGCAGCCTGTGCCAGTCCACGACCTTGTTGACCTGCCCGAACACGGCGGCGTTGGCCTTGCGCAGCGGGCGGCGCAGCACGAACTCGCCGGGGTCGCGCGCCGGCTGGGCCCGTTCGCTCCCGTCACCGTGCATGTACTGCTCCCAGTACGCCCACAGCCGGTCGGCGTAGTCCTCCAGCGGCGGGACGGAGATCCCCGAGCCGGTCAGGGCCGCGTCGGTGTGCGCGGTGTCGAAGCGCGCGGTGAAGTCGATGTATTCCAGCGCGGCGTCGGGGATCCCCAGCGCGGGCAGCAGCATCCCCTTGACCCCGGGGACACGCAGCGCCAGTGGCACGCTGGCCTTGGGCAGGACGCTCGTCAGCTGCGGCGAGCCGGCCGCACGCGCGAACGTGTTCAGGACGCCGATCGACTTCTGCGGCTCTCCGCTGACGAGGTGAAAGGCCTGCCCGTCCAGGCCCTCCTGGTGGGCGATGTGGTCCATCGCCGCCGTCACGAAGTCCACGGGGACGACGTTCGTCTCCCCCAGGCGCGGGCCGATCGCCGGCATCACGCCCGGCAGGCGCCCGGCCAGGGCCAGCGCCTTGAAGAAGTAGTACGGGCCGTCGAGCTTGTCCATCTCGCCGGTCTGCGAGTGCCCGAGGACGATGGCGGGCCGGTAGACGCGCCAGGGGACGGTGGTCTCCTCGCGCGCGATCTGCTCAGAGGCGAACTTCGTGGCGTGGTAGGGGTGCTCGAGCGGCTGTCCCTCGTCGAACATGTCCTCGGTGAACTCGCCGCGGTACTGGCCGGCCACCGCGACCGACGAGGTGTGGTGGAAGCAGCCCGCGCGCAGGGCGTTGGCCACCATGACCGCCTCGTGCGTGCCGCCGACGTTGGCGACGCGGTTGCGCTCCTCGTCGGCCTCCATGTCGTAGATCGCCGCCAGGTGGAAGACGTGGTCGATCCGCCCGGCGTGGTCGGAGATCCACGTCTCGCTGATGCCCAGGCGCTCCTGCGCGAGGTCGCCGATGACCGGCTTGATGCGCTCCTTGGCCTCCGGTCCCCACTGGGCGGCCAGCGCGTCGAGCTTGTGCACCGACGAGGAGCGCACGAGCACGTGCACATCCCCCTCGCGCTGCATGAGCCGCTGCACGAGGAACCGCCCGATGAATCCGGTGGCCCCGGTCACGAAATACGCCATGGCGTCCTCCCTGTCCGACGGCGCGGCCTATCCGCGCCGAGCGCGAGTCTGCCCGCTGCCCGGCAGCGGCGCAAGGCCGGGCGGGTGGGTGGGTGGGCCGCAGCGGCCGACTACTTGGCGGGGCAGGTGAGCAGCTTGGAGCCCGCGGTCTGCTTGCGCTGGGTGCCGGAGTACTCCTGCAGGAACTCGGCCACCGCTTGGGCGTCCTGGCCGGTGACGATGTTCTCGGGCATGATCGCGCCCGAGTAGCCGCCGTTGCGGATCGCGTAGAGCACGTTGGCGACGCACTCCTTGCGCTGGTCGAAGCTCGGCCCGTCGACGCGCTCGCGGTCGGTGATCTTCGTGGCCGAGCCCTCGGCGCCGACCGCGGACAGGGTGTGGCAGCCCGAGCACCGCTCCAGGAACAGCTGCGCGCCCCGCTTGACGGGCGCGGACGCGTTGGAGACCGCGACCTCGTTCGGCTGCGAGCCGCACGCGCCCAGAGCGGACGCGAGCGCGAGGGTGGCCAGGACGGCGAGGGCAGCGGCGGGACGGCGCATGACCGCGGGGATAATACGGAACGGGCATCATGGCGTGAGGTGATCACCCCGTTCACACGTGTCACGATCGTCCTGCTGGGCGCCTTGGCGATGTTCTCTGGCTGCGGCGGCGAGCCGGCGGCCGTCACCGACAAGGACGCGGTGCTGCGTCTGAAGCTCGACGAGTACACGATCCGGCCGCAGACGGTCCGGGTCGTCGCGACGATGATCCCGATGCCGATCAAGATCGTGGCGACGAACAACGGGCGGCTCACCCACAACGTGAAGGTCAAGCGCATCCGCCGCGACGTCGACCCCGACGCCACGGTGCTGGCCGAGGCGGAGAACATGCCCCTCGGGGGCACGCCGACCGCGCGTCCGGGGGCGAAGGTCCGCACCGAGGAGCCGATCCTCCTGAGCCCCGGGAGGTACCGTCTCACCGACACGATCGGCAACCACGACAACCTCGGCCAGTACGGCACGCTCATCGTCGAGCCGCCGCCGGGGCCGTAGCGGGCCGGACGCAGGAACCCGCGCGCCCGCGGCGAACTGACCGACATCCCGGCGCCGACCCCGGACACCGGTCGGGCCGTACCGCCCGACCACCTCCGGACATGGCGGCAACCTGGTCGGCGCCGGGTCCTGCTTCGCCGCGGTCAGACCGTGCCGTAGGCGCGCAGCAGCAGGAACGCGGCGACGCCGCACGCGGCCGCCATCACGCCGAGCTCGCGCCGGACGATCGCGGTGACGATCGCGCGCTGAGCGGCGTCGTCCAGGTCCCCGACCGCCGCGGCGTCCTTCAGTCCGCGGGCGTCGAGCACGGTCTGCGCCGCCAGCGCCCGCAGCTGCTCGGCGATGACCGACACGGCGATCGGCAGGGCGAGGTACAGCGCGTAGAGGCCGTCGGCCGGGTCCAGGCCCCCGGCGTACAGCGCGCCCGCGAGCACCGCGTGCAGGACGATCACCACCTGAGCTGAGCGGATCGCCCGCCAGACCGCGGGGCCGGTGTCGCTCACGCGCCACCACAGCCAGCCGCCCCAGGCACCGACGACCCCGCACACGGCGGCCGCGATCAGCGCGGCGGTCTGCGCGGCCTGCGTCATCAGCTCACCAGCCGGGCGCGGGTCCGGTTGACCGCGCCCCACCACGACAGCGCGGCGAAGGCCAGCAGGGCACCGACGCGCAGGGCGTCGATGCCGTCGAGCTCGCCGAATGTGCTATCGCGGACGAGCTCGACGCAGTGGTGCAGCGGGTTGAGCTCGGCGAGGATCTTCACCGCGAGCGGCAGGTCGGTGAGCGGGAAGAACGTCCCAGCCACCAGGAACAGCGGGGTGAACACGGCGCTCGTGACGTAGGAGAAGTCGTCGATCGACCCGACGATGGCGCTGATCAGCGTGCCGATCGCCGCGAACCCGAAGCCGGTCAGGATCGCCACCGGCAGCACGAACACGACCGTCCACGACGGGTCCAGGCCGAAGCACAGCCCGACGAGGATCGGGACCACGCCGAACAGGCCACCGCGCAGGGCCAGCCACAGGACCTCGGCGGTGACGAGCTCCTCGACGTCGACCGGGGTGGAGAGGATCGCGTCGTACGTGCGCTGGAACTCGCGCTTGATGAACGAGCCGAACATCGCGTTGAACGCGGTCGCGAAGAGGACGGCGGTGGCGACCGTCCCCGTGGAGACGTAGTCGATGTAGTCGCGCCCGCCGACGCGGTCCACGAGCGTTCCGAAGCCCAGGCCGAAGGCCAGCAGGTAGACCACGGGCTGCACGGTGGAGGCGAAGACCGCCTGGCGCCACCCGGCGACGAAGTTGATGACCTCGCGCATCATCACCCCGGCGATCGCCGCCCCCTCCAGCCGTCGTAAGCGGCGGGCCGGCGGGCGCGCGGTGGTCTGCTGCTCGCTCATGACACCCCGTATACGCGCAGCGTCATGCGACCCCGTATACGCGTCAGCGTCATGCGACCCCGTATACGCGTCAGCGTCATGCGACCCCGTATACGCGCAGCGTCATACGACCCCGTATACGCGTCAGCGTCATACGACCCCGTATACGCGTCAGCGTCATACGACATCTTCCCCGGTGAGCTTCACGAACACGTCCTCCAGGCGGGAGGCGCGGACCACGCCCTCCGGCAGGCGGCCGTCGGCGTCCTCGGCCCCGAGGATCGCGATGCTCGTGCCGGTGCGACGGGTGGCGAAGCCGGCGGCGCGGGCGTCGTCCTCCACGGTCCGCAGGTGCGCGGGCGGACCGTAGACCTCGCGGACTTCGCGGCCGGCGTGCCGGGCCACCAGCTCGGCGGGCGGCCCGGTGTCCACCGCGCGGCCGTCGGCGACGATCGTGACGCTGTCGGCCAGGCGCTCGGCCTCCTCGATGTAGTGCGTGGTCATGAGAATCGACGTGCCCTCGCTGCGCAGGCCGTCGATCATCGCCCACAGCTCCTGGCGCACCTGCGGGTCCAGACCCACGGTCGGCTCGTCGAGCAGCAGCAGGCGCGGCCGGTGCAGGAGGGCGCGGGCGATGAGCAGGCGCCGGCGCATCCCGCCCGACAGCGCGTCGGCGCGCGCATCGCCGCGGTCGCTCAGGCGCGCGACCTGCAGGCCCCGCTCCACCGCGGCCGCGCGGTCCGCCTTGGGCACGCGGTACAGGCGCGCGAAGATCCGCAGGTTGTCCCGGGCCGAGAGCGTCACATCGAGGTTGTCCAGCTGCGGCACCACGCCCATCTGGGCGCGAGCCTGCTTGGACTCCTCGGGCAGGCGCCAGCCCAGGGCCTCCAGGGTGCCCGAGTCCGGCCGCGTCTGCCCGGTGAGCATCCGCATCGTCGTGGACTTGCCCGCGCCGTTGGGCCCGAGCAGCCCCACGCAGGTGCCCTCGGGGACCTCGAGGTCCAGGCCGTCCACGGCCACGACGTCACCGAAGGACTTGCGCAGGTCGGTGACGGTGAGCGCGAGGGCCACGCGGCCAGGGTACGCGCCGATTGGCCGCTTCGCGTGCGAGAGCGAAAGGCTCTCGCGCCGACTGCCACTTTGTAGCGGCCTGTCACAAGAAGGTGATAGAACGGATGAGCATGCTTCGTGGCTACCTCCCCGCGATCGTCTTCCTCGTCCTCGGGGGAGCCGTCGGCCTCCTGTTCTCCGCGCTGAACACCCTCGTCGGGGTCAAGAGCAAGCGCATCCAGAGCAAGAACGACCCGTACGAGTGCGGCATCCCGGCCGAGATCCAGTCGCGCTTCCGCTTCGGGATCAGCTTCTACCTCATCGCGATGCTGTTCATCCTCTTCGACATCGAGGTGCTGTTCCTCTACCCGGTGGCGATGAACCTGCGGGAGTTCGGCTCTTTCGCCCTGATCGAGATCTGCGTGTTCGTCGTGCTGCTGTTCGTCGCCTTCCTCTACGTGTGGCGACGGGGGGCCCTGGAATGGAGGTGATCCGCCAGCAGCTCGGTTCCGCGCAGGACGCCGAGGCCTTCAAGGTCCGCCAGCGCCGCTCGCGCGACCTGCTCCGCGGCGACTTGGACGACGACGATCTGGAGGAGTACGTCAAGTCCCGGATCGTCACCACGACGCTGGACAAGGCCGTCGCCTGGGCGCGCGGCAACGCGATGTTCCCCGCCACCTTCGGGCTGGCGTGCTGCGCCATCGAGATGATGTCCATCGTCGGGGCGCGCGTCGACGTGGCCCGCTTCGGCTTCGAGGCCTTCCGCGCCTCCCCGCGCCAGGCCGACCTGCTCATCATCTCCGGGCGCGTGTCGATCAAGATGGCGCCCGTCGTCCGGCGCATCTACGACCAGATGCTCGAGCCCAAGTGGGCCATCGCCATGGGCGCGTGCTCGTCGTCGATGGGGGTGTTCAACAACTACGCGATCGTCCCGGCCGACAAGTTCATGCCGGTCGACATCCACGT
>JBBSUL010000162.1:0-6477 GCA_038234375.1 Solirubrobacterales bacterium | reverse complement strand
GCTCGCGCTTGACGCCGATCACGCCCCCGCGCGGACCGGTCATCCCGACGTCGGTGATGTAGGCGGTGCCCTTGGGCAGAACGCGGGCGTCCGCGGTGGGCACGTGGGTGTGCGTACCCACGACCGCCGTCACCTCGCCGTCCAGGTACCAGCCGAGCGCGACCTTCTCGCTCGTCGCCTCGGCGTGCATGTCCACGAGCACATGGTCCACCTTGTCCTCCAGGCGCCCGAGCACGGCATCGACCTCCGTGAACGCCGGGCGCCCGGCGCGCAGGAACACGTTGCCCGACAGGTTGACGACGCCGAGGCGGACCCCGTCCCGCTCGACGACGCACGACCCGTGCCCGGGCTGGGTGGCCAGGTAGTTGGCCGGCCGCAGGATCGCGTCGTGCGCATCGAGGTAGGGGAAGATCTCGCGCCGGTGATAGGCGTGGTTGCCCAGGGTGACGACGTCGACCCCCGCCGCGAACAGCTCGTCGGCGAGCTTCGGCGTGATCCCCAGCCCGCCGGCGATGTTCTCGCCGTTGACCACGACGAACGTCGGTGCGTGGGCGGCACGCAGGCCGGGGAGCAGGGCGGTCAGGGTGCGGCGACCGAGGCCGCCGACGACGTCGCCGACGAAGAGGATGCGGGTCGGACCGGCGGACACCGGCCCATCCTCTCACGGGTAGCCTCTGGCCGGTGAGCACCGACCCCCTGGTCGCGGAAGGCATCGGCATGCGCTTTGGCGAGCGTGCCGCGCTGCACGACGTGACGTTCACCGCGAGCCCGGGCGAGATCGTCGCGGTGACCGGTCCCAACGGGGCGGGGAAGACAACCCTGCTGTCGATCCTCGCCGGGCTGCTGCAGCCCACCACGGGCAGCGTGTCGCACGACGTGCGCCGTGTCGGCTGGGTTCCGCAGCAGGCCGCGGTCTACCGCAAGCTCTCCGTCGCCGAGAACCTGCGGCTGTTCGCGCGCCTGGAGCGGGTGGACGACGTGGACGCGGCGGTGTCGCGGATGCTGGACCAGGCGGGCCTGCGCGAGCGGTCCGGGGACGAGCTCGGCGCCCTGTCGGGCGGCAACCAGCAGCGGGTGAACATCGCGATCGGCCTGCTGTCGGACCCGCCGGTGCTGCTGCTCGACGAGCCGTCCTCCTCGCTGGATCCGCGCCAGCGCGAGATCCTCTGGTCCTTCGTCTCCGGGCTGGCCCGGGAGCGGTCCACCACGGTGGTGTTCACGAGCCACAACGTCAGTGAGGCCGAGCGCTACGCCGACCGCGTCCTCGTCCTGGCCGACGGCGAGCTGCTGTTCGCCGGGACCCCGGCCGAGCTGCAGGCCACCGTCGGCGAGGCCACCGACTTCGAGAGCGCCTTCGTCGGCTTCCTCCACGAGCAGGGCCACTGACCCGTGGGTGCGCTGCGCTTCCTCCTGGTCAAGGACCTGCAGATCCTGCGGCGCTCGCCGCTGCTCGTGGTGCTGCTGGCGCTGTACGCGATCGTCATCGGCCTGCCCGTCGGCTACGCGGTCAGCCGCCCCCCGAGCAAGCCCAAGGTCGCCTTCTACAACGCGGTGCCACCGTCCTCGAACACCTTCCAGCTCGGGGGCAAGTCGCTCGACGCCTCGACCTACGCCGACAAGCTCTTCGACGCCATCGACCCGATCCGGGTGGACAGCCGGCAGGCGGCGATCGACAAGGTCAAGTCCGGCGAGGCGGTGGCCGCCCTCATCGTCCCGCAGAACGTGACCGACGCGCTGCAGTCGGCGATCAACCTCTCCGGCAGCCCGCAGCGGCCGACGCTGCAGGTCTACTACGCCGCCGACAACCCGCTCAAGCGCCGCTACGTCGAGGACACCATCACCGCCCAGGTCGCCAAGGCCAACCAGGCGCTCGGACAGGAGCTGACGAAGGTCGCCGGACAGTACCTGGGGATCCTGCTCAAGGGTGGCGGGTTCTCGATCCTGGGCCAGAAGCTCGAGGTGCTGGGGCTGCAGCGCTCGGCCCAGGTCCTGCAGGGCGTCGCGGCCGCCCTGCCCGAGGGGGACCCGAAGATCGCGGCGATCGAGCAGGTGCGGCGCTTCGCGCAGCTGGCCATCGACAACCTGGACCTGTCGGACTCGGTGCTCGCCTCGATCTCCGACCCGATCGCCGTCAAGGTCCGGACCGTGGACGGACCGACGAGCTCCCTGGACGGGTACGCCGTCGCCGCCGCCGTGACGATCGCGCTCATGTTCGTGGGGCTGCTCGTGGCCGCCGGGATGCTCGCCCTCGAGCGCGAGGAGCACGCCTACGGCCGGCTCGTCCGCGGCCTCGTCGGCCGCACCACGCTGGTGGTGGAGAAGGTCCTGCTCGGCGCTCTGGTCGCAGCGGTGATCGCGCTGGCCCTGGTGCTGCTGCTCAGCCTCTTCCAGCCCGTGCGCTTCGAACGGGCGGGCCTGTGGGTCGGCGCCCTCGTCGCCGGGGCCCTCGGCTTCGGGGCGATGGGCGTCGCGGTCGGCGCCTTGACGCGCGACGTGCGCGCGTCGTCGCTGCTGGCCTTCCTGCTCTCGCTGCCCGTCGCCGCCCTGGCCCTCGTCCCCAGCGGGGCGGTCGGCGCCACCGCCTACGACATCGTGCAGGTCGTCGGGTCGCTGTTCCCGTTCAAGCCCACCCTGCAGGCGCTCGACGCCGGGCTGAACAACGCCGGCCCCGGCCTGGTGGGGGCGCTCGCCCACCTGGCCGCGCTCGTGGCCGCGTACGTGGTGCTGGCCCGGATCGGCCTGCGGCGCTTCGGGGCCCGCACGTGAGGCACCACGTGCCTCGCCAACGCCTGCACGCCGGCCGCACGAGCATCCGCCCGTTCGTCCGCGGCGACCTGGACGCGCTGCTGGCGCTGCGGGTCGACAACCGGGACTTCCTGGCCCCGTTCGAGGCCACCCGGGAGGACAGCTTCTTCACCCGGTCTGCGCAATCGCGTGAGATCACGCTCGACAGCGACGCCTGGACGGCCGGCATGGGCTACGCCTTCGCGATCCTCGACGACCCAGAGCGCCTTGTCGGCCGCGTGGCGCTGAGCAACATCGTGCGCGGCGCCTGGCAGAACGCCACGATCGGCTACTGGGTCGCGGAGGACGCCTGCGGCCACGGCCACGCCACCGCCGCCGTCGGCCTGGCGGTGGCCTTCGCCTTCGAGCACGCCGGGCTGCACCGCATCCAGCCGGCGATCATGCCCCGCAACGCCCCGTCCCAGCGGGTCGTCGAGAAGAACGGCTTCCGCCACGAGGGGCGGGCGCTGCGGTACCTGGAGATCGACGGGGTCTGGGAGGACCACGACATCTATGCGATTACCGCGGAGGACGTGGACGGGCTCGCCTAGCGGCTCGCCCGTCCATTGCACAAGCTCGCCCAGGGGCTCGCTTGTGCGGTGGTCGGTCTTCCGTGGGCGCTGTGGACGTGCTCGCCTGGGGGCTCGCCCGTCCATTGCGGTGGCGTCCTCCAACCCCGTGGCTTGAGGCCGCGCGGAAGGTGAACCGTCACTCCGGTCGGGCTATCCGTGTCAAGTGACGGCTCAGGCTGTGGTGGGCTCCCGGGCGGCGGGGCCGGGCGTGAGGACCCAGTCGGCGGCCTCGGGCTCGCGGAGGATCTCGCGGTGGTGCGAGGCCTCGTACGGCCACACCGACGGCGTGCCGTCCGCCCCGATGTACCAGCTCTTGCACCCGCTGGCCCAGATCGTGTCGGGCAGGACGTCCTTCATCTCCGCGTTGAAGCGGTCCGTCGCCTCGCGGGTCGGGGACATGGCGTCGATCTCGCCGCGCCGCCAGCGCTCGATGCAGACCATCGCGAAGTCGGCCTGTGTTTCGGAGATGGTGAACAGCGACTGGTTGCCGAACGGGGAGTGCGGGCCGATGAGCATGAAGACGTTGGGGAAGTCCGGCAGCGCCACCGAGCGGTACCCGTACGGCTCGTCCTCCCAGACCTCGGACAGGCGCATGCCGCCCGCGCCGACCAGCTCCATCGGCCGCACGAACTTGTGCGCGTCGAAGCCGGTGGCCATGACGATGACGTCGAGCTCGTGCAGCACCCCGTCGGTGGTGCGGATGCCCTCGGCCTCCACGCGCTCGATCGGCGTGTCGACGAGATCGACGTGAGGCTGCTCGAACAGCCCGTAGAAGCCGACGCCCATGACCAGGCGCTTGCACATCGGCTTGTCGGTCGGCGTGAAGCGCCGGCGCAGCTCCGGGTCGCGGACACGGTGCAGGTGCGCTCGGCACAGGCCGCTGAGCAGGCGGCGCTGCCAGCCGGGGCGGATGACCGCGATCCCGAACGTCCCCTCGCTGGCGACCTGCCAGGCGCGGGCCAGCGGCCGGTTCAGCGCCGGGAAGCGCCGCAGCACGGCCTTACCGACGGCGGTGTAGCGGGCGTTGAGGACCGGCATGATCCACTGCGGCGTGCGCTGGAAGAGCTCGAACTTCGACGCGACGGGCGCCAGCGCCCGCGTGATCTGCATGCCCGTGGAGCCCGTGCCCACGACGGCGATCCGGCGCCCCGGCAGCGGCACCGTGTGATCCCACTCGGCCGAGTGGAAGCGCGCGCCCGCGAAATCCTCCAGCCCGGGGATGGCCGGCGTCTTCGTGTGGACCAGCCCGCCGGCAGCGGTGATCACGAAGTCGTAGACCGCCTCGTCGCCGGCCTTCGTGCGCAGACGCCATTCGCCGTCCTCCCAGCGCGCCTCCTCGACCTCGGTGGAGAGCGACATGCGGCCCTTGAGGTCGTAGTCGTCGGCCACCCGGTTCAGGTACGCCCAGATCTCGCGGCCCGGAGAGAAGATCATCGACCAGTCCGGGTTCGGGGCGAACGTGTACTGGTAGTTGCGCGACGGCACGTCGCACGACAGGCCCGGGTAGGTGTTGGCGTGCCACGTGCCCCCGAGGTCGTTCCACTTCTCGTAGATGTGAAAGCTCTCGATGCCGGCCATCCACAGCTTGCAGGCCATGCCGATGCCGGACATGCCGGCGCCGATGATGGCCACGCGCGGGGTCCGCAGGGCGCCGATGCCGTTCGTGTTCAAGCTCATGGCCGCAAGGCTATTGCGGGCTGCGATCGCCTGCACCACTTCTCGTGCGCGCGTGCCGCGCTCTACGCTGGAAGGCGATGTCGTCCTTCCCCGCCACGCGCCTGCGCCGTCTGCGCGCGACCGCCGCGCTGCGCGACGCCGTCCGCGAGACGACGCTCGACGCCGGGGACCTGCTGCTGCCGCTGTTCGTCCACACCGAGGCCACGCGCGCTCCGATCGACGCGATGCCCGGCGTGGACCGCCTGCCCGTGCACGCCGCCGTCGACGAGGCCCGCGAGGCGCACGCGCTGGGCATCGCCGGGGTGCTCCTGTTCGGGATCCCGGGGGCCAAGGACGCCACTGGCTCGGGGGCCTGGGCCGCCGACGGAGTCGTCCAGCGGGCGATCGCCGCGATCAAGTCCGCCGTCCCCGGGTTGCTCGTCGTCGCCGACCTGTGCCTGTGCGAGTACACCGACCACGGCCACTGCGGCGTCCTGCACACCACGCCCGCGGACGTCACCACCGTCGACAACGACGCCACGTTGCCGCTGCTGGCGCAGACCGCCGTCGCCCAGGCGCGTGCCGGCGCCGACATCGTCGCCCCGAGCGACATGATGGACGGGCGCGTGGGCGCGATCCGGACCGCGCTGGACGACGCCGGGTTCCCGGACACCCCGATCATGTCCTACAGCTCGAAGTTCGCCAGCGCCTTCTACGGGCCGTTCCGCGAGGCCGCGGACTCGGCGCCGGCCGCGGGGGACCGGCGCGGCTACCAGATGGATCCGGCCAACGGCGACGAGGCGGTCCGCGAGTCGCTCCTGGACGCCGAGGAGGGCGCCGACATCCTCATGGTCAAGCCTGCGCTGCCGTACCTGGATGTCCTCTGGCGCGTCAAGCAGGCGTCGCGGATGCCGGTGTGCGCGTATAACGTCAGTGGTGAGTATGCGATGGTCAAAGCGGCAGCCGCCGCGGGGTACATCGACGAACGCGCCGTCGTGCTCGAGACGCTCACCGCCATCCGCCGCGCGGGTGCCGACATCGTGATCACCTATCACGCAAAGGACGCCGCCACATGGCTTCAGTAGACAAGACCGCCATCCCCAAGCTCCGCTCGCGCAACGACGGGGCCGCGGTCCCGCTCAGCGACCTGGACCGCCGCCTTCTCGACCAGATGCAGGGCTCCTTCCCGTTGGAGCAGCGACCGTATGCGCGCGTTGCCGACGCGCTCGGGATCACCGAGGAGCAGGTTCTCGCCGACATCACGCGCCTGCTCTCCGACCGCATCATCCGCCAGGTCACCCCGATCTACGACACGCGCGCACTCGGGTACGGCTCGATGCTCGTCGCCGCCAAGGTCGACGCCGAGCACCCGTGGGGCCCGGGGAAGATCATCAACTCCCACCCCGGCGTCAGCCACAACTACCTGCGCAACCACGAGTTCAACATGTGGTTCACGCTCGCCGTC
>JBBSUL010000161.1:0-6537 GCA_038234375.1 Solirubrobacterales bacterium | reverse complement strand
CGCCCTGTTCAAGGGCCGCCGCGACTGGGACATGGCCACCGAGCGCGAGCCGCACCTGAACAACCGCCACTGCTACCTGCCACGGGCGAAGATGCTCGGCGGCTGCAGCTCCATGAACGCGATGGTCTACATCCGCGGCAACCGGCGCGACTACGACGAGTGGGCCGAGAACGGGGCCGAGGGCTGGTCCTACGACGAGGTGCTGCCCTACTTCAAGCGTGGCGAGGACAACGAGCGCGGCGAGGACACCTACCACGGTGCCGGCGGCGAGCTGACCGTCCGCGAGGGGCGGTCGCTGAACCCGATCGCCGACGCGTTCGTCGAGGCCGCCGCCCAGGCCGGCCACGAGCGCAACCCCGACTTCAACGGCGCCCGCCAGGAGGGCTTCGGCCGCTATCAGACCACCCAGAACAACGGGATGCGGGCGAGCGCGTCGGTGACCTTCCTGCACCCGGCGATGGAGCGCGACAACCTCACCGTCATCACGGGTGCGCTTGCGCTGTCGATCCTCTTCGAGGGCGACCGCGCGTCCGGGGTGCAGATCGACCACAACGGCGAGATCGAGGAGGTCATGGCCTCCCGCGAGGTCATCCTCGCCGCCGGCGCCTACCAGTCGCCGCAGCTGCTCATGCTCTCGGGCATCGGGCCGGCGGAGACGCTGCCGCTGTTCCAGATCGAGGTGCGTAAGGACCTGCCCGTCGGCGAGGGGCTGCAGGACCACTGCATGACCCTCATCAACTGGAAGACGGACGTGGAGGGGCTGATGACGGCCCTGAGCCCGGAGAACGTCGAGTTGCTGCAGACCGAGGGCCGCGGTCCGCTGTCCTCGAACATTGCCGAGGCCGGGGGCTTCATCCGCACCCGAGCGGGCCTGGACGCGCCGGACTGCCAGTTCCACTGCGCGCCGGTGCTGTTCTACGACGAGGGCCTCGGGGCTCCCGTCGAGCACGGCCTGGCCTTCGGCCCGGGCGTCGTCAAGCCGACGAGCCGCGGCTCGGTGACGCTGCGCACCCCGAGCCCGTACAGCAAGCCGCGCATCGTCCACAACTACCTCGGGACCGAGGAGGACCGCGCGACGATGCTCGCCGGGGTGCGCGTGGCCCTGGACATCGCCTCCCAGGAGGCGCTGAGCGGCGTCATCACCGGGGACTTCGTGGCCCCGACGAACGACATGAGCGACGACGAGATCATGGCCTTCGTCCGCGAGAACACGATGACGATCTACCACCCGACGTCCACGTGCGCGATCGGGCCCGTCGTCGACCCGCGCCTGAAGGTTCACGGCGTGGAGGGCCTGCGTGTCGTCGACGCCTCGGTCATGCCGTCGGTCGTGCGCGGCAACACCAACGCGCCGACGATCATGATCGCCGAGCGCGCCGCGGACCTCATCAAGGAGGACGCCAAGGCGCCCGCCGCCGCGGCGGCCTGACGGTCTCGCGGGCAGGCGGCGGCCGCGGGGTCGCCGCCCCGCGCACGCCCGCGGACATGCGTGGAGCCTCGTTGCGGTACTGGGTACCGAGACTCCACGCAGGCGCGGCGGGTGGCCTCAGCGGGGGTGCGTGGAGGATCGCTGCTGTCAGGCAGCATCGAGGCTCCACGCAGCGTCGGCCCGGCGACGGCGCCGAGCTACGCGGAGCTTCGCTGCTTGCCGCCCTTCACCGGGACGGTCAGCGACCCGTCGTGCCCGCGCTGATCGTGGCTCAGGCCAGGCGGGGTGGCCGACGGCCGTTGTCCCGGCGCGCCGGCGAGCTGCTCGGCGCAGCGGGAACGGCCGACGTCCTCGACGCGCTGGTGGCGCTCGTCGCCCAGGACCGACCGGGCCACGACGTGCTCACCTCCGACCCCGGCAATATTCACCGCCTGCTGCAGGCCCTGAACATCCACCGCACCATCCGGGTGGTCTGACGGGCACAGCCGGGGGAATGGTCGAGCTTCCGCGGGAGCGTCCCGGCGGGCACGCCCTGAGTCTCGGTGCTGTCAGGCATCACTGAAGTTCCACGCAGCGTCGGCTGCTCGTAGCTGGAGAGGTGCGCGGAGCCTCGGCGCTGTCACGCAGCAGCGAGACTCCACCCGCGCTGGCCGCTCGCTCACCACTCCGCGGCCAGCTCGTCCAGCGCGCCGGCAAAGGCGCGCTCGTGCTCCTCGGAGGCCAGGCAGAAGCGGACGAGGCGGACACCGGACTCGCCCCCCTCCAGGAACGCGGCGACCGCGCGCAGGGCCACGGGCGCCGCCTCCTGGGCCGGGTAGCCGAAGACGCCGCACGAGACGGCGGGGAAGGCCACGGAGCGGTAGCCGCGGTCGGTCGCGTGCTCCAGCACGCTCTCGTGGGCCCGCGCCAGCAGGCCCGGCTCGCCGCGCGAGCCGCCGTGCCAGATCGGGCCGACAGCGTGGACGACGGCCAGCTGCGGCAGGCGGCCGGCCGTGGTCACGGCGGCCTCCCCCGTCGGCACCTCGGGGTGGGCCTCGCTCTGGGCCACGAGCTCGGGTCCCGCAGCGCGCGCGACGATCGCTGCAAGCCCGCCGCCGTGGGCCAGCGCCTCGTTGGCCGGGTTGACGATCGCGTCGACCTCCTGGATGAGCAGGTCCGAGCGGGTGATCTCGATCGTCGCGGGTCCGACGTCGAGCGTGGCGGAGGGCGGTGGTGGGGCCATGCGGTCATGGTCCCAGCCGCGCCCGCGAGGCGACGCCCGCCCGCTCAAGGCGTGCGGCTCCGACGCTGACCCCGGTCGGCATGTCGCCCCGGCGGGCGCAGGGAGGGGGTACCTCCGTGTCAGGGTATGCGCGCGCCGACCGTGGCCAGGGCGCTGTTCACGCAGCTGGCGACGACCGCCTCGCCGTCGACCGCGAACAGCGACGGCTGGCCGGCCCCGTCGCGCTTGAACGCGACGCCGATGCGCGCGAGGTGCATGGCGCCGAGGACCTGGGTCCACAGCAGGTTGGCCGTGTAGGCCGGGTCGGCCACCGTGAAGGTCTCGTCGTCGCGCCCCTCGGTCAGCACCTCGACCAGCGGATGGATGCAGCCGGCCATTCCGGCCCCAAGGCGCAGCCAGATGGAGTCCGAGATCGTGTCGCGCAGGTTGGTCGCCGGACCGCGCATGAGCGACAGCGCCATGTCCAGGAACGCCGGGTAGCGCAGGCAGAACCGCGCGTACCCCCGGATGCCGGAGCTCAGCAGCTCGGCGGGTGTCCCGCCCTCGTCGGTCACGCGCAGGAGCACCTGCCCGAGCTCGGTCAGGTAGTCGGTCATCGTCAGGACGTAGAGCTCTTCCTTGGAGGAGAACTGCCGGTAGATGAGCCCGCGAGCGATGCCGACGCTCTTGGCGATCTCCTCGATCGGCGCGTCGAGCGTCCCGCGCTCGTCGAACAGGGCACGGGTGGCGGCGACGAGGTCACGCTCGCGCTCGCGTCGCAGGGCCGCGCGGCCGGTGGTCGCCACACCGACAGCGTACACGGCCTGTGTGATGGTGCGAACACTTGGTTGACACTCGTTCTCATTTTCGCCACCATGCCGCCCATGGCCGAGCGCGGAGTCCGTCCCCACGTCCCCGTCGCGGCGCGCCGCGGACTGCACGCCGTGCGGTCGCTGTTCACGCCGCTGCTCCCCGACGACTACCTCGAGCTCATCAACCCGCTGTGGAACACGACCGAGCTGCGCGGCCGCGTTGTCGACGTCACGCACGAGACGCCCGACGCGGCGACGATCCTCATCAAGCCGGGCTGGAAGTGGCAGGGCCACACCCCCGGCCAGTACCTGCGCATCGGCGTCATCGTCGACGGCATCCACCACTGGCGCGCCTACTCGCTGACCTCGGACCCCGGCCGGCCCGACGGGTGCATCAGCATCACGCCCAAGCTCGTCGACGCGGGCAAGGTCTCCCCGTTCCTCGTGCAGGAGGCCGCACCCGGCGAGATCGTGCGCCTCGGCGGGGTGGAGGGCACGTTCGTCCTCCCCGACCCGGTGCCACCAAGGTTGCTGTTCGTCAGCGCCGGCAGCGGCGTCACGCCGATCATGTCGATGCTGCGGGCGCTGGACCGCCGGAACGCGCTGGCCGACGTCGTCGTCGTGCACTCCGCCCGCGACGCGGACGACGTCATCTTCGGCGCCCAGCTGCGCGACCTCGCCCAGCGCAACCCGGGCCTGCGCCTGCACGAGCAGCACACCACGAGCATGGGCCGCATGGGACCGGCCGACCTGGACGCCCTGTGCGCCGACTGGCGCGAGCGCGAGGCCTTCGTCAGCGGTCCACGCGACATGCTCGATGCGCTCATCGATCACTTTCAGGCCGACGGCGGGGGCCTGGACCGGCTGCACACCGAGCGCTTCCAGCCGGAGATCGCCGACGCGGACGCCGAGCGCGGCGCGGGCGGCACCATCACCTTTCTCAAGAGCGACGTGGAGGCCCGCAGCGACGGCACCCAGCCGATCCTCGTCGCGGGCGAGGAGGCCGGGGCGACCCTGCCCTACGGCTGCCGCATGGGCATCTGCCACACCTGCGTCGGCCGCCTGCGCTCCGGCCGCGTGCGCGACCTGCGCACCGGTGAGGTGCACGGCCAGGACGACGAGATGATCCGCACCTGCGTGCACGCGCCCGAAGGCCACGTCGAGATCGCGCTGTGAGCGCACACCCCCAATCCCCGACCCCCAACGACCGAGGACGGAACCCCGCATGCCCACGATGATCCAGAGCCCGCTCGCGCGGCTCACCGACGAGCAGATCGAGGCGCTCGGACGCGAGTTCGACGCCATCCACGAGGAGGTCTACAACGATCTCGGCGCTCGCGACCGCGCCTACATCACGAACATGATCAAGCTCCACCGCGGCCTGCTGGTCTCAAGCCGCATCGTCCTGTGCGCCTCGCGCTACCGGGCCCCGTGGCTGCTGGGCACGGGCATGCTCGGCGCGGCCAAGATCCTGGAGAACATGGAGATCGGCCACAACGTCATGCATGGCCAGTGGGACTGGATGAACGATCCTCAGATCAACTCCTCGACCTGGGACTGGGACTCGGCGTCCACCGCGGAGGCGTGGAAGCACTCCCACAACTACGTCCACCACACGTACACGAACATCCGCGGCAAGGACCACGACCTCGGCTACGAGATCATGCGCATCGACCCGCACCAGCCGTGGAACCCGGTCTACCTCTTCCAGCCGTTCTACAACCTCGTCCTCGCCTCGCTGTTCGAGTGGGGCGTCGCCTTCCACGACCTGGACTTCGAGGCCATCAAGCGCGGCGAGAAGTCCAAGGAGGAGGTCGTCCGCCAGCTGAAGGGCATGGGCGGCAAGGCACGCCTGCAGATCACCAAGGACTACATCGTCTTCCCGCTCATCAGCGCGCTGGTGGCGACGGGGGTCGAGGCGGCACTGGCCTCGCGCAACGTCGCGCGGGCCAAGCGGCCCAGGACCCTCAAGGGCCGCCTGGCGCGCGCCGTGGCCAAGGTCAACCCGATGGAGGGCTCGGACGCCGGCGTGCTGGCCCAGCTCGTGGACCGCCGCTCGTTCCGTGACCCCTTCGCCAGCACGCTGCAGGCCAACGCCACCGCCAACATCATCCGCAACGTGTGGGCCTACGCGATCATCTTCTGCGGGCACTTTCCTGACCAGACGTACACGTTCAGCCAGGAGGAGACCGACGACGAGTCCCGCGGCGCCTTCTACGTCCGCCAGCTTCTCGGCGCAGCGAACATCGAGGGGTCCGAGTTCTTCCACGTGGCCAGCGGCAACCTCGGCTTCCAGGTCGAGCACCACCTGTATCCGGACATGCCGAGCACCCGCTACGCGGAGATCGCGCCGAAGGTCAAGGACATCTGCGAGCGCTACGACCTGCCGTACAACACGGGCCCGTTCCTGAAGCAGCTCGGCTCGGTGCAGCGGACGATCCTGCGCCTCGCCCTGCCCGGGGGCAAGCCCCGCCCCAAGCCGGGGCCCTACCGCAGTGCCGACCACGCGGCGGCGAACGGCAACGGCCACCGCACGGACGCGCGCGTGCCGGTGGGCCCGAACGGCGCCGGGCCCGAGCAGCCCGACGACGGCGTGCGCGTGTCGATGCCCCACGACGAGGGCTGACGCGGCGGTCCGCCGGTTCGCCGGGACACGCCCGGCACCGGAGGGCGGGCGCGGATCGCCTGGCCGCACGGTACTTTTGGGGGGTGCGACGCACGTGGACGGTCACGCGACGGGCCGTCATCGGGTTCTACCGGGACCAGGGGACCCATCACGCTGCGGCGATGACGTACTACGCCCTGCTGTCCCTGTTCCCGACAATGCTGCTGGCGGTGTCGCTGCTCGGGCTCATCGGCGAGTACCCGGCGACCTACGACGCGATCATCACCGAGCTGCGCAAGGTCGTGCCCGCCACCACGCTTGCGCCCCTGGACGACGCGCTGCGGGCCGCCTTCCGCTCGACGGGCACCGCAGTGGCCGCCCTGGTCATCGGCGTGCTGACGGCGTTCGTCGGGGCCACGGGCTACATGGAGGCCTCGCGCCGGGCGCTGAACGTCGTCTTCGACTCGCACACCGGGCGCAGCTTCCTGCG
>JBBSUL010000160.1:0-6598 GCA_038234375.1 Solirubrobacterales bacterium | reverse complement strand
GTGCGAGTTGACGTCGGGGTGCAGCTCCCGGGCGAGCTTGCGGAACGACTTCTTGATCGTGGTCTCGTCGGCGTCACGGGTGACGCCGAGCACGTCGTAGGGGTCGCGGGGCGTGGTGGAGCTCATTGCGGCAGGGGCCTATGCGGTCTCGTAGATGTCCTCGATGAAGCGCGACAGCTGCAGGGCGGCCTCGCGCACCGAGCCGATGACCACGGCGTAGTCCATCCGCACCGGCCCGATGACCGACACGGTACCCAGGTTGCGCGTGGGAAGGCCGTAGCCGGCCGCCACGAGCGTCAGCGAGCGCAGCGCCGGCGCCTCCTCCGTGTTCTCCGAGCCGATCCGCACGAGCACGTCCCGCTCGCTGAGCGCGCTGCGCAGGACGCCCAGCAGCGACACCCGGCGCTCGAGCATGGCCATGATGTCCTCGATCTCGTCCACGTCGTGCAGGCGGTGCTCGGACAGCAGCCGGGCTGCGCCGTCGACGTAGAGGGAGTCCTCGGCGGTGGCGTCCAGGTCGGTGAAGGCCGGGGCCAGCGCGTCGAGGAAGCCGCGCTCGCGGGCCCCGAGGTACGGGTCGGCCAGGCGGGCGCGCAGCGTCCGGGCCCCGAGGCCCACCCCGGCCAGGCGGCCGTTGAGCTCCTCCCCCGCCCAGGCGACGAGACCCGGGTCGACCGGGCTGTCGAAGGTGAACACCCGCTTGGTGACGCCCCCCGCAGAGGTGATGATCACGACCATCAGGACCTGCGGCTGCAGGGCGAGCACCTCGACGTGGCGAACGGTGGCGGTGTCGATCGGCGGCGCGGAGACCAGCGCCATGAGGTTGGTCATCTGCGACAGCGTCTCGGTGGTGACGCGCATCGCCTCGTCGACCTCGCGGCGGACGAGCTGCAGGTCCATCGTCGTTCCCCGCGCCGGCAGGCGGTCGGGCCCATGAAGCAGGCGGTCGACGTGGTAGCGGTGGCCGGCGTCGGTCGGGACCCGCCCCGCGGAGGTGTGCGGGTGGGCCAGCAGCCCGTTGTCCTCCAAGGTGGACAGCTCGCCGCGGATCGTGCTCGAGCCGCAGTCCAGCTCGGCGTCGGCGGCCAGCGCCTTGGAGCCGACGGGCAGGCCCGTCGACCCGTAGGCCTCCACGACCTTGCGGAGGATCAGCTCCTGTCGGGCACTGAGGATCACCCCCGTCAGTGTAGGCGGGGCGCCGGTCCGGTCCGGTCCGGCGGGGCGGGCGGGGCCAGCGTCAACCGGCCTGCAGGCGAGCTTGCGCGTTGCGGACGATCTGCGCCCCGTTCTGGACGGCGACCGTGTCGACGGTCGCCACCCCGTCGCTGACCTCGCGGACCGTCCCGGTCACCGTCACCTCGGCCTCGGGGACGCCGAGGCCCCGGAACTGCACCGACAGGGCCTTCAGGGTGTGCGGACCGCCCGCGGCCTGGGTCTGGGCGCGCGCCACCTGGGCCATCGTCCACAGGCCGTGCAGGATCTTCCCGGGCAGCCCGACCTGCTTGGCGAAGGCCTCGTCGATGTGGATGGGGTTGAAGTCACCGGAGGCCCCGGCGTAGCGGACGGTGAGGAAGCGGTCGGGGGTGACCTTGAGCTCGGGCAGCTCGGTGCCGGGGCGCAGGTCGATGGGCTCGCTCATGTCAGACCCCTCGCACAATGTTGGTCCAGACGCCGACGCACACGGTGTCGCCGTCCTGGTTTGCGGACACGGACTGGAAGACATAGAAGCCCTTGTCGTCCTGCTGGGTTATGTCGCGGACGCTGACCGCCGTGGTGATCTCGTCGCCGGCGATCACCAGCGGCCCCCAGCGGAACTCCTGGCCGCCGTGGACCATCTGGGCGAAGTTGATGCCGACCTCAGGGTCGAACAGCGCCGGACCCAGGGCGGCGGCGCTGTAGACCACGGCGAACATCGGGGGCGCGACGACGTCCGCGTAGCCCGCCGTCCGCGCGGTGTCGGCGTCGAGGTGCAGCGGATCGGTCTCCCCCGTGGCCAGCGCATACTCGCGCACCTTCTCGCGACCGACGTCGTAAACCGTCGGCGGGTACTGCTTGCCGACGGCCTCGGTGCTCACGGGCATGGGCCGGATCGTAGTGCACGCGCCCCCGCCCTCCAGCGCCACCGCCGGCGTCGTAGGCCGCCGGGCCGCCTCACGACGTCCGCAGCACGCGGACGGCCGACGGTGCGCGTGCTCATGCCACCGGAGACTCGGACAGGAGCGTTTGGAGTTCGGCAAGCGCCCCTGCGAACTCCGCGTCTCGCGGATCGTCGGCCCGGCCGGCCAGATCCGTGCGCAGCGATTGCGCCGCGCCGTGGAGCGCACGCCTGAGGCGTGCCTGCTGGCCCGCCTCAAGCAGGTCCAGATGGAGCCCGTCCAGCGCAACCGCAATGTGCAGTGCCTGCGCGTCGGCGGACTCGCCGGTGGTCGCAGCGCGCGCTACGAGCGTCCGAAAGGCCCACCTCGCCACCACCCACGACGTCCGATCATCGACACTGACGCAAGCCATCAGGGGCCAGACCGAGTTCTGCGATCACTCGTATATTTTGGCGGCGAGGAGAACCATGCCGAACAGCCGCCACTCGGGCCCGGCTTCGATGTCGAGACGCTGATTCGAGAAGTAGCCGGGCATGTCGTCGGTCCATGACATCATCGCATCAAGATACGTTTCGAAGCGGTCGTTCTCCCAATCCGCCGGGTTCCGATCGAGGTCTGCTGCCACTGCCCGGATGAACGCGGTGAGGTCTTCACGCGACTCGATTGCTTCGACCTGCTGCATAAGGGTCATCTGCGTCAGCCTCCTAGTTCCCTGAGCATCATGCCGTTCTAATCGTTCGGCATCGTGAGGCAGAACGCCTCACCCAGTGGCGACATCGGCCTCGGCCTCGGCGTCGCGGCGTCGCGGAGGATCAGCGGCGCACTCGTGTCAGCGTCAGGTGCGTTGAGTCGACGCCGGCGGGTGCGAGGTCCAGGTGCAGATCGACGCGATCGCGGATAAGCAGCACAAACGCGCCTGGGAGCGGCAGGAGGACCGCGACGACGATGGCCCAGCGCGGGATCCGCGAGCGGGTGAACGTAATGCGGTTCGCGGTCCGCATCGTCAGGCGATAGCGGTCGACGGCGACGACCGGCCCGACCTGAGCCACGAGCGCGTCGGCCACGGCGGCGGGTTCGCCGGCCACGACCGTCGACACGCTGGTGCCCATGTCGACGGCGCCCCGCAGCACATGGGCGGGCAGGACGACCGTCGCCCCGGGCACCAACGCCGCCGCCCGCGGCGGCGGCGCGGTGGACGGGAGATCGTCGAACAGCGCGGAGAGCTGGCCCCAGGTCACGGCCGCGTAGGCGGCGGCCACCCGCTGCTCGAACTCATGGTTCCCGAGGCGGCCGGCCTCGTGGTGGGACCGCAGCTCGACCACCGCGCTGTCGCGGTCGGCGTCACCGGCGCGCAGATGGTCCTCGCCGTCGCTCACCCCCGGTGTTCTAGCTGCTCTCGAAGCCGAAAGTGCAGTCAGACTCGTTGTCGCTCGATTCGAAGGCGTGCGCCTGCGGACGCTGGTGATGGGTTCGGGCCTCTCGGCGCAGGTCACACACCGGGAGCCGTGCACGACCGCGTCCGCTGACACCTCATGCGCCGTATGCCTGCCTCAGCTGTCACCGGCCGCGACACCCGACCGCCCACCACCCGACGACCGCCGACTCTGACCTCGCCCCATCAGCGCTCGACCCGCCACCCCACGGTGGCCGGCAACGGGTGTCACCGAGCGGGTCGTTCTGGCCGGCCCCGTGCACCGCGAACCGCAGTGGGTGGGGACCCGACGGTGCGCCTTCCGGCACGGAATGTCCCCACCCCGGGGCTCCGAGCCTTGGACCATCGCTTCCAGCCGTAGGGGGTGCCGGCCTCGATCCGCACCCGGCCGCGCGGAGCCTGACTGCCGCATGATGTTCGTACGCCTCCCACCGGACCCGCGTCCGGGGCCCGGCCCGGTACACCCGCCTCGACCGGCGACCCCGATCAGACGATGATGGCGACCGACCCGCCGTCGACCGACCAGGCCGCGCCGGCGACACTGGAGGCCCGGTCGCTGCACAGGAAGGCGATGACGTCGGCGATCTCGCCGGGCTCGGACATCCTCCCGAGCGGCGTTTTGGCGACGCGCACCGCGATGGCCTCCTCGGGGGTGCCACCGTCGCGGGCGGCGATCTGGGCGGCGAGGCCGTCCTCGCCCGTCCACAGCTCGCTGCCCGTCATCCCGGGCGCCACGGCGTTGACGAGCACGTTCTGCGCCGCGTAGGCGTCGGCGAAGACCCGCGAGAGCGAGAGCTGGCCGGCCTTGGAGACCGCGTAGGCCGCGTTCATCGACGATGGGCGCTTGCCCGCCGAGGAGCACACGTTGACGATCCGACCCCAGCCCCGGTCGGCCATCCGCGGGGCCGCGGCCTGCATGAGGCGCATCGGCCCCATGACGTGCAGCTCGTGCTGCACGCGCCAGTCCTCGTCGGTCAGCTCGTCCAGCGCGGTCACCGACGAGGTCCCCGCGTTGTTGACGAGCACGTCCACCGCGCCGAACGCGTGCTCACATGCGTCCACGATCCGCGCGGCCGCGTCGGGGTCGGTGACGTCCGCCACGCAGGCCACGCCACCCAGCTGGACAGCGGCCGCGTCCAGCGGCTCGTGGCGGCGACCGACGAGCAGCACTCGCGCGCCCTCGGCGGCCAGCCGGCGCGTCGTCTCCAGCCCGATGCCGCGCGACGCGCCGGTGACAATGCACGCCCGGCCCTCCAGTCCCAGGTCCATGCGGCCATCCTGCCACGCCGGCCGCCGAGACCCGCCCGGCGCGCGAGGGCTACTTGGAGTCGCCGAGCTCAAGTACCGCGAGGAAGGCCTCCTGAGGCACCTCGACGCGACCGACCTGCTTCATCCGCTTCTTGCCTTCCTTCTGGCGCTCCAGCAGCTTGCGCTTGCGGGAGATGTCGCCGCCGTAGCACTTGGCGGTGACGTCCTTGCGGAAGGCCTTGACGGTCTCGCGGGCCACGACGCTTGAGCCGATCGCCGCCTGGATGGGCACGTCGTACTGCTGGCGCGGGATCTTCTTCTGCAGCTTCTCGGCCAGGGTCCGCCCGACGGCGTAGGCCTTGTCCTTGTGCACGAGCATCGAGAGCGCGTCGACGGCATCGCCGGAGAGCAGCACGTCCAGGCGCACGAGGTCGGAGGCGCGCATCCCGGTGATCTCGTAGTCCAGGGACGCGTAGCCGCGCGTCCGGGACTTGAGCTGGTCGAAGAAGTCCATGACGATCTCGCCCAGCGGCAGGTCGTACTCCAGTTGGACGCGCTCGGCCGACAGGTAGTGCATCCCCGCGTGCTCGCCGCGCTTGTCCTGACACAGCTCCATGACCGTGCCGACGTACTCCTTGGGCATGAGCATCGATGCGCGCACGAACGGCTCACGGACCTCGTCGACCCGCTGGGGGTCGGGGAAGTCCGAGGGGTTGTGGACCTGCAGCTCGTCACCGTTGGTCATCGTCACCTCGAAGCCGACGGACGGCATCGTGCCGATGAGCTCGAGGTTGTACTCGCGCTCCAGGCGCTCGCGGACGATGTCCATGTGCAGCAGGCCGAGGAAGCCGACGCGGAAGCCGAAGCCCAGCGCGTCGGAGGTCTCCGGCTCCCAGGCCAGGGCGGCGTCGTTGAGGGTGAGCTTCTCCAGCGCGTCGCGCAGGTCGGGGTAGTCGTCCCCGTCGATGGGGAACAGGCCGCAGAAGACCATCGGCTGGACCTCCTTGTACCCGGGCAGCGCCTCGGTGGCCGCCGAGCGGTTGCCGATCCGCGTGGTCAGCGTGTCGCCGACGCGCAGCAGCGTGACGTCCTTCAGGCCGGTGATGAGGTAGCCGACCTCCCCCGCGGTCAGCTCGTCGATCGGTGTCATCGCCGGGGTGAAGAAGCCGATCTCGTCAATGTCGGCCTCGGTCTGGGCGGCCATCGCCCGGATCGCGTCGCCCTTGCGGAAGGTGCCGTCGACGACGCGGACGTACGCGACGACGCCGCGGTACTGGTCGAACTCGGAGTCGAAGATGACCGCGCGCGGCGGGCCGTCCGGGTCCCCGTCGGGCGGAGGGACGCGCAGGACGAGCTCTTCCAGGACCTCGGCGACCCCCATCCCCGTCTTGCCGGAGATGCGTTTGATGATGTCGGCGTCCTCCCCCAACAGGTCGGCGACCTCACCGGCCACGCGCTCGGGCTCGGCGCCGGGCAGGTCGATCTTGTTCAGGCACGGGATGATCTCCAGCCCCGCCTCGACCGCCAGGTAGGTGTTGGCCAGGGTCTGCGCCTCGACGCCCTGAGAAGCGTCGACGACGAGCAGCGCGCCCTCGCAGGCGGCCAGCGAGCGGCTGACCTCGTAGGTGAAGTCCACGTGGCCGGGCGTGTCGATGAGGTGCAGCTGGTAGGTGACCCCGTCCTTCGCCGTGTACGCCACGCGCACGGCCTGCGCCTTGATGGTGATCCCCCGCTCGCGCTCGAGCTCCATCGAGTCCAGCACCTGCTCGCGCATCCCGCGGGCGTCGACGGTGTGGGTCATCTCCAGGATGCGATCGGCCAG
>JBBSUL010000159.1:0-6629 GCA_038234375.1 Solirubrobacterales bacterium | reverse complement strand
CATACTGCCGCGTTCGCCATGCCGAAGATGAAGACCCATTCGGGCGCCAAGAAGCGCTTCAAGCTGACTGCCAAAGGCAAGGTCAAGGCGCGCCACGCCGGGATGTCGCACATCCTGGAAAAGAAGTCGCCGAAGCTCAAGCGCACCAAGGCGCAGCCGCTGATCCTGTCCGACTCGGACACCAAGACGGTCAAGAAGCTCCTGGGAGCGAAGACCAAATGACCCGGGTGAAGCGGTCAGTTCACGCCAAGAAGAAGCGCCGCGCCACGCTCGAGCGCGCCAAGGGCTTCCGCGGCCAGGCGAACTCGAACTACAAGCGCGCCAAGGAAGCGGTGATGAAGGCGGACGCGTACGCGTACCGCGATCGCCGCACCCGCAAGCGCGACTTCCGCCGCCTGTGGATCACCCGGATCAACGCCGCCGCGCGCCTGAACGGGATGACCTACGCGACGTTCATCCACGGCCTGAAGCTGGCCGAGATCGAGCTGGACCGCAAGGTGCTGGCCGACATCGCCGTGCGCGATCCCGAGACGTTCTCGCGATTTGTCGACGCCGCCCGCGAGGCGTCGTCGGCCCAGGTCGCTGCCTAGCACTCAGCGTCACACCGACAGACAGTCTTCACGGGCGTCGCTCCTGACTTCAGGACGGCGCCCTTTTTTCGTCCCCGACCGACCGCCGCACCACCACCGTGATCACCAGCCCCCACAACGCCAAGCTCAAGGAGGTCCGCAAGCTCACGCGCCGCGACGCGCGCGAGCGCTCCTCGCGCTTCGCCGCCGAGGGCGAGGACCTCGTGGCGGCCGCCGACGCCGCCGGCTGGGAGGCGCTGGAGCGGTACGTGACGGCCGACAGCGATCTGCCCGGCACGATCGTCGACGCCGACGTGCTGGCCAAGGCCAGCGGCCTGGGCTCGGGCTCACGGGTCATCGCCGTCTACGAGCAGCGCTGGGCCCCCGTGCCGGCCGGGCCGGTGTGCGTGGCGCTGTGGGGCGTCGGGGATCCGGGCAACCTCGGCACCGTGCTGCGCTCCGCGCTGGCCTTCGGGGCGGGCAGCGTCGCGCTGGGGCCCGGGTGCGCGGACCCGTACTCGCCCAAGGCTGTGCGCGCCTCGATGGGCGCCGTCTTCGCCATGCCGCTGGCCCGGGTGACCGGGGTGGACGCGCTGCCTGCCCCAGCGATCGCGCTGGCCGCACGTACCGGGGACCCGCTGGTCGGGCCGGCCGCGGGCACGCTCGTGATCGGGGCCGAGCGCGACGGGCTGCCCGGCGACGTCCTGGCTGCGTGCGCGCAGACCGCGCGCATCCCGATGCCCGGCGCCGCCGAGTCTCTGAACGCCGCGATGGCCGCGACCATCGGCCTGTACGAGATGACGAGGACCCCATGAGCACCACCCTGGACCGCATCGCCACGCTACACGCCGAGGCCACCGGTGCGATCGACGCAGCCGGCACCGTCGCCGCGCTGGAGGAGCTGCGCGTCGGCTACCTCGGGCGCAAGGCCGAGTTGCCCAACCTCCTGCGCTCCGTGGCCCAGCTGCCGCCGGAGGAGCGCGGCGCGGTGGGCAAGGCCGCCAACCAGGCCCGCCAGGCGCTGGACGTCCTCATCGAGAGCCGCGGCACCGCGCTGGCCGCCGCCGAGCTGGACGCCCGGCTGGCCGTCGACACCGTCGACGTCACCCTGCCCGGTGTCCCCGCGCAGCCCGTCGGGCGCCTGCACCTGCTGACCGCGACCCGGCGGGCGATCGAGGACGTGTTCTGCGGCCTGGGCTTCACCGTCGTGGAGGGCCCGGAGGTCGAGCTCGTCCACTACAACTTCGACGCGCTCAACCATGACCCCGCGCACCCCGCCCGCGGGCGCAGCGACACCTTCTACGTGCGCCGGCCGCGTACCGACTCCGTCGGTGCGCACGACCCGGCGAACGAAGTCGTCCTGCGCACGCACACCTCCCCGATGCAGCCGCGGGCGATGGCCGCGCAGGCGCCGCCGATCGCCATCATCGTCCCCGGCCGCGTGTACCGGCGCGACAGCGACGCCACCCACACGCCGCAGTTCCACCAGGTCGAGGGCCTGGCCGTCGACGAGGACATCACGCTCGCCGACCTGAAGGGCACGCTGCTGGCCTTCGCCCGCGCGATCTTCGGCGACGAGCGCGACGTGCGCCTGCGTCCGCACTTCTTCCCGTTCACCGAGCCGTCGGTCGAGGTCGACGTCTCCTGCTTCCAGTGCGCGGGCACCGGCGCGCTGAAGCCCGGTCCCACCCGCCCCGCGCGGTGCAACCTGTGCAAGGGCACGGGCTGGCTGGAGATCCTCGGCTCCGGGATGGTCGACCCCAACGTCCTGGGCATGGTCCCCACGGGCGAGTACGACCCCGAGCGCTGGCAGGGCTACGCCTTCGGCATGGGCGTGGAGCGCATCGCCATGCTCCGCCACTCGGTGCCCGACCTGCGGCTGTTCTACGACAACGACCTGCGCTTCCTGGCGCAGTTCGGCTAGAGGCAGGACGATGCGACTTCCCCTGAGCTGGCTGCACGACCACGTCGTCCCCGACCTCGACGTCCGGGCGCTGGCCACCCGCCTGGCCATGACCGGCACCGAGGTCGACCGCATCGACCGTTACGGCGTCGACGGCCTCGAGCATTTCGTCGTCGGCAAGGTGCTGACCTGCGGCGCACACCCCGATGCCGACCGCCTGCGCGTGTGCACGGTCGACGTGGGCGACGGCGACCGCGAGGCGGCCCAGCAGATCGTCTGCGGCGCCCCGAACGTGGCGGCCGGCCAGACCGTCGCCGTCGCGCGCCCCGGCGCGATCATGCCCGACGGCTCCAAGCTCAAGGCCGCCAAGCTACGCGGCCAGACGTCGGCGGGGATGATCCTCGCCGAGGCCGAGCTCGGCCTCGGCGACGACCACGCGGGCATCATGGTCCTCGACAGCGCGCTGGCCGCCGGCACCCCGCTGGCCGAGGTGCTGCCGATCAGCGACACGGTCCTGGAGCTCGAGGTCACCCCGAACCGCCCGGACTGCCTCGGCGTCTACGGCGTCGCTCGCGAGGTGCATGCCGCGACCGGCGCCCCGCTGGGGCCGGCGCCGTGGGCGCAGGACGACCACCCCGCCTTTGACGCCATTCCCGGCGTCACGATCACCGTGCAGACCGAGCTGTGCCCGCGGTTCACCGCGCGGGCCTTCGAGCACGTGACCGTCGGCCCGTCCCCGGCGTGGCTGCGGGCCCGGCTGCTGGCCGCCGGCCTGCGCCCGATCAACAACGTCGTGGACATAACCAACTACGCGATGTGGCTCACCGGGCAGCCGCTGCACGCCTTCGACCTGGACCGCGTGGCCGGCGGGACGCTCACCGTGCGGGCGGCAGGGGAGGGGGAGACGATGACCACGCTGGACGCCGCGGAGCGCACCCTGGACCCCGATGTCGTGCTCATCGCCGACGCCGACGGCCCCACCTCGATCGCCGGGGTCATGGGCGGCCAGCGCTCCGAGGTCCACGCGGGCACCACCCGCGTGCTCATGGAGGTCGCCACCTGGGACGGGCCGAACATCAACCGCACGATGGCCAAGCTCGGCCTGCGCTCGGAGGCCGGCGCCCGGTTCGAGAAGAGCCTGGCCCCCGAGCAGGCGATGGAGGCCCAGGCCGTCGCCTCGCGCCTGATGCGCGAGCTGACCGGAGCGGAGCCCGTCGGCGGGACCATCGACCTCGGCGGTCCCGGGCCGCGGGCGCAGACCATCCGCCTGCGCGACTCGCGGGTCGTGTCGCTGCTCGGCGCGCCCGTAAAGCGGGCCACGAGCCACGAGATCCTCACCGCGCTCGGGTTCACCGTCGCCGAGGCCGACGACGGCCTGGACGTCGCCGTTCCCGCCTTCCGCCGGCACGACGTCACCCGTGAGGCCGACCTCATCGAGGAGGTCGCGCGGATCAACGGCTTCGAGTCGCTGCCCTCCACCGTGCCGCGCAACCGGACGGGCTTCCCTGGGCGGCTCACCGGAGCCCAGCGGCTGCGCCGGCGGGCGGAGGACGTCCTCGTCGGCCGCGGCCTGCACGAGGTCGCCGGCTGGTCGTTCACCGAGCCCGCGCTCCTGGACCGCCTGCGCCTGCCCGAAGACCACCCGCTCCGCGCCGTCGTCGAGCTGGAGAACCCGATGAGCGAGGCGCAGTCGATCCTGCGCCCGACGATCGTCGGGTCGCTGCTGGACGTCGCCGCGCACAACGCCGCGCGGGGGATGGGCGACGTGGCGATCTTCGAGTCCGGCTGCGTCTACCGCCGCCACGCCGACCCGGCCGAGCCGCTGGCCGACGAGCACCACGCCCTCGCGGCCCTGGTCACCGGGGCCCGCGCGCCCGCATCATGGCGGGACGGGGCGTCCGGGCCCGCGGACTTCTTCGCCGCCAAGGGCTTGCTGGAGGCCGTCGCCGCCGCGCTGCGCGTGGAGCTGACCTACGCGCCGGCGGCCGAGTGGCCGTTCCTGCATCCGGGCCGCAGCGCCGAGGTGCTGCGCGCCGGCGCACGCGTCGGCTTCGTCGGCGAGGTCCATCCGCTGGTCACCGCGGACTGGGACCTCGACGCCCACGCCGTCGGCGTCTTCGCCGTCGATCTCGGCCGGCTCGTCGCCGGCGTCCCCGGCGTGGCCGCCTACCGCGACGTGACGAGCTATCCGGCCGTGCGGCAGGACCTGGCCATCGTCGTCCCCGACACGGTCCCTGCCGCCGAGGTGGTCGCCCTCGTCGCCCGGTCCGCCGAGGACGTGCGCGTGTTCGACGTCTACACGGGTGCTCAGGTGGGCGAGGGGCGCAAGTCCATTGCGCTGCACTGCGCCTTCCGGGCCAAGGACCGCACCCTCGGTGAGGAGGACGTCACGCGTCTGCGGGACAAGCTCGTCAAGCGCATCGCGTCGGAGCTGGGGGGTGAGCTGCGTGCCTGAGCCTGCGACCTTCCGCGTCCTCGTCGCCGGGGCCTCCGGGTACGCCGGCGCCCTGGCCGCCGTCCTCGTCCACGGCCATCCGCAGCTCGAGCTGGCGGCCATCACCTCGCGCTCGTACACCGGGCAGCGGCTGGACGAGCTGTTCCCCCACCACCGGGTCCCCATGATCCTGGAGGAGCTGGACCTCGAGCGCCACACCGACGGCGTGGACGCGGCGATCGTCGCCTACCCCCACGGCGCCGCCGCCCAGACGGTCGCCGCCCTGCGCGAGCGGGGGCTGAAGGTCGTGGACCTGTCGGCCGACTTCCGCCTGCGCGACCGGGCCGTCTACGAGGAGTGGTACGTGGAGCACACGGCCCCCGAGCTGCTGGATGGCGCCGTGTACGGGCTGCCCGAGCGCTACCGCGACCGCCTGCGTGACGCCGACCTCGTCGCGGGCCCGGGTTGCTTCCCGACCGCGGCGATCCTTGCGCTTGCGCCGCTGGCGGAGCTGCTGGACGACGTGGTCATCGACGCCAAGACCGGCGTCTCCGGGGCCGGGCGGGCGGCGACGGACAACACGCACTTCGTGTCGGTAACGGAGAACGTCACGCCGTACGGCGTGGGGCGCCACCGCCACACGCCCGAGATCGACCAGGAGCTCGCCGCCGCCGGCGCGACCGCCCTGGCCGTCACGTTCGTCCCTCACCTGCTGCCGCTCGACCAGGGTGAGCTGTTGTCCTGCTACGCCACCCTCCGCGAGAACGCTGACGCCGACGTGCACGGCCGGTTCGCGGCGGCGTACGCCGTCGAGCCGTACGTGGACCTCGTCGACCGGCCCCCGGGCGTCCGGGACGTGCGCGGGACCAACCGCTGCGCGCTGCACGTCCACGTCGATGCGCGCACGCAGAAGGTCCTCGTGTTCGCCGCGATCGACAACCTGTGGAAGGGGACGTCGTCGCAGGCGGTCCAGTCCCTGAACCTCATGCTCGGCCTCGACGAGACGGCGGGCCTGCCATGACCGCCGACCGGTTCTTCGTCTCTCGCTGGGTCGACCGCCCCGACGGCGTGACCGCCGCCGCGCCCGGTGAGCTGCCGGCCGGCTTCCGCGCGGCGGGGGTGACGTGCGGGCTGAAGGCCAGTGGCGCGACGGACCTCGGCCTCATGGTCGCCGACGGTGATCGGGTGACCAGCGCCGTGCGCTTCACGTCGTCCGCTGTCCTCGCCGCCCCGGTCCTCGTCACGCGCGACCGCGCCCGGGCGGACGCGATCCGCGTGGTGGCCGTCAACTCCGGCAACGCCAACGCCGCGACCGGCGGCCGGGGCATGGACGAGGCCGCGCGGATGCAGGGCGCCGCGGCGATGGCCTGCGGCGCGCGCGAGGACGCGGTCGCGGTGTGCTCGACCGGCGTCATCGGGGTGCAGCTCGACGGCAGGAAGGTCGTGCGCGGCCTGCTGGACGCCGGCTCGGCGCTCAGCGCCGGCGGCGAGGCGGACTTCGCCCGCGCGATGATGACGACCGACGCCTTCGACAAGCGCGCCTCGCTGACCGTGGAGCTGTCCGGCGGACCGGTGCGCGTGACCGCGCAGGCCAAGGGCGCCGGGATGATCCAGCCGGCCTTCGCCACCATGCTGTGCTTCGTGCAGACCGACGCGGCGCTGGAGGCGGCGACCGCCGATCTGCTCCTGGGCGTGTGCGTCAAGCGGTCGTTTGACCGGATCT
>JBBSUL010000158.1:0-6657 GCA_038234375.1 Solirubrobacterales bacterium | reverse complement strand
GTCCTGGGGCAGGCCGCTGGCGCGGGCGAAGCCGCGGGCGGCGGGTGCCCCGGAGTCCGGCACCGGAATCACGAGGTCGGCGCCGGGCGTCGGCGCCTCGCGGTGGAGGATCTCGCCCATGCGCCCGCGGGCGGCCTGCAGCACGTCCCCGCCCATGCGCGAGTCCGGCCGCGCGAAGTAGATGTACTCGAACACGCAGAACGCCTGGCGCGGGGACTCGACCACCGTCTCGGCGTGCAGGCCGTCGGCGGAGATGCTCACCATCTCGCCGGGGGCGACGTCGCGGACGTGCGTCGCGCCGATGATGTCGAAGGCACAGGACTCGGAGGCGATGCAGTAGCGCTCGCCGATCTGCCCGAGGACGAGCGGGCGGATGCCCAGCGGATCGCGGAAGGCCACGACGCGGTCCTTGGTCATCACCACCGTTGAGTACGCCCCCTGCAGGCGCGGCATGACGGCGCGGACCGCGTCCTCCACGCTCTCCCCGGGGTGGGAGGACAGGGCCGCGGCGATGATCTCCGAGTCCGACGTCGAGGTGAACGACACGCCGGCCTCACGCAGCTCGGAGTGCAGGGCGACCGCGTTGATGAGGTTGCCGTTGTGCGCGAGCGCGAGCTCGCGCTTGTTGCCGCCGCTGCCCGCCGACCGGTGCACGGGCTGGGAGTTCTCCCACTCGTTGGAGCCGGTCGTCGAGTAGCGCACGTGGCCGATGGCCAGGTCCCCGCCCAGGGCACGGAGGTCGTGCTCCTTGAACACCTGGTTGACGAGGCCGAGCGCGCGCTGGGTGACGATGTAGCCGCCGTCGTCGGCGGCGGCGATCCCGGCGGACTCCTGCCCGCGATGCTGCAGCGCGTAGAGCGCGAAGTACGCCAGGCGCGAGACGTCGTGCTCGGGCCCGTAGATCCCGAAGACGCCGCATTCATCGCGGGGGCCTTCGCGCGGGTCCAGATCGGAGGGATCGAGGCTCATGTGCGAGGTGCCGTCCCGGGTGTGACGACACTTCACAGGCTACCAGCGGTCCGGACACCTCCCGGGCGGCGGACGAAGTCCCTGCAATCAGTAGCCGTCGAGCAATATGACGGGCACATCCGTGTGGTCAGACGCCGCCGCGGCCAAACGCCGGTCCGCCGTGGCCAACGGCGCGTCGAGCTGCTCGGCCAACGCCACGAACAGCGCGTCGGCGACCGTGAAGTTGTCGCGCAGCGCCCAGGCCCGGGTACGCAGCGGGAGGGCCGGAAACAGGTCGACGCTGACGTCGCCGAGGTCGCTCACCGCACCGGCGAGCCTCGGGACGTTCGCACCCTCACGCAGGGCCAACCGCCGGAGCACGGCCAGCACCTCGAACGGGAGCACGTCGGGCGCGGCCGCCGGTCCACCGTGCTCCAGCAGCTCCGTCCCCGCCCGCGCCACACCCGAGCCGAGCAGCATGTCCACGACCACCGAGGTGTCGAGGACCGTCATTCGCCGTGGTCACGGATCGCCCGCACAAGATCGGCCGAGGTTTCCGGTGGTGTCGACAAGCCGCGCGCGGCGACCCGCTCCGCCAGCTCGCCGGGCGTCGGCCGGGCGGCGGCGCGGCCCAAGACCGACCGCGCGTACTCCGACAGCGACACGCCGGACGCCGCCGCCCGCGCCTTGAGCGTGCGGTGCACGTCCTCGGGGACGTCACGGATCTGCAGCAGTGCCATGCGCAAAACAGTACAAGCATGCGCCACGCATGCACTCGTCCCGGCGGGACGCGCACTACGGGAACAGCGGCGCCAGCCCGGCGTTCGCGTCGCCGAGCCGCTCCAGCGGCACGGTGACGAGCGCGTCGCCCGCAGCGATCGTCAACACGTCGCCGCCGACCTCACCCAGCACGTCGACGGGGACGCCGGACTCGCCCAGGGCGCGCAGGGCGTCCTCGGAGCCGGAGACGACGAAGCCGCCGGACGCCTCGCCGAACAGCAGCGCCTCGACATGGTCGTTCGCGTCCACGTCGATGCGCAGCGTGGCCCCCAGGCCGCCCTCTAGGCAGCACTCGGCCACCGCGGCGGCGAACCCGCCTTCGGCGATGTCATGGGCGGACGACAACGCGCCTGAGCGCACCGCGTCGCGGACCGCGGCCTGCGCGGCAAGCACCGCGTCCACGTCGATGGCGGGCAGCCCGTCGGGCAGCGCCTCACCCCGGAGCTTGGCCAGTTCGGAGGCCGCCAGCGACGGCGGCGCCGGCCATCCCACGCGCGCGACGCTGTCCCCCGCACGCACGAAGCCCAGCCGTCCGGCGCGGTCGACGTCCGGCAGCGCGCCGACCATCCCCACCACCGGCGTCGGGTAGATCGGGCCGGCCGAGCCCTGGTTGTAGAGCGAGACGTTGCCGCCGACGATCGGCGCGCCCACCGCGCGGCAGGCGTCCCCGAGGCCGCGGACGGCCTCGGTCAGCTGCCAGGCGATCTCGGGCTTCTCGGGGTTGCCGAAGTTCAGGTTGTTCGTCGTCCCCAGTGGCTGCGCACCCGCGCACGCGAGGTTGGACGCGCACTCCAGGACGGCGGCGACCGCGCCCGTGTACGGGTCGGCGGCCACACGGCGGCCGTTGCCGTCGATCGACACCGCCAGGCCGTTGCCACCCGGCAGCGCCAGCACGGCGGCGTCGGACTCCCCGGGGCGGCGCACCGTCCGCGACTGGACGATGTGGTCGTACTGCTCGAACAGCGGCCGCCGCGAGGCGAGGTTCGGTGACCCGAGCAGCGCGACCAGGATGTCCGTCGGCGAGGCGTCGGCGGCGAGCATCGCCTCCGGCTTGGCGTACAGCGGCTCCGAGGGTTTCTCGGGGGCCAGGTCGTAGAGCGGGCAGTCGTCGACCAGCGCGTCGACGGGCATGTCCCCGACGAGCTCGTTCTCCCGGTAGATCCGCATGCGCCGGGTCTCGGTCACCGTGCCGATCGCCGTGCCGTGGACCTCCCACTTGTCGGTGATCGCCACGACGGCATCGACGTCGTCCGGAGCGCAGACGCAGAGCATCCGCTCCTGGGACTCGGAGACCATGATCTCGAACGGCTCCATGTCGGCCTCACGCAGCGGGACCTTGGCCACGTCGATGTCGATGCCGACCTGACCCTTGGAGGCCATCTCCGAGGCCGACGAGGTCAGCCCCGCCGCCCCGAGATCCTGCAGCGCCACGAGCAGGCCCGCGGACAGCAGCTCCAGCGAGCACTCCACGAGCTTGGACTCCTCGAACGGATCCCCGACCTGGACGGTCGGGCGCTTGGAGGCGTCGTCGTCCCCCAGTTCGGCGGAGGCGAGCACCGACGCGCCGCCGATCCCGTCCCGCCCGGTCGACGCGCCGAAGAGGACGACGACGTTGCCCGGCCCGGTCGCCGCAGAGCGGATCATCGCGTCCTGCTCGACGAGGCCGAGGGCCATCGCGTTGACCAGGCAGTTGGTCTCGTAGGGGCCCTCGAAGACGACCTCGCCGCCGACCGTCGGGACGCCCATGCAGTTGCCATAGTGCCCGATGCCCGCGACCGCCCGGTCCAGGAGGTAGCGCGAGCGCGGGCTGGTCGGCTCGCCGAAGCGCAGCGAGTCAAGGATCGCGATCGGCCGCGCGCCGAGGGCGAAGATGTCGCGTAGGATCCCGCCGACCCCGGTCGCCGCGCCCTGGAAGGGCTCGACCGCCGACGGGTGGTTGTGGGACTCGACCTTGAACACGCAGATCGTTGAGTCCGGGTCGTCGGGATCCGTGAGCACCGCACCGGCGTTCTCCCCCGGTCCCATGACGACGGCCGGCCCCTCGGTCGGTAGCGTGCGCAGCAGCTTCTTGGAGTGCTTGTAGGCGCAGTGCTCGCTCCACATGAGCGAGAACATCGCCAGCTCGACCTGGCCGGGGGGACGGCCGAGCTGCTCGCAGACCAGCGTGTACTCCGCGGCCGTCAGCCCGAGGGCTAGGGCGTCGTCGACGGTGGGCAGCGTGATCTCAGACACCGGCGGACACCCCTCCGGCCAGGGACGCGAACAGGGCCAGGGCGTCGTCGGACCCGGTGCGCACGTCGACAGCGTGCTCGGGGTGGGGCATGAGGCCGACGACGTTGCGCGCGACGTTGCACACCCCCGCGATGTCGTTCAGCGACCCGTTGGGGTTTGAGTCGTTCGCGTAGCGGAAGACGACCTGCCCGTCGGCCTCGAGCTGCTCGAGCTGGACCTCGGGTGCGTAGAAGCGGCCGGTCTGGTGCTTGGAGGGGATCGACAGGACGTTCCCCTCGGCCAGTCCGCCCGTGAACGGCGTGGCGGTGCTGGAGACCGCGACGTCGGTCTGGCGGCACACGAAGCGCCGGCGCTCGTTGGCCAGCAGCGCGCCGGGCAGCAGCCCCGCCTCGCACAGCACCTGGAAGCCGTTGCAGATCCCGACGACCGGGCCGCCGTTGTTCGCGAAGGCGATGACCGCCGCCATGACCGGGCTGAAGCGGGCGATCGCCCCGACGCGCAGGTAGTCCCCGAAGGAGAAGCCGCCGGGGACGACGATCGCGTCGATGCCGTTGATGTCGGCGTCGCGGTGCCACAGCAGGACGGCCTCGGCGCCGTCGGCCGTCTGACAGGCGGCGACGGCGTCGCGCTCGTCGCAGGACCCGGGGAACTGGACGACGCCGATCCTCAAGACGCGGCCCCGTCGGCGTCGGCGCCGACGATCTCGAAGTCCTCGATGAGCGGGTTGGCCAGCAGCTGCCGGCACATGTCCTCCAGCTGCGATTCGTCGTGAACCTCGAGCTCGACCATCCTCCCGACGCGGACGTCGGTGACGCCCTCGAAGCCCAGCGCGGGCAGCGCCTGCTCGACCGCGACGCCCTGCGGGTCCAGGATCCCAGCCTTGGGGCGGATGAGGACGCGGGCCTTCACGCGGTCGCCCCGGTCTGCTGGAGCCAGGCCGAGAACGGCTCGCCGGTGATCGTCTCGTAGGCCTCGATGTAGCGGTGGCGGGTGCCCTCGACGATCTGCTCGGGCAGCGCGGGCGCGGGGGGCAGCTTGTCCCACCCGCTGCCGGCCGCCCAGTCGCGCACGTACTGCTTGTCGAAGGACGGCTGCCCCTGCCCGACCTCGTAGACGTCGGCGGGCCAGTAGCGCGAGGAGTCGGGGGTCAGGACCTCGTCGCCGACGACCAGCCCGCCCTCGGCGTCCAGGCCGAACTCGAACTTCGTGTCGGCGAGGATGACGCCGCGCTCGCGGGCGAGGTCGGCGGCGGCCTGGTAGAGCGCGATCGACGCCTCCTTGACCTGGGTGGCCAGCCCCGAGTCGCCGATCGCCGATGCCGCCATCGCGAAGTCGATCGCCTCGTCGTGGCCCTCCTCGGCCTTTGTCGACGGGGTGAAGATCGGCTCGGGGAGCTGCTCGGACTCGCGCAGGCCGTCGGGCAGCGCGATGCCCGACACCGAGCCGGTGGCCAGGTAGTCCTTCCACCCCGACCCCGTGATGTACCCGCGGACGATCGCCTCGACCGGTAGCATGTGCAGCTTCTGCACGACGACGGCCCGGCCGCGGACGGCGTCCGGCACCCGTTCGGTGTAGGAGATGACGTGGTTGGGGACGAGGTCCTGGGTGTACTGAAACCAGAAGGCCGACAGGCCGGTGAGCACCGCGCCCTTGCCGGGGATCGGCGTCGGGTGCACGGCGTCGTAGGTGGAGATGCGGTCCGAGGCGACCATGAGCAGCGCGTCGCCCAGGTCGTAGAGCTCACGGACCTTCCCGCGCGCGATGAGGGGCAGGTCCAGATCGGCGTCCACGGGGCCGGATGCTACCCGGGCGACCGGCGGGCCGGTGGTCACGGAGCGCGGCTCGTGTTAGGCTCGCCGAAGCATCCCGACTCTCATGGTCGGAGATCGAACACGCCACCGCGATGCCCGCCACCGTCAAAGCCAAGAAGAAGTGCTGCAAGGACAAGCCGCGGTGCAAGAAGTGCCCGGTGACGCTCAAGCGCTTGGAGGGCATGGGCCTGGCCACGCGGACCGGCAAGCGGACCTACGTCATGATCGACGTCGTCCCCAAGTCGGCGCTCAAGCGGGCCCGCGCCCGCGGCTGACCCTCGGCGTCTCCGGGGTCCGCAGCAGCCCGGCCAGCACGACACGTACCGTTTCCGCGGGCTGGTGGTCGTACAGCGTTGCGAGATGCGGAACGCTGTACGACCACCCCGGCTCCTGCCAGCGATGTCGCCCACCACGGTTACGCCGACGCCGGGATGACGCCGTCCAGCCGCCCGACGATCTCGGCGGCGTGGCGCGCGTAGTGCGAGGCGTCGAAGACGTCGTCCACGTCGAGCTGCGCGCACCGTGCGTCCCCCTCGACGAGCGTCCGTAGCGCGATCCGCTCGTCCCACGCACGCTGGGCGAGCTCCTGGGCGATGCGGTAGGCCTCGTCGCGGGTCAGCCCCGACCGCACCAGGGCCAGCAGCAGGCGCTGGGAGAACAGGGCGCCGTGGGTGAGCTCGAGGTTCTCGGCCATCCGCTCCGGGCTGACGACCATGCCGCGGGCGATACGCAGGGCGACGTGCGTGGCGTAGTGCAGCAGGATCGTCGCGTCGGGCAGCACGATGCGCTCGGCGCCCGAATGCGAGATGTCGCGCTCGTGCCACAGCGCCACGTTCTCCAGGCCGGTCTGGGCGTAGCCGCGCAGCACGCGCGCCAGGCCGGTGAT
>JBBSUL010000157.1:0-6681 GCA_038234375.1 Solirubrobacterales bacterium | reverse complement strand
GCGGCCGAGCGCCAGTCGCACGTGCGCAACGCCAAGCGCCGCGACGAGGAGCGCGCCAAGAAGCAGGCCGAGCGCCGCAACAGCGCCGACCGCATCTCCAAGGAGGACATGCACAAGGCCCGCGACGGGCACGTGACCGCGTCCATCCGCATGGACCCGGCGATCCTGGCGGCCTTCGGGACCGGCGGTGACGTCGCGGCCCCCGCCGAGGAGGCGCAGCCGGAGCAGGAGCCCAAGCAGGAGAAGGCCAAGAAGCAGCCGGCGAAGTCCAGCGTCCTGGACCGCCTGGGCTACTGAGCCAAGCCCGGCCGGCCGCCGGCAGCGGGTCCGACTGCCGCCCGGCCGGACCGACCCGGCAGTTGACTCGCTCTACCCGAGCGGAACGACGGTTCACCCTACGCGCGGCGGCCTGACGAACGTGATCCGTCACTTGACTCGCTCTACCCGAGCGGAATGACGGTTCACCTTGTGCGGGACGGACGGGCGCCGGAAGGCGCTTCCGCGGGAGCGCAGCGAGGCTGTCCTGATCAGCCCGACAGCGGGTCCTGCCAGTCCACGCCAGGGAAGCGAGCGAAGTCACGGTCGAGCGTGAGCCACCGGCACCCGTGCTCGATCGCCAGCGCGGCGTGATAGGCGTCGGCGATGAGGTTGCCGCGCGCCGACGCCCGCTCGCACAACGACGTGAACAGGTCGAAGTGCCGAGGACCGGGCCGCAACCTGACGCAGTGCGGCTGATCGACGAGATGAGCGACGAACGCCGCCGCCTGCTCGGGCGGCGTCGGCTCGTCGAAGATCCGGGGGCTCGTCACGACGCGCAGCACGCCGCTGAGGACGAGCTCCGACATGCCGAAGGCGGTGTCGGCGTCGATCACGCCATCCAGCCAGCGGCGGGCCCCATCGTGACGGGCCATCTCCTCCCGGTGGGCGAGCACGAGGAGGTTGACGTCCGGCACGATCACCGCGGGTGATCGCCCGCCTCAAGCGCCTCGAGCAGCAGGGCGTTGCTCGTGATGTCAACACCGGGCCTGAGTCCGCCCCGCCCGCGGAACACCGGGATCGGCCCGGTCGGGCGCTTGGGATCCGTCGTCCGCGCCAAGCCCTCGCGCAGGTGCTCCTCGACGAACTCGCCCAGGGTGACGCCACGTTCGCCGGCGAGACGCTTCGCTTCTCGCAGCACATGATCATCAATCGCAATCGTCGTTCGCACGCATCACATCATAGTCATGGTGCATCATGATGCACGCCGGCCGCCACTCGCCGCCCGGTGGGCTGGCCACGCCGCCTGGCTACTGAGCGCGTGGCCTGGCGTCGGGCTGCCGCCCGGCCGGACTGATCCGTCAGTTGACTCGCTCTACCCGAGCGGAACGACGGTTCACCTTGCGCGAGCCGGCCCGGCACGCTCGACCCGGCAGTTGACTCGCTCTATCCGGCGCTCAGGCCGCGGGCGATTCAATGGGAGCCACGAGGCCGGGCACGTCGCCGCGGGCCTGAAGCTCGACGGTCTCGCCGCCAACGAAGGTCAGCGTGAGATCCCACCAGCCCTTGCCGGGGACGGCCGCGGCACCCGTGATGCGATCCAGCGGGACACTGCCGAGATGGTCCTTGACCTGGCTGAGCATCGGGTCCGCCGACCAGACGTGCAGCTCGGAGGCGGTGGCACCGAGCACGACGGCCGCGTCGAGCGGGATGCCGGCCGCGTCCCCCTCGCGGTTGGCGGCCGCGCGGGCGGCCGGGCGCACGATCAGGTAGTTGGCGATCGGCCCCAGCCACCGGGCCGGGCCGACCGCCGTGTCCTTGCGAGCGTAGACCGCGGCCAGCAGCGGCGCGCCGGCCTGGTCGGAAAGGGTCGACACAAGGTCCTTGTCGTCAACGTGCACGGGCTTGCTCCCTCGGTCTAGTCTGGGCGACGGTCGCCGCCTCTCCGCCAACGTAGCGCGTTTACTTTGCAACGTAAAGTCTCCCGTCATCAGGCCATCGCCGCACCCGCCTCCCCGCGCGAGGCCGCCGAGCTGCTCGGAGACCTGGGCGACCTGCGCCTGTCGACGCGACGGTCGCTCGGCGCGCCGTGGTACCCGCTGCTGATCTTCGGCGGGCTCACCGTGCTCAGCGCCGCGCTCGTCGCGCAGGTCGGGATCGGGGCGCTCGGGGCCTTCTGGCTGCTTGCGGGCCCGTGCGGGCTGCTCGCGATCCGCCGTCACTATCGGACGCGCGGGCGCCGGCGCGGCGTCACCGGGGATCGGCGCTCGTGGACGGTCGGGATCGTGCTCTGCTGCGCCTGCGGGGCGGCCGGTGTCGCCGGAGGTCAGCTCGGCGGCGCGACCAGCGGGCTACTGGCCCCGGTGTGGGTCGCGGTCGCCGGGTATCTGGCCTTCGGCGTCCTGCAGCGTCGGGTCGCCCCGAGCGTGGGCGTCGCCGCCGCCGCGGCCGCCGCGACCGCGACCGGCATCGGGGGCCAAGCGCCATGGCTGGTAGAGCTCGTGTTCGGGGCCGGGCTGATGCTCACCGGCGTCCTGCTCGGCCTGGCCGGGGCGCGGCGATGAGCCATCCGAGCCGCCGTCTGGACGACGCGGTGCACCAGCGCACGCGCCTGGGCATCCTCGCCGTGCTGTGCGAGGCAGGCCGGGCGGACTTCACCTTCGTGCGCGACACCCTCGATCTGACCGACGGGAACCTGTCGCGAAACCTGACCAAGCTCGAAGCGGCGGGGCTGGTCCTGATCGAGAAGGCCGGCGAAGGCGCGCGCCCGCGCACGTGGATGAGCCCGACACGGGCCGGGCGCGACGCGCTGGCGGCGGAGATCGCCGCGCTGCGCGACCTCATCGCGGGCGTCGAGCGGTCCCGGCCCGGCCTCGGAGCCCTCCGGCCCGAGTCGACGTAGGCGGGGCCGGCGCCACCGGTTGCAGTTCGTCTTAAGGGCTGGGGTCTGGCCCGCGCATCGGCCGTGTGACTCAGTGACGTCGCGGCCGGGAGGGCCGCTACCGGTGCGAGCGGCGGCGCTCGTCCGCGGTGCGCACCCGACGCGGGCGCGCGGCGCGGCGAGTGGCGGCCGCGGCCTCGACGGCGGCCTGCTCGGCGACGCGGTCGGCCTCGGTCTCGGCCTGCTCCGCGGCCTCCTCCGCACGTGCCTGGGTCACCGCGCGTCGGTAGGCCGGCGACCCGCGCAGGCAGCGGTCCAGCACACCGAGCAACGCGATCACCCAGACGACCTGCAGCGCGACGAGGAAGACGGACGCGCCGCGCTCGGACAGGCTGGTGAGCAGCCAGACCTCCAGGATCGGCAGCGCGTAGGCCACCGCCCCGAACCAGCCCAAGCGTGTCGGCAGCACGGTCAGGCCGCGGCGGTGCGCTAGGGCGCGCCCGCGCCCCCGGCCGGCGGGACGCCCGCGGGCACGTCGGCCTCCCAGTCGGCGGTCGCCCCGTCCAGTGAGGCGGACTTCAGCACCTTGAGCGACAGCAGCGCGCACTTCATGCGCGTGGCGGAGATGTCGATGCCCAGCAGGTCCAGGACGAACGAGCGGTCCAGGGCCAGCAGGTCGTCGACCTTCATGCCCTTGACCTCGTCGGAGGCCATCGACGCCGACGCCTGCGAGATCGCGCAGCCGTGCCCGTCGAAGCGAATGTCCTCGATGACGCCGCCCTCGCCGACGCGGAGCATGACCTTCAGCTCGTCGCCGCACAGCGGGTTGTTGTCCTCGGCCTCCAGGTCAGGATCGTCCATCGGCCCCCAGTTGTGGGGCCGCTTGTAGTGCTGGAGGATCTCCTCGCGGTACATGTCATCCATGGTCCGGCCCACCATAGCTTCGACCGCGGTCCGGGCGGTCGACGCCGGTCGCCCTCAGTCGCCGAAGAGCTCGAGCACCCGGTCCAGGCCGGCGACCAGGCGGTCGACGTCTTCCCGCGTGTTGTGCACCGCGAACGACGCACGGGTGCTGGCGGTGATGCCCAGGCGCTGCATAAGCGGCTGGGCGCAGTGGTGCCCGGCGCGGACGCAGACGCCTTGGCGGCCGAGGATCTCGGCGACGTCGTGCGGATGGGCGCAGTCCAGGTGGAAGGACACGAGGGCCCCGCGGTCGGCGGCGTCGGACGGGCCGTGGACGGTCAGCTGCGGCACGGCGGCCAGACGCTCCAGCGCGTAGGCGGTGACCGCGGTCTCGTGCGCGCGCACCGCCTCCAGGCCCAGGCCGTCGAGGAAGTCGACGGCCGCGCCCATCCCGATGGCCTCGGCGATCGGCCCGGTGCCCGCCTCGAACTTCGACGGCGGCGGCGCCCACGAGGAGCCGGTCAGCGACACCTTGGAAATCATGTGGCCGCCGCCGAGGAACGGCGGCATGGACTCCAGCAGCGACCGGCGCCCGTGCAGGAGACCGATCCCCGTCGGCCCGTAGGCCTTGTGGGCGGTCCACACGTAGAAGTCCGCGTCGATGGCACCCGCGTCCACCGCGAGTTGCGGCACCGCCTGGGTGCCGTCCACCAGCACGATCGCCCCGGCCGCGTGGGCGCGGGCGACGATGTCGGCCACCGGGTTGATCGTGCCCAGCACGTTGGACACGTGGGCGACGGCGACCAGGCGCACGTCGCCGACGGCCAGTTCGGCGTCCAGGGCCTCCAGGTCCAGGCGCCCGTCGTCGAGGATGGGCACCGCGGCGAGCGTGGCCCCCGTCATCTCGCACGCCAGCTGCCAGGGCACGAGGTTGGAGTGGTGCTCCATCTCGGTGACCAGGACGCGGTCGCCGGGCTTCAGGGTCGTGCGCGCCCACGTGTAGGCCACGAGGTTGACGGCCTCGGAGGCGTTGCGGGTGAAGATCGTCTCCTGCGGCCCCCACCCAACGAGCGCGGCCGCCTTGGCGCGGGCGCCCTCGTACAGGCCGGTGGCCTCCTCGGCCAGGGCGTACACGCCGCGGTGCACCGACGCGCGGTGCTCGCGGTAGTAAGCGTCCATCGCCGCCAGGACCGGCAGCGGGGTCTGGGAGGTGGCGGCGCTGTCGAGGTAGACCAGGCCCTCGCGGTCCAACGTCGGAAAGGCGCCCGCCACGTCCAGCGGACCGGCGACGGCGCCCGCGGTCATGACGCCGCGCCCGCCGCGACCTGCTTCTCGACCCAGCCGTAGCCCTCGGACTCCAGGCGCTCGACGAGCTCGGGGCCACCCTCCTGGACGATGCGGCCCTCGAAGAGGATCGACACGCGCTGGGGCTTCACGAGGTGCAGGATGCGCTGGTAGTGGGTGATGATGAGCACGCCGGTGCCCGCGTCGCGCGCGACGGTGTTGACGCCCTCGGCGATGGTGTTCAGCGCGTCGATGTCCAGCCCCGAGTCGGTCTCGTCGAGAATCGCCGTCGTCGGGCGCAGCAGGGCCAGCTGCAGCGTCTCCAGGCGCTTCTTCTCGCCACCGGAGAAGCCGTCGTTGAGGTAGCGCGAGGACCAGTTCTTCGGGACGTTGCACAGCTTCATCGCCGCCTCAACGGTCTGACGGAACTCCTTGAGGGAGATCTCGGCCTCGCCGCGAGCCACGCGGTGGGCGTTCATGACGGTGCGCAGGTACTTGGCGATCGTCACGCCGGGGATGGCCACCGGGTACTGGAAGGCCATGAACAGGCCGAGCTGCGCGCGCTCGTCGGGCGCCGCCTCGGTGATGTCCTGGCCGCCGAAGAGGATCTGCCCCTCGGTGACCTCGAGCGACGGGTGGCCCATGATCGCGTTGGCCAGCGTCGACTTGCCCGAGCCGTTGGGGCCCATGAGGGCGTGTATCTCGCCCGGCTTGACGGTCAGGTCCACGCCGCGCAGGATCTGCTTGTCGTCGGCCTGGACGTGGAGGTTGCGGATCTCGAGCTGGGACATCGGTGTGGGGTGTCGCTTTCGGTCGGTCGGGTCTACGGTCGGTGGGGTTGCGCGCTGAACGTCAGCGCGCGGAGGCGACGGCGGCGGTCTCGGCGGTCGCACGGCCCGGCCGGGACGGCGTCTCGCGCTCGGCGAAGGCCACGAGCTCGGCCAGCGTCGTCTGCTGCAGCTTCTCCATCACGCCGCCCTGGACGCGCATCCACAGCAGCTTGGTGGCGCAGCCCTGGCCGCTGTCGGCCTGGTGGGAGCACAGCACACGCGGGGAGTCCGAGTCGTCGACGAAGCAGTTCATCGGGGCGACGGTGCCCTCCAGCGCGACGATGACCTCGTCCATGGTCAGGTCGGCCGGGTCTCGCGTCAGTCGGTATCCCCCGTGCGCGCCCCGGGTGGAGTCGACGAGGTCGGCCTTCTTCAGCAGGGCGACGATCCGCTCCAGGTAGGCCAGCGGCAGCTCCTCGGCCTCGGCCAGCGCTTTGAGCGAGACCGGCTGGTCCGCGCCGTGGCGCCCGAGCTCGACGAGCAGCCGGACGCCGTACTCGGCCTTGGTCGTGAAGATCATCGTCGTCAATCCTACCAGCGGGGTCGGAGATCTCCGACCCCGCCGACGGCGGCCGGCGGCTCTCAGCCGCCGAGCGCCCGGCACGGGCGGTCGCCGCGCACGAGCTCGATGGCGAGTTTGGTGTGCGCGTTGGCGTAGCCCAACTCCCGGGAGAGGTCGCCGACCCCGTTGGTCCCTGGCAGCGGCAGCAGCGCGAGCGTGCTCAGCACGCCCAGCGCCCGGCCCTGAGAGTCCAGGAACGCGCTGCCCGAGTCGCCGGGAATGCCGGGCGACACCGTGAGCACCGT
>JBBSUL010000156.1:0-6682 GCA_038234375.1 Solirubrobacterales bacterium | reverse complement strand
GACAACGACGGTGACGGGAAGATCGACTTCCCGAAGGATCCGGGCTGCTCCTCGGCCGCCGACAACTCCGAGGCCGGCGGCGGGAGCCTGCCGTTCACGGGTATCGACCTGGGGACGATCCTCCTGCTCGGCTTCGCTGCCGGCGGGACCGGTACCGGCCTGCTGCTTGTGGCCCGTCGCCGCGGCGCCACGGTCTGACCAGACGGCGCGCCGGGGCGACCCCCGGCGCGCCATCGTCGTCGCACCGCGATTGTCGGCCTACCTGGAGGGGCGGTCAAGGCTGGGGTCGCGAGCAGATCATCGCCTCGGCAAGACGCCGCAGGTCCATCGGATCGGGTGATGACCGATCGCGAAGACGCCGAGCTCGCCCGGTTGCAGCTCGCGGTCGCGCGTGCGCAGTTCCGCGGCCCCGATCATCGGGGCCGTAACTGGTTCATGACCAATCCGGGCTAGGGTCTGGCGCTCCATGGCCGATCGACCCGACGAGCTCTTCCTCATCGACGGCAACTCGCTTGCCTACCGGGCGTTCTTCGCGTTGCCCGAGTCGATCGCCACCTCCACCGGCCAGCCGACGAACGCGATCTTCGGCTTCGCCTCGATGCTCGTGAAGCTGCTGACCGAGTACGGCGTCAAGCCGACGATCGTCGTGTGGGACGCCGGGAGCTCCGGCCGCAAGGAGCTGTCGGCCGACTACAAGGCCACGCGCACCTCCCGGCCGGATCTGCTCAGGGAGCAGTGGCCGCACCTGTTGTCGATCGTGGACGCCTTCGGCTATCGCAACACCCACGTGGACGGGTACGAGGCCGACGACGTCATCGCCTCGATCGCCCAACGCGCCCGTGAGGCCGACCCTCCGATCCGCTCGGTCGTCGTCACCGGCGACCGCGACGCCTTCCAGATCATCGACGACGACGGCATGGTGGCGATCATGGCCACCGGCCGCGGGATCACCGACACCAAGCTCTACGACCGCCAGGCGGTCATCGACCGCTACGGCCTGGCCCCCGAGCTGATCCCCGACTTCTACGGCCTGAAGGGCGACACGAGCGACAACATCCCCGGTGTCCCCGGGATCGGTGACAAGACCGCCGCCGCGCTGCTGCAGCAGTTCGGGAACCTGGAGACGGTGCTGGCCTCCGTCGACCAGGTGTCCGGGGCCAAGCGCAAGGAGAACCTGACCAACCACGCCGATGACGCCCGCCTGTCGCGCGACCTGGCGACGATCCTGCGGGACGTGGCGATCGACGTGGACCCGGCCGCCGAGGCCGCCCGCCCGCCGGACCGCTCGCGCCTGCGCGAGGTCTTCCGCGAGTTCGAGCTGCGCGCCCCGCTGTCGCGCCTGGAGGAGGCGCTGGGCGACGGCGAGGATGTTGGCGACGGCGCTGCGGGGAACGCGGCGGCCGGCGCGCCGCTGACCGGTGACGTCCAGCTGGCCGCGCGCGTGCGCGAGGCGGCGATCGCCGACCTGCGGACGCTGCCACCCGGCCTGGAGGTGGCGCTGGCCCTCGACGTCCCGGAGGCTCCGGAGGGCGAGCTCTTCGCCCTCGACGCCCAGGCCCGCTTCGGCGTGCACGCCGGGGACGGCGGGGTGCTCGTCGGGCCGTGCGCGGGGGCGGAGGAAGTCATCGTCGCGCTCGGCGACCGGCCCGTCGTCGTCCACGACGCCAAGGCCGTCGGGCCCGTCCCGCCCGGGCTCGTCCACGACACGCTGCTCGGCGCCTACCTGCTGGAGCCCGCCCGCCGCGGGTACCCGTTCGCCGAGCTGTGCGACGAGCGCGGGCTGGCCACGAAGATCGAGGACCCGGCGGCCGCGCGAGCCCTGCTGACCGGCGCGCTGGCCGCCTGGCAGCGCGAGCAGCTGGCGGACCGCGGCCTGCAGTCGCTGATGGACGAGGTCGAGCTGCCGCTCGTCGCCGTCCTCGCGGACATGGAGACCGCCGGGATGCGCCTGGACAAGGAGCGCCTGGCGCTCATCAAGGCGCGGGTGGACGAGGAGATCGCGTCGCTGGAGCGCGAGGTGTGGGACCTGGCGGGGGAGGAGTTCGTCCTCGGCTCCCCGCAGCAGCTTGGGCAGATCCTCTTCGAGAAGCTCGGCTTGTCGCGCAAGCGCCGCGGCAAGACCGGGTTCTCCACCGACGCGCGGGTCCTGCAGGCCATCCGCGACGAGCACCCGGTCATCCCGAAGATCGAGCGCTGGCGCGAGCTGAACCAGCTGGCCAAGACCTACCTCGACGTCCTGCCCCACCAGACCGACGAGCACGACCGCATCCACACGACGTTCCTGCAGGCGGTGGCGCAGACCGGTCGCCTGTCGTCCACCAACCCGAACATGCAGAACGTGCCGGTCCGCACCGACCTCGGCCGCGAGATCCGCGGCTGCTTCCGCGCCGCCGACGGGCACGTCCTGGTCAGCGCCGACTATTCCCAGGTCGAGCTGCGGATCCTCGCGCACGTCGCCGACGAGCCGGTGCTCAAGGAGATCTTCGTTCGCGGCGAGGACGTGCACACCGCCACCGCGTCCACCGTCTTCGGCAAGCCGGCCGACGCGCTGACGCCGATGGACCGCTCGAAGGCGAAGATGATCAACTACGGCATCGTCTACGGACTGTCGGACTTCGGCCTCGCCGACCGGCTGAACATCCCGCGTGAGGAGGCCAAGGCGTTCATCGACACGTACCTGGAGCGGTTCGGGCAGGTCGCGCGGTTCATGCAGGAGACGATCGATCAGGCCAAGGACGCCGGGCACGTGACGACGCTGTACGGGCGACGGCGCCAGATCCCCGAGCTGCGGGCCCGGAACTACCAGGTCCGGACCCAGGGGGAACGCCTGGCGGTGAACACCGTCATCCAGGGGACAGCGGCCGACGTCATGAAGCTCGCGATGATCGGCGCCGCCCGGGCGCTGGCCGACTCGGAGCTCACGGCACGCATGGTCTTGACCGTGCACGACGAGCTCGTCTTCGAGGCGCCCGAGGGTGAGGCCGAGGCGATCGCCGCGCTGGCCGAGGCGGCGATGACGGCGCCGTGGCGGCACACCCCGCCGCTGGCCGTCGAGGTGGGGACGGGCGTGTCGTGGATGGACGCCAAGTAGGGTCGCGCCCATGATTGACATCGCCGCTCAGGACCGGTTCGTCCTGCGCCAGCGCATCAAGCTGGTCATCAACCAGTACGAGTTCTCGGTCCCCGGCGAGCCCGGGGAGGACGGCAAGCCCGTCGACGGGGAGGCGTTCTGCTTCGTGTAAGCGCTTCAAGTTCAAGGAGGACATCGGCTTCTTCGCCGACGAGTCCAAGGGAACCCCGCTGATGCGGATCCTCGCGCGCCAGCGCTTCGACCCCACGGCGCGCTACGACATCACCACCGCGGACGGCAGCCCGATCGGCCAGATCCAGAAGGTCTTCGGCAAGTCGCTGCTGCGCTCGACCTACACGCTGTACGATGCCGCCGGCGCCGAGGTCTGCGTCGCGCGCGAGACGTCCAAGGGCAAGGCGATCTTCCGCCGGGCCGTCGGCTTCGTCCCCTACATCGGCGACTTCGCCGACTGGCTGCCGATCGCCTACGACTTCGAGTTCGTCCGCGGCGAGGGCGAGGCCGAGGAGGTCCTGGCCGAAAACGTCCGCCGCCGCTTCAAGTGGCGCGACGTCTACGACATCGACGCCTCCACCGATACGCGGCGCCTGCTCGACCGCCGCCTGCTCCTGGCCGCGACGGTCGGCATGGACGCGCTGCAGGCCCGGTAGGGGAGGGGGTGCTGACGAAGACCGCGGTATGCGCGGTCTTTGTCAGCAGGGGGCGGCGACCGCCTGTCGTTCGGCCGCGGTGGCCAGCGTTCGGAGCAGGTCGGCAGAGACCTGCGGCCACTGGTGCGTGGCGTGACGCCACGTGATGCGGAAGGTGATCAGCCCGACCGCAAGCGCCTGCTGGTCCCGCCGCCGGTCGCTGTCCATCGCCCGTCGCTGCTCGTGCCAGCGCCGGGAGTCCAGCTCGACCATCACGCCGACGCCGGGGAACAGGATGTCGGCCACAGCCACACGCCCACCCGCCAGGGTCACGCGCTGGTTGCGGCGGTACGGCGGCAGCCCGGGCATCGCGCGCAGCTTCGGGAGGACGAGGTGCTCCAGTTCGCTGCGGGTCCGGCCCCTACCAGGGTCCTCGCGCGTCGCCGCGACGACCGCGGCCAGGCGGCCGAGCCCGGCGTGGCCCCGCCGCAGGTCGCAGACGGCGTCGAGCTCATGAAGTCGGACCACTCGCAGCGACAGCGCCTCGTTCAGAGCGACGGCCAGCGCGTCGTCGGGGAGGTGGGCGGCCAGGTCCAGCAGCGCGTGTGCCGGCCGGACGACCGGCAGGCCGCGGCGCCGGCGTAGCCAGTCCGGGCTCAGGCCGGCGACGCGGTGGGCGACGACCCCGCGATGGGACCGACGTTGGGTCGGGGCCGCGACGTGGATCGGGTCTCCGAGCGGCCGGAACCCGGCGACGGCGGCCGCGGTCTCGTCGATGAGCGCGCAGTCGGGGCCGACCGCAAGGACAGCCGCCCACAGGAGGCCGTCGCCCGCCAACCGGCCGCTGCCGAGCGCCCGGACCCCGCGGTGGACGACATGGAGGTGTCCGGTGCGCGTCGCGCGGGCGATCGCGTCGGTGCTGAGCCCGCACGCTCGGAGCTGTTCGGTCGAGATAACGTGCGCCTGGGAGGCCGCCCGTCGGGCGACGGCCTGCCAGGGCTGCTGACGAACGCCGCGGCATGCGCGGTCTTCGTCAGCAGGGGGTGGTGCGGGAGTGGCCGCCATGCCTTCACGGTGGCGCGCGCCCGCGATGACGCACAACCACCCGCCCGTCCTGATCCTGCGTCAGGCGTGTGCCAGGACTCCGGCGTCCGCGTCCACGTCCGCCCGCGCGTCCGGCCACGACGCCTCCAGCGCGTAGGACGGAGGAGCGATTCCGAGGTAGTGGTTGAACGACCACTTCACGAACGCCGGCCGGTCCATGATGTCCATCGCGGTATCCATGAGCGGGAGTTTGTTCGCCCAGCTGAACAGCGACTGCACCCGCCACAGCCAGGAGAACGACGAGCGGTGGTCGTCGGAGAACGCGCCGTAGCGCTCCAGCGCCTGCCCGCGCGACTGGCGCCCGTCGACGACCGCGCGCAGCTCACGCCCGGCGGCCAGGCCGAAGTACAGCGCCGTGCGGATGCCCTCGGCGGTGGTCGGCAGGCAGTGCCCCGCGCTGTCGCCGACGAAGAACACGTCGGCCTCCACCGCGTCGCGCAGCACGTGAGGGATCCAGTTGCCCTGGTAGCCGTCGGTGTCCACGTCGAGCTTCTCGCACAGCTCGACGGTCGGGCGCTTGACCTTGATCTCGGGGTCGAAGGAGCCCACGCCGACGCGGACCTCGTCCCCGGCGGGGAACGACCAGCCGTAGCCCGGTCGGATGCAGTCGCAGTCCAGCCAGATCTCCAGCTCCCGGTCTCCGGCGTCGGACACCTTGGGGTGCACCTCCAAGCCCCGCGAGAGCCTCGCGTTCGGCGGCTGGATGGCGTCCGGGGACTCAGACAGCACGCGCCGCCAGCCCAGCGCGTCGACCACGAGCGGCGCCCGCAGGTCGCCGCGATCGGTGTGCACGGTGTGGACGACGTCCCCGCGCGTGATCCCGTCGACCTTGGCGGTCTCGAAGGCCACCTCCGGGGACTGGTCCTTCAGCAGCGCGCACAGGCGCCGGTAGTCGAAGGTCGAGAATGTCCATGGCAGGCGCCAGCGGTAGGTCTTGGTGCTCCGGGAGCCGCCCTTCTCCTGGCGCCGGTGGATGACGAGCTCGGGGAAGGTCTGCACGATCGAGTCGCCGAGGCCCATGTTCGTCAGCCACTCCGTGGGCGCCGCGCACGCCGAGGTCTGCCGCTCGCCGATCTCGTAGCGGTCGACGATCAGCACCCGCGCGCCGCTGCCTGACAGCTCCCGCGCGACGGTCAGGCCCGCGAAGCTCGCGCCGCAGATCAGCACGTCGTAGTCGCCCGTGAGCGGGGTCCGCTCCTCGCCTCGTTTCGTCGCGCGCAGGGCCATCGTCACCGCAGTCTAGGCAAGGCGATACCGCCCGGCTGCGCCGGGCGCGTAAGCGTTACTCTCAAATGCTCATGACCCAGACCATCACACCTACTACGCCATCAGAAGCCAAGATCGTCCCCGGCTCCGATGGGCTGCTCCTCGAAATCGACGGGCAGATCGTCCCCAACTACGACGCGACCTTCACGCTGTTCGAGGAGGGCGAGGTCGTCAGCGGCCGCGTCGTCCGCATCGACAAGGACGAGGTCCTTGTCGAGGTCGGCTACAAGAGCGAGGGGGTCATCCCCTCCGCCGAGCTGTCCATCCGCAAGAACGTCGATCCGGCCGACGAGGTCGAGATGGGCGAGGAGGTCGACGTCCTCGTCCTCACCAAGGAGGACCAGGACGGCCGCCTGATCGTCTCCAAGAAGCGCGCGCGCTTCGAGAAGGCCTGGCGCCGCATCGAGGCCGCCGCCGAGAGCGGCGAGCCCGTCATAGGCGGTGTCATCGAGGTCGTCAAGGGCGGCCTGATCGTCGATCTCGGTGTGCGCGGCTTCCTGCCCGCCTCGCTGGTCGACATCCGCCGCGTCCCCGACCTCGACCAGTACATGAGCACGACGATCGAGTGCAAGGTCATCGAGCTCAACCGCTCGCG
>JBBSUL010000155.1:0-6686 GCA_038234375.1 Solirubrobacterales bacterium | reverse complement strand
TGGCGCGCAGCGCGGCGAGCTCCTCGTCGCTGCCGCCGGCCAGGTTGGACTTGATCGTGGCCACCGAGCCGATCGGGCTGGTCTCGGTCATGCCCCAGGCCTGCAGGATCGGCAGGCCGATCTGCTCGCGGAAGCCCTCCGACAGCGACCGGGGGACGGCCGAGCCGCCGCACAGCACCAGGCGCAGGGACGACAGGTCCCGCCCCTTCAGCTCGGGCAGCACGCCCATCCAGATCGTCGGGACGCCTGCGGCGATGGTGACGTGCTCTTCCTCCATGAGGGCGGCGATCGACGGGGCGGAGAGGTCGGGACCCGGCATGACGAGCTCGGCGCCGGTCATGACCGCCGCGTGGGCCAGGCCCCAGGCGTTGGCGTGGAACTGCGGAACGACGGGGAGGATGCGGTCGCGCTCCTGCAGGCCGAAGGTGTCGGCGAGCATCGTCGCCATGCCGTGCAGGACCATCGAGCGGTGCGAGTACACGACGCCCTTCGGGTTGCCGGTGGTGCCGCTCGTGTAGCACATGGCCGCCGCGGAGTTCTCGTCGTCGATGTGGAAGCGCTCGACGGGCGTGGCCTTGGCCATCAGTTCCTCGTAGTCGCGGATCCGCGGGTCGTCGGGGACGTCCGGGCCGTCGGCCCCGTCGTCCATGACCACGACGTGCTTGACCGTCTTGCACTCTTCGATGAGCGGCCACAGCAGCTCAAGCAGCGAGCGGTCGACGAAGATGACCTCGTCCTCGGCGTGGTTGGCCACGTAGACGACCTGCTCGGGGAACAGGCGGATGTTCAGCGTGTGCAGAACGCGGCCGCTGCACGGGGCGGCAAAGTACAGCTCCAGGTGGCGGGCACTGTTCCAGGCGAAGGTCCCCACGCGGCCGTCGGCGGAGATCCCGAGGTCGTCGAGGACCCCGGCCAGCCGGCGGGTGCGCTGGCACCACTCGCCGTAGGTCGTGCGCTCGCGGCCGTCCTTGGTGACCGTGACCACCTCCTTGTGGCCGAAGAACCGCTCCGCGCGCTCGAAGGCGTGCACGAGGGTGAGCTGGGCAGGTTGCATGAGTCCGCGCATAGGTCCTGAGCCTCCCCGATCCGCCCCTCGTTAGGCAAGTCCGAAGCGGTCTCATGGCGTGAGTAGGCTCACGGGCATGGCCGCCGCCCCGCCCGCCGGTCCCGACACCTCGCCGGTGGGCACCACGGGCTGGGCGCGCAACGGCGAGACGAGCATCGCCTACCGCACCGTCGGCGCCGGAGCCGTCGACCTCGTCTTCCTCGGCGGCACGATCAGCCACGTCGAGGCCGTCCTGGAGGAGCCGGGCGTCCTGCGGTTCTTCTCGCGCCTGGGGCAGACCGCGCGCGTGGTGCTCGTCGACCGTCGCGGCTCGGGGCTGTCGGACGCGATCGGCGCCGAGGGGCTGACCGAGGACGGCGAGGTCGCCGACGTGGAGGCCGTCCTCGATGCGCTCGGCGTCGACCGGGCGGTGCTCATGGGGTACACGAACGGCGGCGCGCAGGCGATGGCCTTCGCGGCCCGGCGACCCGAGCGGACGCTCGCGCTGGTGTTGTACGCGCCGCTGGTGCGCAACCTGCGCGACGAGGCGATCGAGTGGGCCGCGACGGAGGACGAGCGCGCGGCGCGGCTGGCCGTGCAGGCCGCGCGCTGGGGGACCGGCGAGAACCTGGTCAGCCTGGCCCCGAGCGTCGCCGACGACGTGCGGATGCAGAGCTGGCTGGCGCGCCTGGAGCGCCAGGCCATGACGCCGTCGGGCCTGGAGCGCAGCGCCCGGCTGCTGGCCGACATGGACGTCCGCCACCACCTCCCGCAGATCCGGGTGCCCGCCCTCGTCCTGCACCGGACCGGCGACACCCTCATCGACGTGCGCCACTCGCGCTACGTCGCGCAGCGGCTGCCGGCGGCCCGGCTGGTCGAGCTCCCCGGCGTCGACAACCTGCCGATGGTGGGGGACTCCGAGGCGCTGCTCGGCGAGATCGAGTCCTTCCTCACCGGCGGCCGGCGTGGCGGGGAGGTCCAGCGCGAGCTGCTGACCGTGCTGTTCACCGACATTGTCGACGCCACCGGCCGCGCCGCCCGGCTCGGCGACGGCCGCTGGCGCGACGAGCTGTCCGCGCACGACACCGCCATCCGCCGGATCCTGGACGACTACGGCGGTCGGGAGGTCAAGACGATCGGCGACGCCTTCCTGGCGACGTTCACCGGGCCGCCGTCCCAGGCGATCCGCTGCGCGCGGGCGATCGTCGACGCGATGGCCGCGCTGGGCCTGGAGGTCCGCACCGGGCTGCACACGGGGGAGTGCGAGCGGATCGGGGGTGACGTCGGCGGGATGGCCGTCCACATCGCCGCCCGCGTCAGCGCCCTGGCGGACGGGGGGCAGGTGCTCGTCTCGGGCACCGTGTACGGCACGGTGGTGGGCAGCGGGCTGAGCTTCGAGGACCTCGGGATGCACCCGCTCAAGGGCGTGCCGGGCCAGTGGCCGCTGTTCCGGCTGGAGCGCTGAGCGCGGGCGGGCCGGTCAGCGGGTCCGTCGCCGGGCCACGCGGTCGCGGGTGAGCGTGGCGACGAGCGCGACCCAGTCGGCGGCGCCCGCGACCAGGTGCGCCAGCGACCCGGTGCACAGCCGGGCCGCCGCGCGCTCGCGGCGCGTCAGGATCCGCGGGTCCATGGGCCCAAGGTATCGTGGCCGCGACATGGCCGCCGTCACCGACCCCATCACCACCACCGTCACCGAGCAGCCCGAGTCGCGCGTGCGCGTCGCCGTGCAGGTGAGCCCCAAGGAGCTGGAGAGCCGCGTGCAGGTCGCCGCGCGGCAGATCGGCCGGGAGATGCGCCTGCCGGGGTTCCGCAAGGGCAAGGTCCCGCCGCCGGTCGTCATCAAGCAGGTCGGGCGCGAGGCGGTGCTGGACGAGACGATCCGCTCGTCGCTGGGCCGCTGGTACTCCACGGCGCTGGACGCGTCCGGGATCGTCCCCGTCGGCGAGCCCGAGGTCGACCTCGGCGACCTGCCGCCGGCGGGCGAGCCGCTGCAGTTCAGCTTCGAGATCGGGGTGCGTCCGGTGGCCACGCTCGGTGACTACAAGGGCGTCAAGGCCGAGCGCGCCGACCCGGAACCCGATCCCGCCCGCATTGACCACGAGGTCGAGCAGTTGCGCGAGCGTGCTGCGCGGTTGGAGACCAAGGAGGCGGCCGCCGAGGACGGCGACTTCGTGGTGATGGACTTCGTGGGATACCTGGACGGCGAGGCGTTTGAGGGTGGCGAGGCCCGCGACCAGATGGTCGAGCTCGGGGCCGGCACGCTGATCCCGGGCTTCGACGAGCAGCTCGTCGGGATGTCCGCGGGCGACGAGCGCAAGATCGAGGTGACCTTCCCCGAGGACTACCAGGCCGAGCACCTGGCCGGCCAGGACGCGACCTTCGACATCACGGCCAAGGAGATCAAGGTCAAGGAGCTGCCCGAGCTCGACGATGACTTTGCCTCCGACAACGCAGGCTTTGACACGATGGACGAGCTGCGCGAGGATCTGGCGTCCAAGCTGCGCGAGGAGGCCGCCAAGCGCGCCGACGGCGAGTACCGCGAGGCCGTGCTGGACGCCGTGGTGGCGGGCGCGACCGTCGAGGTGCCCGAGGGGCTCGTCGAGTCGCGGTCCAAGGAGCTGTTCGATCGCATGCTGCAGTCGCTGGCGCAGCAGGGCATCTCCAAGGAGGCGTACATGTCGATCGCCCAGAAGACCGAGGAGGAGGTCCTCGCTGACGCGCGGCCCGACGCCGCACAGGCGCTGCGGCGTGAGGCGGTCATCGCCGCGGTCATCACGGCCGAGTCGATCGAGGCCTCCGACGGCGACGTGCTCGACGCGCTGCAGGCCACCGCCGCGCAGGAGGACACGACGCCCGAGAAGCTGCGTGCCAAGCTGGAGAAGGCCGGGCGCCTGTCGGACCTGCGCGACGACCTGGCCCAAGGCCTGGCCATGGACCTGCTCGTCGAGCACGCCGAGGCCGTCCCGGCCACGCCGAAGGCCGACGACGAGGCCGAGTAGCGGCGGGCGGGCGGGTACCGGCAAGCCGGGCCCGGGCGGTACGCGCGCCGCCGTGAGGGCCGCCGGGCGATGGGTGGGGGTCGTCGCTGCCTGACCCGTCACTTGACTCGGATAGTCCGAGCGGAATGACGGTTCACCTTACGCGGGCGGCGCGCGCCACGGTGAGCCGTCAGTTGACTCGGATAGAGCGACCGGAATGACGGTTCACCTTACGCGCGCTCACACGGCGACGACCGCGACCTCGCCGCGGCGCGCGGCCTCCGCCTGCTCGCGAGAGTCCTGGGAGGAGATCACGAAGGCCGAGACCAGCGCGCCGAGGATCGCGAAGCCCGCACCGATGAGGAAGGCCCGCGAGTAGCCCTCGGTCAGGACGGCAGGGTCCCGGGCGCCGCCCGGGCCGAACTCGGCGATCCGCGAGGTCGAGACCGAGATGAGGATGGCGACACCCAGCGCGCCGCCGATCTGCTGCGTGGTGTTGATGAGGCCCGAGGCCAGTCCCGCCTCGCCGCCCGTCGTCCCGCTCATCGCGGCGATCGTCACGGGGACAAAGGAGAAGCCCAGGCCGGCGCCCGCGAGCACCGAGGGACCGACGACGTCCGCCAGGTAGGAGCCGCCCGCGTCGATCCGCGAGAACCACAGCAGTCCCACGGCCACGAGCAGCTGGCCGCCGAGCAGCGTCGGCTTGAAGCCGATCCGCGTGACCAGCTGCGATGCCGCTCCGGCCGACAGGATGATCGCGACGCTCAGCGGCAGGTAGGCCAGGCCCGTCTTCAGCGCCGAGTAGCCGAGCACGTACTGCAGGTAGAAGGAGATGAACAGGAACATCGAGAACAGCGCCATTCCGGTCAGCAGGCCGGCAATGTTCGCCCCGCGCAGGGTGCGCAGGCGGAAGATCGAGAAGGGCATGAGCGGGTGGCGCGTCCGCGCCTCGATCCCGACGAACACGAGCAGCAGGGCCGCGGCGCCGGCGATCCGGCCGAGGGTCGTCGCCGAGCCCCAGCCCTCGCTCTCGGCGTCGACGAGCGCGTAGACCAGCAGCGCCAGGCCGGCGGTGACCGTCACCGCGCCGGGCACGTCGAAGGTCGAGACCTCGGTGTCCGGTCGCGACTCCAGCAGCAGACGCGGGGCCGCGGCCATGGCCCCGAGGGCCACGGGCACGTTCACGAACAGCACCAGGCGCCAGTCGATCTCGGTCAGGACCCCGCCCAGCAGGACGCCGGCCGCGCCGCCGGCTCCCGCGACCGCGCCCCACACCCCGAGGGCCCGGTTGCGCTCGGAGCCCTCGGCGAAGATCGTCGTCACCAGCGACAGCGCGGCCGGGGCGACCAGGCCGGCGCCGAGCCCCTGGAGGGCACGGGCGCCGAAGAGGAAGTTCTGGTCGCCGGCCACGCCGCCGAGGAATGAGGCCACGGCGAACAGGCCGAGCCCGACGACGAACATGCGCCGGCGCCCCACGAGGTCGGCCAGGCGCCCGCCGAGCAGCAGGAAGCCGCCGAAGGTCAGCGTGTACGCGTTGACCACCCACGACAGGTCGGTCTGAGAGATCTTCAGGTCGTCGCCGATGGTGGGCAGGGCGACGTTGGTGATCGACGCGTCGATGACGATCATGAACTGCGCGAGGGCCAGCAGGATCAGGGCGCGGTTCTTCTCGCGGGGGGTCTCGAGTGAGGGCATGGCTAAGGTGAACTCCGGTTCCGGTTTGCGTCGCGGAAGATACGGAGTTACGGTTCCGTTTGTCAAGACGACGACACGGAGACGTCACATGCCAGCCACTGACAGCCCGCAGCCCCGCACGATGCGCGCCGACGCCCGGCGCAACCGCGAGGCGATCCTCGTGGCGGCCAAGGCGGCGTTCGCGGCCCAAGGCGACGAGACGCAGATGGACGACGTCGCCGCGCGTGCCGGAGTGGGCGTGGGGACGGTGTACCGACACTTCCCCACCAAGGAGGCGCTGATGGGGGAGATGGTGTGCCGGAAGTTCGCGCTCATCGCCGAGCACGCCCGCGAGGGCCTGCTTCAGGACGGCGAGCCCTTCGAGGTCTTCGCCGCCGTGCTGTGGCGCAACTGCGAGGCCACCGCCCAGGACGCCGCGGCGCAGGACGCGCTCATGCGTGCGGGCGACGCGGTGTGGGACCAGGCGCACGACGTCATGGCTGAGATGCACGGCCTCGTCCAGCAGCTCATAGATCGCGCGCAGACGGCCGGGACCATGCGCGCCGATTTCTCGGTCCAGGACATGCCGATGCTCATGTGCGGCGTCTCGTCCGCGATGGCCCACGAGGGCTGGGACTGGCGGCGCCATATGGAGATCGTGCTCGACGGCCTACGGCGCTGAGCACCGCCGTCGAGGTGGCCGCTCGGCCCCGATCATCCGGCCGGTCGGACCCCAGCCCCGTTGCTAGGGTTGCGCGAGCGTCGCACGTCCGTCCGGAGGCCGTGGCAGGAGATCGGCGTCCCGAACCGAAACGAAGCGAGGAACATGAGTCCCCTTGTCCCGATGGTGGTCGAGCAGACGTCGCGCGGAGAGCGCGCGTTCGACATCTACAGCCGGCTGCTGAGCGAGCGGATCATCTTCCTGGGGACCCCCATCGACGATCAGATCGCCAACCTCGTCGTCGCGCAGCTGCTGCACCTGGAGTCCG
>JBBSUL010000154.1:0-6786 GCA_038234375.1 Solirubrobacterales bacterium | reverse complement strand
GGCGAAGCGCGTGCCCTCCTCATCGCCGGCGAGCACCGCGTCCAGGGCTCCCGCGCGCACGCCGTTGGCCACCACCGTGGGGATGCCGGCGGCGCTGGCCATTTCGGCCGCCACCACCTTGGAGCGCATCCCGCCGCTGCCCAGCGGCGACGTCGAGTGCCCGATGTCCAGGTTGCTGAGGCCCTCGAAGTCGCTGACGTCGCGCACGAGCTGCGCGTCGTCGTGCAGGCGCGGGTCGGCAGTGTAGAGGCCGTCGATGTCGGTGAGGAGGATGAGGCGGTCGGCCCCGACCAGCACGGCGACCTGCGCGGCGAGGAAGTCGTTGTCGCCGAAGGAGATCTCGTCGGTCGTCGTGGTGTCGTTCTCGTTGACGACCGGGACCACGCCCCAGGCCAGCAGGCGCTCCAGCGTGGCGCGCGCGTTGAGGTAGTGCGTGCGCGCCATGAGGTCGAAGAACGTCAGCAGCACCTGGGCTGAGTGCACGTCACGGGCGGCCAGGAGATCGTCCCACACGTGGTAGAGCTTGCCCTGGCCGACGGCGCTGGCGGCCTGCAGGTCCTCGATGACGGTGGCGCGGCCGGTGCGGCCCATGACCCGCATGCCGTGGGCGATCGCGCCGGAGGAGACGACGATGACGTGCTCGCCGGCGGCGCGTCGCGCGGCGACGGCGTCACAGACGCCGCCGAGGACGTCGAGCCGCGGCGTGCCGTCCGCCTGGGCGACGACGCTGGATCCGAGCTTGATGACGGTGCGGGCCATGGCGCCTCGGGACCCTACGCCCTGGGGCTCACGCCTGAACCCTAGTCCAGCTCGAAGACGACGCCGTCGATCTCCACGTCGTCGCCGGAGACGAACCCGGCCTCCTGCAACGCGCGCAGGACGCCCATCGTCCCCAGGCGGTGCTCGACGTGCGCGAGGGCGTCCTCGTTCTCCAGGTCGTGCCGGGCCAGCAGGCGCTCGACGTCGGGGCCCTGCACGCGCCACACGCCGTCCGACAGCGCCTTGACCTCCCACGCGCGGCGGGCGCGCGGCCGGTAGGTCTGGTGCTCGGGCAGGTCGTCCAGGCTGGCGCCGGCGACGTCACCCGACCCCGCGTAGGCGCCCGGGTGCTCGCCGGCGGCCAGCACGGGGACGTGGCGCAGGAGCAGGAGCGTCAGCTCGTCCAGGCCGGCGCCGGTCGCCGCCGAGGTCACCAGCACGGGCGTGGCGGCGAGCGGGTCCGGGGTCTCCCAGGGCTCAGGGTCCGGGAGCGCGGCGTCGAACCGCTCCTGCCAGTGCGCCCGGGCCGCCTCGGCCTGCTCGTCGCTGACCAGGTCGGCCTTGGACAGCACCAGGATCCGGGGCAGGGCGGCCAGGCGCGGATCATGCAGGGACAGCTCGCGCTCGATGGTCGCGTGGTTGGCGTCGGGGTCCGAGCCGTCCAGCGGCTGCAGATCGAGCACGTGCACGAGCAGCCGGGTGCGCTCGACGTGGGCCAGGAACTCGTGGCCGAGGCCGTGGCCGTCGGAAGCGCCCTCGATGAGGCCGGGGATGTCGGCGAGGATGAGCTGGCGCTCAGCGCCATCCAGGGTCCCCAGGATCGGCTCCAGCGTCGTGAACGGGTAGCCCGCCACCTTCGGCGCCGCCCGCGTCAAACGGGACAGCAGCGAGGACTTGCCGGCGTTGGGCAGTCCGACGAGGCCGACGTCGGCCAGGAGCTTCAGGCGCAGGTCGATCCACCCCTCCTCGCCCTTGAGCCCGCGCTCGGCGAACCGCGGCGCCTGGCGGGTGGAGGACACGAAGCAGCGGTTGCCGCGCCCGCCCGAGCCGCCGCGGGCCACGAGCACGCGCCGGCCGGGGACGACGAGGTCGTGGACGGTGCCCTGCAGGTCGGTGACCTCGGTGCCAGGCGGCACGGGCACCGCCAGCGTCTCGCCGCTGGCTCCGTGCCGCTGGGCGCCCTCGCCGTGACGGCCGCGGTCGGCCGGGTAGTGCGCGCGGCGTTTGAAGGACTGCAGGTCGCGGACGGAGTCGTCGCACACGAGGACGACGTCGGCGCCGTGGCCGCCGTCCCCGCCGTCGGGCCCGCCCATGGGTACGTGCGCCTCGCGGCGGAAGCTCATGCAGCCGCTGCCGCCACCGCCGCCCTGCACGAAGATGCGGGCCTTGTCGTAGAGCATCGTCAGACTGATGGTAGGCGCGCCGGGTTCGCGGTGCCCCCGGCAGATCCTCGTAGGCTCAGGCGCATGCCCCACGACAAGGTCTTTCTCATCACCGGTGCGAGCACCGGCATCGGCGCCGCCACCGCCCGCCACGCGGCCGAGGCGGGATATCGCGTCGTGCTCGCCGCGCGCTCGCAGGACAAGCTCGACGCGCTCGCATCCGAGCTCGGCGGCCCGGACCGCGCCCTGGCGGTGACGTGCGACGTGACGGAGTGGGACCAGGTGCAGGCGATGGTCGCCACGGCCCTGGATGCGTACGGTCAGCTCGACGTGGTCTACGGCAACGCGGGCTTCGGCGCCTCGCGCGGCTTCCTCAACGAGACCCCCGAGCACTGGAAAGCGATGGTCCTCACCAACGTCTACGGCGCAGCGCTCACCGTGCGGGCGAGCATCGATGAGCTGAAGAAGACCAAGGGCCACCTGCTGCTGACCGGGTCGGTCGCCGGGCGACGGGCACTGGAGGGGTCGCTGTACTCGGCGACGAAGTGGGCGATCACCGCGATGGGCGAGTCCGCGCGTCTGGAGCTGGGCGACACCGGGGTGCGTGTCACCGTGGTCGAGCCGGGCATGGTCGACACGCCGTTCTTCGACAACGGCGCCGGGGACGGGGCCCTGCAGGCCGACGACGTCGCGAACGCCGTCATGTACGCGGTCGGCCAGCCCCCGCACGTCGACGTCAACGAGATCCTCATCCGCCCGACCTCGCAGCCGACCTGACCGTCGGAACGCGCTGCGTCCGCCGGCCCCGTGCTCGTCGTTCAGGGCGAGCACGACCCGTTCGGCAAGCCCCCGTCCTCGCCCAACCGGACGGTGGTCATCGTCGCGGGCGACCACCGGCTGGCTCGCGACCTCGACACCGTCGCCGCCGCCGTCGGCAGCTGGCTCTCAGCGGTGCGCCTTTGAACTCTCGCACCCTGGTGCGGTGACGGGGGGATCGACAGACCGAGCCGTCACTTGACTCGCTCTACCCGACCGGAATGACGGTTCACCTTAGGCGAGCGCCAGCCGGCAACCTGAGCCGTCACTTGACTCGGACTATCCGACCGGAATGACGGTTCACCTTACGCCCGTGTGGCTCTTGGGCCGAGCAGACGCTAGTCACCGAGCGGGCGGGCCGTGCGCCCAAAGGTGCGCTGTGCGGGAGCCTGGGGACAAGCCCCCGCCGGCGCGGTCAGCTGTCGGCGGGCGGCGCGGTCTTGCGCAGCACGGCGGCCACGGCGACGCTGGCCGCCGCGGTCCCGCCGGCCAGGGCAGCCGTCCCGATGACGCCACGGGTCGGCAGCTCGTCGCGGTCGAGCACGGTGGCGACGAGGTCCACGGTGTCGCCGACGGCACAGGTGGCGACCCAGCGGGGCCCGACCTGCGGGTGGTTCAGGGTGTGCAGCGTGATCATCCCGAGGATGAGGTCGCGGATCCCGAGGCCGCGCACCGCGACCTTCGCGCCGGCGGTGGCGGCGTCGCCCCCGAGCCAGCCCTTGCTGACCTGCTCGGGACGCGCGACGAGCGCGATCCCGAAGACGACCCGGCCGGCGGCGATGAGCCGCGCACCGAGTAGGGCCTGGGAGCGCGACACGCTGCTACTTCGCCGCGGTGACGGCGGGCTCGACGCTGATCGTGCGGCCGCGGCGGCCGACGTTGAAGGCGAGCACGCCCTCGGCCTTGGCGAACAGCGTGTCGTCCTTGCCGATGCCGACGCCGACACCCGGCCGGAAGACGGTGCCGCGCTGGCGGACGATGATCTCGCCACCGGTCACGTGCTCACCGGCGAACTTCTTGACGCCGAGGCGCTGGGCGTTGGAGTCGCGGCCGTTGCGGGACGAGCCGAGGCCCTTCTTATGTGCCATGTCGTCTAGCTCCCGAGGGCGATGCTGTTGATCTGGATCCGGGTCAGTTCCTGCCGATGCCCGGTCTTGCGCTTGTAGCCCTGCTTGGGCTTGAACTTGAAGACGGTGAGCTTCTCGCCGCGCAGGTGCTCGACGACGGTCGCGTCGACCTTGACCTTGGCCAGGCCGTCGGCGTCGAAGACGGTGTCGTCCCCGCAGAACAGCAGGGGCTCGAGCGCGAGGCTGTCGCCCGCCTCGACGGCCAGGCGCTCGACAAGCAGCTTCTGGCCCTCTTCGACGCGGTATTGCTTACCGCCGGTCTTCACGATCGCGTACATGGGTTACGACTCCGGAGAAGTTGGATCGGATGCCGCGCCGTTGGAGGCAGCCGAGCGGCGCCGTCCGCCTCTGCGGCCACGGCGCCGAGGCTTGGATTCTACGTCATCGGCCTGCTCAGCGCGCTCCGGCGCCGGAATGACCTTGCCGTCCTCGTCCACGAGCAGGGCCGACGCCGCGGTACGCCCGGCCTCGGAGATCCGCACCAGGCGCTTGGTGCCCACCGACGTCCCGCCGCCCACGACGCTGATGACGTAGCCGTCGACCTTGGCCACGGCGTCGTCCACGTTGTACATGTGCGGCTCGACGATCTGCACGAGCACCTCGTCGCCGACCTCGAACGGGATCGCCGCCTCGGAGACCGCGTCCTTGGTGCCCTCCATCGCCACGTCGAAGTGGTCGAGCTTCAGCGACTCCGAGCCGGTGAAGTGGAAGAGCTTGCCGGTCTCGGCCTCCAGCGCGTGCAGCACCCGGGCCCCGTGACCGGTGAACTGGGCCGACACCGACGGATGCAGCCGCACGAGCAGCGCCTCGACCGATCGCGGGGCGCGCGAGGCGACCTCGCGCAACTGGCGCTCGATATCGATGGCGATCGTCTCCTCCGAGCGGATGACGCCCTCCCCGTCGCACGTCGGGCAGGCGCGGGACATGATCTCGCGGACACCCTCGGTGACGTTCTGGCGCGTCATCTCCACCAGCCCCAGCCGGGAGATCTCCGCGGTGAAGGTCTTGGTCCGGTCGTCGTCCAGCGACTTGCGCAGCGTCTTGAGGACGGCGTCGCGGTTGCGGGCGCGCGCCATGTCGATGAAGTCGATGACGATGATGCCGCCGATGTCGCGCAGGCGCAGCTGGTTGACGACCTCCTCGGCCGCCTCGAGGTTCGTCTTGGTGATGACGTCCTCCAGGCGGGCCTGCTTGCCGCGGCCCACGTAGGAACCGGAGTTGACGTCGATGACCGTGCCCGCCTCGGCGTAGTCGATGAGCAGGTAGCCGCCGGAGGGCAGGTCCACGCGCTTGGCCATCAGGCCGTCGATGACCTCATCCACGCCCGTGGACTCGAACAGGGGCTTGGACTCCTGCCACAGCTCGACTCGCTCGACGAGCTCGGGGGCGGTCCGGGTGAAGAAGGAGACCAGGCGCTGGTACTGGCCTTCGTCGTCGACGATCGCCCGCTCGAAGTCGGAGGCGAAGATGTCGCGCACGACGCGGACCGAAAGGTCGGCCTCCTGGAAGACGAGTCCGGGCGCGGGCGTGGAGTCCACCCGCGACTGCAGGACCTCGTGGAGCTTGAACAGGTACTGCAGCTCGCGCTCGAAGTCCGAGCGCACCGCCCCGTGCGCGGCGGTGCGGACGATGGCCCCGCCGCCGTCGAGGTCCAGGCCCTTGGCCTCCTTGCGCAGGCGCTCACGCTCCTTGTCATCCAGGCGCTTGGAGACGCCGATGCCCTCGCCCGTAGGCGTGTAGACCATGTAGCGCCCGGCCACCGTGAGGTCCATCGACAGCCGCGCGCCCTTGGACTTCAGCGGGTCCTTGACGACCTGCACGACGATCTCCTGGCCCGGCTTGAGCAGGTCGGAGATCTTCTTGCCACCGTCGTCCTTGCCGCGGCCGCGGCGAACGGTCTCGACGCCGGGCAGCACGATCTCGTCGACGTGCAGGAAGCCGTTCTTGTCCAGGCCGATGTCGACGAACGCCGCCTCCAGCCCGGGCAGGACGTTGTCGACCTTGCCCTTGTAGATGTTGCCGACGATCGATCGGTTGCCCCGGCGCTCGAAGTACAGTTCGGCGACGCGGTAGCCGTCGACCGACTTGGCGCTCGGCTTCGGGGCGGAGCTTCGTCCGCGGCCGCGGCCGCCGGAGGACTTGGCGGGGACCTGTCCGGTCGCCTCCAATAGCGCGATCCGGGTTTCGGCCCGGTCGACGCTGACCAGCACTTGCTTTCTCAAAACGAACTCTCTCTCTAAGGCGAAAAGCCCAGCACTCGGCCCTTGCCGGCAGCGGATGCGCGCCCTTGCGCGTAGATCGACTGCAGCAGGCCGATGGCCAGGAAGGTGGTGATGACCGACGAGCCCCCGTAGCTCATGAGCGGCAGGGGGATGCCGGTGATCGGCATGATTCCCACGGTCATGCCGACGTTGATGAAGACCTGGAAGAGGAGCATCGCGGTGATGCCCCCGGCGAGTAGCGCGCCGTACAGGTTCTTCGCCATCGTCAGCGCCCGCAGGCCCCGCCAGATCAGCAGGGAATACAGCGAGAGCACCAGTGCGGCGCCCATGAAGCCCCAGCGTTCACCCACGACGGAGAAGATGAAGTCCGTGTGGTGCTCGGGGAGGAAGTTGTAGGAGGTCTGCGTGGCCCGGTCTCCGCGACCGGTCTTCTCGCCGGACCCGATCGCCACGCGCGACTGCGTCTGCTGGTAGGCGATC
>JBBSUL010000153.1:0-6820 GCA_038234375.1 Solirubrobacterales bacterium | reverse complement strand
CGAGCTGAACACGACGTAGCGCCCGTCGCCGGAGATCCCGTCGGCATCTGAGGAGCCGCCAGCGCGGCCGTTCGGACCGGACGCGCGGCTGACCAGCGCCGTCGTGTCCGTCCGGGTGTCGCGCACGTACACGTACCCGCTGCCGTCGGTGGCGGCGGCGTCCAGGTTTTGCGCGCGCGAGCTGAACGCGACGTAACGCCCGTCGTCGGAGATCGCGGGCCTCGAGGCACCACCATCCGCGGGGGCACCCGTCGATCCGCTGGCGCGACTGACGAGGGTGGTCGTGTTGGCCGCGAGGTCACGCACGTACACCCCCGGACTGCGGCCGCTTCCATCCGGGACGGGGACGCTCGTGCCGTCGGGCGCGGTGGTGAACCTCGGCACGAACGTGGTGTAGGCGACGTGGCGGCCGTCACCGGAGATCGCGGGCTCGTACGAGTCGCGGGCGATGCCCTCGTCGCGACTGACCAGCGTGGTCGTCTCGGCCGCCAGGTCACGCACGAACACGCTGTAGTGGCTGTCGGTGTCGGCGGGATCCAGGTTCGTCGCGCGCGCCTGGAAGGCCACGAAGCGGCCGTCGGCCGAGATCACCGGGTGGAAGGACCTGCCGTTGCTCTTGGCGCCGGAGGGCCCGGTGGCGCGGCTGACGAGCGTCGTGGTGTTGATCGCCGTGTCGCGGACGAAGATGTCCTCGACGCCGTCGCGGTCGGCGGGATCCAGGTTCGACGCGTTCGAGGCGAACGCGATGTAGCGCCCGCCCGCCGAGACCGCCGATTCCGGGGAGTCACCGTTGCCCTTGGCGCCGGATATGGGACCGGCGCGGACGACCGCTGCCTCCGCGGCGGTCGCAGGCGCCGGTAAGGCCAGGGCGGCCAGGCCGACCAGGGCCAGGGCGAGCACGGCGACCAGGCGCGCGGGGGAGCGCCGCGAGAGGGGCATACGCTCCCGACGCTACCGCGCCCGGCGCAGCTCCGCCAAGAGCAGCTTTGAGTGCATGGCGCCCACAAGCTCGCGCAGCGGCTGGGCGCCGGCGGTGACGATCTGCGCGGCGCGCTCGGGGGAGACCTCGCCGGCCAGGCGGTCCAGCAGGGAGCGGACCTCCTCGCGCACGAGCGGCTCCAGCGCCTGCTTGTAGCGCAGCGTCTCGTAGACGGTGAAGCCCAGTTGCTCGTCGTAGCCACCGGCGCGGAAGCGCGTCATCGCCTCGATGATCGCCACGTCATCTGCGTCGTAGCCGCGCTCGTCGGGGGTGAGGACCTCCAGCTCGGCCAGGCGGTCGAGCATCCGCTGGGGCAGGTCGTAGCGCTCACGGACCTCGGCGGCGCTCACGCGCTCGCCGGCCTCTCTCACCGCGGCGGCGTGTTCGAGGATGCGGTCCTCCAGCACGACGAGCGCCTGTGCGCGCGACGGGTCGCCGGCGATGACCTCCTTGATGACCTTCAGCGGCATGAAGCGGTCCTCCTGCAGGCGCTTGATGAGGCGCACCTGCTCCACGTACCGCGGCGGGTAGTAGGCCATGTTGCGCGAGGTGCGCACGACATCGTCGTCGGCCCCGCCGCCGAGCAGCCCCTCGCGCAGGTAGTGCTTGATCGTGCCGGCCGAGACGCCCGAGGCCTCCGCCAGCTCGCTCATCTTCAGCAGCCCGTCCCCGTTCATGGCCGCGACGCGCCCTCAGGCCGCGGTCATCGCCAGCGGGGTCGCCGGCAGGCCGAGCGCCGCCCGGGCCTCGGCCACCGTGGCCGGGCGGCGCCCCGCGTCCACGGTCATCTGCGCGGCCTTGGCGATGAGGTCGCCGTTGGAGCGGGCGACGGTGCCGTCGGGCAGGTAGAAGTTGTCCTCCAGGCCCACGCGGATCGACCCGCCGAGGCTCAGCGCGGCGGCGACCATCGTCCACTGCACCCGCGAGATCCCGATCACGCCCCAGTGATGGTCTCCCTCCGGGAGGTTGTCGGCCATCGCCGCGAGGTTGCGCGCGGTCGGCGGGACGCCGCCGGTCACACCCATGACGAAGTCCACGTGCAGTGGCGTCTTCAACACCCCCATGTCGATGAGCGGGGCCAACGAGCCGACGTGGCCGACGTCGAAGCACTCGTGCTCGGGCTTGATGCCGAGCTCGTTCATCACCTTGAGGAACTCGATGATCTCGGTGAACGGGTTGGCGAACACGGTGCTGAAGACGAAGTCCTTGCGCCGCGACGAGTACTTGGCGTAGTTCATCGAGCCCATGTTCAGGGCGGCGACCTCGGGACGGCACGCGCGCAGGTAGGCGGCGCGCTGCTCGAAGGACACGCCCATCGCGCCGGTCGAGAAGTTGACGATCGCCGCGTCGCCGACCTCGGCGCGGATCGCGTCCGAGATGGCCTGGAAGTCCTCGATGTCGTACGAGGGCGTGCCGTCGGGCTTGCGGGCGTGGATGTGGATGTGCACGCCGCCGGCGTCGACGACCCGCCGCGCCTCGGCGGCGTACTCCTGGGGCGTGTAGGGGATGGCCGGGCACTGCTCGCGGTTGGCGAGCGACCCGGAGATCGAGCAGGTGATGACGACGGGATCGTCGAGGGTGGCCATGGCGCACGTCCTCCGTGGGGAGTGGGAAGTCCTACTGCCCACTCTGTCGCAGACGCCGGACGCGTGCAAGGCGCCGGGCGAGCGACGGCCCTCAGCGCGGCGGCAGCACGAGCGCCTGGACGCCGGCCCATCCGCCGGTGCGCCGCAGACGGGCACCCTGCCCTTGGAAAAAGCGAAGCGCACGGTGGTTGTCGGCCTGGACCTCGGCGATGAGGCTGCCCATGCCCTCGTCGCGCGCGCGGCGGCGCAGGGCATCGACGAGGTCGGCGCCGACGCCCTCGTCCTGGACGTCGTCACGGACGACGATCGCCAGCTCGGCCTCGAGCGCCTCTGGGTCGGCGACCGCCCGGGCGACGCCGAGCAGCTCGCCCGGGCGGGCGGGGTCCTCGGCCACGACGGCGACGTGGCGGTGCCCGTCGATCTCGGTGAGGTAACGCAGGTCCCCCGTCGTCAGGTCGCCCTTGGCCGCGTGGTAGCGGCGGAAGCGGGTCTCGGCGGACAGGCCCTCGTGCAGGCGCGTGAGCGCGCCCTTGTCGTCGGGAGTGATGTCACGGATGTTCAGCGCGGAGTACATGGTTGTCACTGCAACCATTGTGGCAGCGACGAACGCATGTTCCTGTGACCCTCATCACGGTGGACGCCTCGCCCAGGGGCTCGACGCCATTGCGAGAAGCTCGTCTGGGGGCTCGCTTCTCGCGGCTTGGGGTGTCTCGCAGAGCACGCGTCAGTCAAAGGAGGGGGGCGAGGACCTCGGCGAGCGCGTCGGCGTGGTCGGGGTGCGCGGAGGTGACCTGAACGCCGACGACGTCCGCGGCGCCGGCGACAAGGTCCAGCAGGCGGTACAGCTGCTCGAGCTCCAGCCCGCCGGGGGCCGGCTCGGTGGCCGGCAGCACGTCGGGGTCCAGGACATCGAGGTCGAGGTGGATGAACACCTCGCGCGCGTCCAGCAGGTCCGCGAGGGCCCCCGGCCGGTCGACGGTCCCGACCCCGTGGCGCTCGAGCAGCACCTGCTCGCCGCCGTCCATGTCACGGACCCCGAACATGACGACGTGCCCGGGTTCCAGGCCCGCCCCGAAGCCGGTGTCCCACAGGCCGCACGCCCCCGACAGGGCCATGCCGCCCAGCCCCGAGGACGCCGACGTGTCCGGCGTGTGGAAGTCCGGGTGCGCGTCGAGCCACAGCACGAGCGCGTCCGGGTGGTGGCGGACCACGACGGGCAGGGTCGCCACGCAGATCGCGCACGAGCCCGCCAGGAGGATCGGCACCTTGCCGGCCTCGAAGGCGTCGTCGAGCTGGCCGCCGGCCTCCAGCAGGCAGCCGCGGGCCGCCTTGAGGTCCTCGGCGTGGGTGGACGGCCGCGGGTCCGACGGCGCGCCGATCGCCCGGGCGCCGAGGCGCTCCCCGAGCGCGGCGGCGCCCTTCATGCCCTCCCGGTCGCGGTCGGCGGTCCGGCACAGCAGTGCGACGACCTGCCGGCTGTCGTCGACGCTCACCGATCGGCGCCCGGGTCGCGACGGTTCATTGCCCGGTCCAGACGGGGTCCCGTTTGTCGAAGAAGGCCGAGACCCCTTCCTTCAGGTCGTCGGTCGAGAAGGCGACGGTCAACTGGGCGCGCAGGAAGTCCCACGCGTCCTCGATCGGCATGTCCTGCTGGCGCCACAGCGCGTCCTTGCCCAGGCGCATGATCAGCGGGGACTTCGCGGCCAGGCGCCCGGCCCAGTCCTGCACGGCACCGTCGAACTCTGCCGCGGGCACGACGCGGTTGACGATCCCGAGGCGCTCGGCCTCGGCGGCGTCGATGCGGTCGCCGAGCATCATGAGCTCGGTGGCCTTCTTGCGCGGGAGGTTGCGGTAGATGAGCGCGGCGATCATGAACGGGAAGGCGCCGATGTTGATCTCCGGAGCCCCGAAGGTCGCCTTGTCGGACGCGACGATGAGGTCGCAGGCCAGCGCGAGGCCGAAGGCCCCGGCCAGGCAGTGCCCGTCGACGGCGCAGACGACCGGCTTGCCGAGCTCGCCGATCAGCGTGAACAGGCGCGGGAAGCGGGTCGTGCCGGCGTGCTTGTGCACGAGCGGCACGTCGGCGGCGAACCCGCCGAGGTTGCCGCCGGAGCTGAACGTTGTGGGGTGGGTCGAGGCGAGCACGACGCAGCGCACTGCCTCGTCGTCGCGGGCCTGGGTGAACGCGGCGAGCAGGTCGTCGAGCAGCGCGTCGGAGAACGCGTTACGCGAGTCGGGCTGATCCATCGCGATCGCGGCGACCCCCGCCGCGTCGACCTCGTACCGAACGGTGCTGAAGCTCATGCGGGGCGTGACGCTACCGACATGGCGTCCGCGGCGACTGGTCAACGGACCGGGGTGTCAGCGGCCCGCCCGCCAGACTGGGTCGCACGCGAGAAGTGAGTAGTGCCACTGTTTACTTTCCCTCCGGCGGCCGGTACCGTCGGGCCAATGACCACCGCCGACGCCGTTATCAAGCCCGACCACGCCTCGCAGCGCAAGCACTTCATCTTCACCGACGAGCACGACCAGCTGCGCGAGTCGATCCGGGCGTTCGCCAAGAAGGAGCTGGCCCCCCACGCGGAGGAGTGGGAGGAGACGACGTTCCCGGACTCGGTCTTCACGCGGATGGGCGAGCTCGGGTTCCTCGGCCTCGACAAGCCCGTGCAGTACGGCGGCCAGGGCGGCGACTACTACTCCGCGCTCGTGCTCGCCGAGGAGATCGTCCACGCCCGCTCGGGCGGCCTGGCCATGGGCCTGGCCGTGCAGACGGACATGGCGATGCCCCCGATCCTCGCGTTCGGGACCGAGGAGCAGAAGCAGGAATGGGCCGCGCCGGCCATCGCCGGGACGAAGATCCTGTGCCTGGGAATCACCGAGCCCGACGCCGGCTCCGACGTGGCGGGCATCAAGACCCGCGCGGTGCGCGACGGAGACGAGTACGTCATCAACGGGTCCAAGACGTACATCACCAACGGGCACCGCGCCGACGTGATCGTGCTCGTGGCCAAGACCGACGTGGACGCCGGGCACGGCGGCATCACCCTGTTCCTCGTGCCGATGGACGCCCCGGGCGTCGTCCGCGAGCAGCGCCTGAAGAAGCTCGGCATGCACGCCTCGGATACCGCGCTGCTGGCCTTCCAGGACGTCCGCGTCCCCGCCTCCGCCGTGCTCGGGGAGATCGGCAAGGGCTTCTACCACATCAGCTGGGAGCTCCAGGGCGAGCGGCTGATCGGCGCCGCGGGCTGCGTGGCCGGGGCCCAGCACTGCTTCGACCAGACCCTCAAGTACGCGCTGGAGCGCAAGGCGTTCGGGCGCGAGATCGGCAAGTTCCAGGTCACGCGCCACAAGTTCGCGGAGATGGCCACGAAGATCGAGACCGCCCGCCAGATGGTGTACCTGACCGCGTGGCGCTTCCAGAACGGCGAGTACCCGGTCCGTGAGATCTCGATGGCCAAGCTCTACGCCTCGCGGATCGCCGTCGAGGTCGCCGACGAGTGCATCCAGATCCACGGCGGGGCGGGCTACATGAAGGAGTACGGCGTCGAGCGGGTGTGGCGGGACCTGCGCCTGAACCGCATCGGCGCGGGCACCGACGAGATCATGCTCGAGGTCATCGGGCGGTCCTACGGGCTGTAGCGTCGCCGAACCTTCTGCCCGTGTTTGCTCGGTCGTCGCCGTCGGCTGCGGTCGGCGTCCGCTTGAATGGGCAGCTCGTCTTCGGCGGCCGTGGCCGCCCGATCGAACTCCACGAGGACACGCATTGTGAGCGGCTCGACTTCGGCTTCCCCAGCGACCACTGAGCGTGGGCACGACCCCGCGTCGCGCGGGGTGCTCCCGTCCCAGGAGCTGCACCGCGCGATCGCCGAGGGCTGGCTCTCGTCCCCCCGCTACCAGCGCCCGGCGAACGCCGTCCAGCCCGCGAGCGTTGACCTGACGCTCGGCGAGCGCGCGTGGCAGCTGCGCTGCAGCTTCCTGCCGGATTCGCAGTCGTCGGTGACCGAGAAGGTCGCCGACATCGCGTTCGGGGAGATCGACCTGCGTGACGGCGCGGTGCTGGAGCGCGACCGGCCGTACCTGATCGCGCTCAACGAGGAGCTCGCGCTCCCGCCGGGGATCCGCGCCAAGGCCAATCCGAAAAGCTCGACGGGACGCCTTGACGTGTTCACGCGCGTCATGACCGACCGCAACCACCGCTTCGACGAGATCGCCGACGGCTACTCGGGGCAGCTGTTCCTCGAGGTCGTCCCGCGGT
>JBBSUL010000152.1:0-6868 GCA_038234375.1 Solirubrobacterales bacterium | reverse complement strand
CAACCACGGCTACGCGTATCGGGCTCGCGAACGCGCAGGCAACTGCCGCGGAGACCAGCAACCACGGCTACGCGTATCGGGCAACGACCCCGTCGGCCACCAGGTCGAACGCGACGCGCTGGGTCGTGGGCAGGCCGTCAGGAAGCCCGGCCTTCGCGGCGGCGACCAGGTCGAGGGCCTGCCGCCGGGCGGCGTCGAGCGCCCCGCACGCGGCGATCGCGTCGCACAGCTCCTCCGCCTGCTCCGGTGTGGTGACCGTCCGCAGGTCGACGGCCGCGACCTCCCGGTCGCGCTCGCGGGCCAGCAGGAGGGGGAGGGTCACGGTGCCGTCCAGCAGGTCGGTCCCGCGGTGCTTGCCCGTCCGTTCCGCCGGGCCGCTGACGTCGAGCACGTCGTCCAGCAGCTGGAAGGCCAGGCCGACGGAGCGCCCGAACGCGATCAGGCGGTCGGCGAGCTGGGCGTCACCGGTGGCCTCCAGGGCACCGAGCGCACATGCGGCCTCGAACAGCCGTGCGGTCTTCAGCTCGCAGCGGTGCAGGTACCGCTGCACCGGCACCGTCACGTCCCAGGCGTCAGCCCGCTGGCGCAGCTCGCCTTCGGCGAGGGCCGATCCCGCCCGGGACAGCTCGCGGACCTGCGCGGGGTCACCGGACCGGACGAGCTCGGCGAACGCGTCCGCGAACAGGGCATCCCCGGTGGCGACGGCCGCGTCGCGCCCGGCGGAGGCCCAGACCGTCGGGTGGCCGCGCCGCAGCCCGGCAGCGTCCAGGACATCGTCGTGGACGAGCGTGGCCGAGTGGACGAGCTCGACCGCGACCCCCGCCCGGACCAGGCCGGCGGCGGCCCCGTCGCGCCAGCGCTCGGGCGGGCCGGCGGCGACGAGGACGAGCAGGGGCCGCAGACGCTTGCCGCCGGCGGCGATCGTCCCCGCCGCCCAGCCCGCCAGCGGCTCGGGGTAGGCGGACGCGATCTCGCCGAGCCGACGCTCGATGTCGGCGAGCAGCTCGGGGACGTGCTCGCCGGCCGCCGCCGCGATCGGTGCGGCCTCGGGCGCCAGCGCCATCGTCAGGCCGCGGGGGGCGCCGGCTTCTCGCCGACGTGCATGGCGATGATGCCGCCCGCCGTGAGCACGTAGCGGACGTTCACCAGGCCCGCCCCGGCCAGGTGGCCCGCCAGGGCGTGCGGGCCGGGGAAGCGCTTGACCGAGCTCGGCAGGTACGCGTACGCCTCGGGGTCGCCGGCCAGCCGGCCGAGCACCGGGACGACCCGGTCGAACCACAGCCGGAAGAACGTCGACAGCGGTGGCTTGGTCGGGGTCGTGATCTCCAGGACGACCACGCGGCCGCCGGGCCGGACGACCCGCGCCATCTCCGCCAAGCCCGCGTCGAGGTCCGAGAAGTTCCGGGCGCCGAAGCCGACGGTGGCCGCGTCGTACGTGTCGCTGTCGTAGGGCAGCTCCAGGGCGTTGGCCCACTCGAAGGTCACCGCCGGCGCCTTTGTCCGTGCCCGGGTGAGCATCTCCTCGGAGAAGTCCGAGGCCGTCACCGACCCCGACGGGCCCACCCGCCCGGCGAGCTCGACGGCCAGGTCGCCGGTGCCGGTCGCCACGTCCACGACGCGGCTGCCGGGCCCGACCGCCGCCAAGTCGACGGCGCGGCGCCGCCAGCGGTGGTGCAGCCCGGCCGTCATCACCGAGTTGAGCAGGTCGTAGAACCCGGCGATCCGATCGAACATCGCCCGGACCTGCGGCGCCTCCAGTGTCCCCGCCTGCGCCGGCGATGCCACCTACTTCTCGCCCTTGAGCTGCGAGAGGAAGGTGAGCATGGCGCTGAACTTCTCCGGACTGTCCTGCTGCAGGTTGATGAACGAGGGCATGGGAGCCGTCGGGTTGACGAGCGTGCGGGCGATCGCCTGCTTGCCCAGCCGGCTGGCGATCTGAGTCAGCGGCGGCCCGGGGCCGGAGTTGCCGTTCTCGCCGAACTGGTGACAGGCCTCGCACCCGGACTGGGCGACGACCTGTCTGCCCGCCTCGTACTGCTTCACGAAGGCGGGGCCCTGGGCGATCACCGCCGTGGGCGTCGGCATGTCGATCTGGGTGGGCGGACCGGCGACCGCCCCCTCGTAGGTGAGGTAGCCCATCGCGATGATCGTGAACACGCCCGCCGCGGTCGCGAGGGGGCGGCGCTCGGGACGACGCTCGGGGGAGCGGTCGTAGAACGGCAGCAGGAACAGCAGGATCATGGCGATCGTCGGCACGCCGATGGTGGCCAGCGGGACGAGCTCGGCGGGCTTGATGACGCGCAGGACCTCGAAGAGGAAGAAGAAGTACCACTCCGGTCGCGGCGTGTACGTCGTCGTCGTGGGGTCGGCCTTGGGGCCGAGCTCGGCGCCGAGCACGAGCGCCATGATGATGATCGCCGCCATCACGACGACGGCCATCAGGCCGTCCTTGGCCACGGCGTACGGGAAGAACGGCTTGCCGGCCGACTTCAGCGCCATGTACTCGCGCAGGTACTGCTCCTTCTCGCGCTGGTTCATGCCCGCTCCTCGTCGTCCGGGGTGACGCTGTCGGGCAGCTTCTGCCACGGCGGCGCGGTGGTGCCGAGCTTGGCCACGAGGTACAGGTGGAAGCCGACGAGCGCCCCGAGGATGCCGGGGATGAGCAGCATGTGGATCGCGTAGAACCGCGACAGTGTGGTGGCGGTGAACTCCGGGCCGGCCCGCAGGAAGTCCGACAGGTAGGGGCCGACGAGCGGGCCCGTGCCGTTGATGTTCACGCCGACGACGGTCGCCCAGTACGAGCGCTGGTCGAACGGCAGCAGGTAGCCGGTGAACGACATCGCCATGGTGAGGATGAGCAGGACGACGCCGATGATCCAGTTCAGCTCACGCGGGTACTTGTACGCGCCGAAGAAGAATGTGCGGGCCATGTGCAGGAAGACGAGGATGACCATCACCGACGAGCCCCACTTGTGCATGCCGTGCACGAACTCGCCGAGGAAGACGTCGTCGTTGACGTGGCGCATCGACTCGTACGCTCCGCCCGCAGCGTCCGGCCGGTAGTACATGGCCAGGAAGACGCCGGTGACCGCCTGGCTGATGAAGGCGAACATCGTCGCCGAGCCGAGGGTGTAGAACCAGTTGGTGCCCTTGGGCACCTTGCGGAACATCATCCAGCGCGCGCCACCGGACAGCGACGTGCGCTCGTCGACCCAGTCCACCGCGGTCGCGCCGGCCTCGGCCACGACGTCGAGGGGCTTCTGCTTCGGGGCGTCGGGGCGCTTGGGCGGCGCCTTCTTGATGCCGGGTGGGAGGGGCGGAGCGGGGAGCTTGAGCTTGGGCATGGGCTACCGGATCTCAGGTGTTGGGGAGCTTGCGGATCGACGGGCGGGAGGGGTACAGATACTGGCCGATGCCGTCCAGCGGCTCGCCCGGGTCCCGGGGCGAGAACCGGCGCAGTTCTTCGTTGAGCGAGAAGCGCGGACCGATCTGGACCTGGCCGGCCCGCTCACGGGTGTAGAAGCGGTCAAGGGGACGGACGGGCGGGCCGCCGCTGACGCGCCCGACGAAGTCGTACACCCCGCCGTGGCACGGGCAGATGAAACGCTGGGCGGCCGCGGTGAAGCGGACAGGGCAGCCGAGGTGCATGCAACGCGTGGAGATCGCGATGTAGCCGTCGTACTCGTCCTTTCTCTCACCGTCGATGGAGTCGTTGTGCTTGCGCATGTACACCGTGGACTTGCCGATCTCGCCTATGCCGTTGGAGATCTGGATCGTCTTCGGGATGTAGGTGTCGTCGGGGAACTCGCCGACGGGCCCGACGTCCTGCCAGGACTGCTCGCGCTTCTCGAAGACCGGCCCCATCGCGAAGCCGAGGGACGGCAGCAGGAACGCCGCCGCGGCGATGCCGCCCGCGGTGTGGGCGGTGCCCGTCATGAAGCGGCGACGGGTGACGGTCTCGCCCTCGAAGGCGCCCGGCATCCCCCGGTCGGCGGTGTACTTGCTCTTGGTGATCCGGCGGTCTGGCAAGGCGGGCTCCTGGGAAGCTGAGAGCAGGTCGTTCAGAGTCGCTCCGTGGGGAAGCGGAGGGAATATTATCGCTGACTTAGGGTATTCGGTGCCGTGGTCCGTTCGTGCCAGTGCCGGCAAGCTGGCGCGCCGCAGCCCGCAGAGCAGACGGACCGGACGGATCGCCGTTGCGCGCGGCCGTCTTTGCGGTCTGCAGGGCCTTGGAGGAGCCGTATCCGACGGCGGTCGCGCCGGCCTCCCACGCCGCGGCGGCGAGCTCTGAGTCCCCCGTCGCCTGGGCCTGCGCGCCGAGGACGATGGTATCCGCCAGTTCGGCCACCGCGTCCAGGTCACCGAGCTCGGCCAGGCGGGACAGCCCCAGCGCGTAGAGGCGGTCGCCCACGAGCAGGGCGAGGTCCTCGTCGGGGGTGGACACGATGCGCCCTCGGGCGCCCGGGGCGGTGTGGACGAGGTGCCCCTCGTGGACGGCCTCGACGATCTCGGCGTAGGCCGCCCGCTCCCCGTGCGCCCGGGGGCCGCCCGCTGCCAGCGCACCCAGCGTGGCGTCCGCCTCCGGGGCGGGGTCGCAGACGGAGGCGGCGATCAGGCCGCCCTCGGCGCGAAGGACCGCTGCGAGGGCGTGGAGCGGCCCGTTGCCGGCCGGGCTCACCGGCGCACCTCGGCAAACGCGGCGGCGGCGGCCTCGAGGGTGGCCTCGAGCTGCTCCTCGCCGTGGGCCAACGATGGGAACCACGCCTCGAACTGCGACGGCGGGGCGTAGACGCCGCGGGCCAGCAGCGCCCGGATCCACGCGGCGTGCGCCTCGAGGTCGCAAGCCTGCGCGCCGGCGTAGTCGCGGACCGGCGCGCCTGAGAAGAACACGGTCACCAGGCCCGGGACGCTCACGACCTGGACTGCGGTGGCGCCGGCGGCGTCGCGCAGGCCCGCGGCGAGCGCCTCGGTGGTGGCGGTCAGGCGCGCGTAGGCAGCCTCGTCCAGCAGGCGCAGCGTGGTGAGGCCGGCGGCCACGGCGAGCGGGTTTCCGCTGAGGGTGCCCGCCTGGTAGACGGGGCCGGCCGGGGCGACGTGCTCCATGATCTGCCGCGAGGCGCCGTAGGCCGCCGCCGGCAGGCCGCCGCCGATGATCTTGCCCAGGACGGTGACGTCGGGTGTGACCCCGGTCCGCTCCTGCGCACCGCCGTGGGCGACGCGGAAGCCGGTGATGACCTCGTCGAACACGAGCAGCGCCCCGGTGGCGTCGGCCTGGTCGCGTAGGAGCTGCAGGAAGCCGTCGTCCGGCGGGACGAGGCCCATGTTCGCCGGGTAGGGCTCGGCGAGGATCGCGGCGAACTCGTGCTCCGCGCAGGCGGCCACCACGGCGTCGGCGTCGTTCCACGGCACGATGACCGTGTTGGCCGTCGCCGCGGCCGGGACACCCGGCGACGCGGGCAGGGCGGCGGTGGCCAGGCCGCTGCCCGCCTCCGCGAGCAGACCATCCACATGCCCGTGATAGGCCCCGGCGAACTTGAGCAGCTTCTCGCGGCCGGTCACCGCACGCGCCAGGCGGATGACGCTCATCGCCGCCTCGGTGCCCGAGGAGGTCATGCGCAGCATCTCGATCGAGGGGATGCGCCGCGCGACCTCCTCGGCGAGGCGGACCTCGCCTTCGGTCGGCGCCCCGAAGGTCGTCCCGCGCGCGGCGGCGGCGATCACCGCCTCGAGGATCTCCGGGTGGGCGTGCCCGTGGATGAGCGGCCCCCAGGAGCACACGTAGTCCACGTAGCGGTTGCCGTCGACATCGACGATTTGCGCGCCCGCGGCGCGGTCGACGAACAGCGGGTCGCGGCCGATCGCGCGCATGGCCCGGACCGGGGAGTTGACGCCGCCGGGCAGGCGGCGGACGGCCTGCGCGTACAGCTCGACGGACTTCGTGTCGGTCAGGGAGGCGGCCACCAGCGGATGATCGCAGAGGGGCAGCGGACGACTGCGCCAGCGTGATGCGGCCAGGCGTCCTGCGAGCTGGTGTGCCAGCCCGTCAGGCCCCGCCGTACTCCCGTTCCCAGTTCTTGAAGTCGTCGGTGAAGTACAGCAGGCGGATCTTCTTGAACTCGGTGGACGAGTACAGCGTGGCGCGCTCGGTGATGCCGGTGGACTCGGCGATCGAGTCCAGCACCGCGTCGCACTCCTCCTTGGAGCGCCCGTGGGCCATCGTGAAGACCGAGTAGGGCCAATCCTGGTAGGTCGGGCGCTGGTAGCAGTGGCTGATGCCGCGCACCGCGGCCATCCGCGGACCGAGCTCGTCGATGCGGTCCTCGGGGACCTCCCAGACGCCCATCCCGTTGGCCGAGAAGCCGGCGCGGCGGTGGTAGAGGATCGCTGCGACACGGCGCAGGATCCCGCGATCCTGCATGCGGGCGAGGTGGTTGAGCAGCTCGTCCTGGCTCCAGCCCAGAGCGGCGGCCGCGTCGACGTACGGCTCGCTGACCACCGGCAGGTCGCCCTGCGTGGCCCGGATGACGTCGACGTCGGTCTGGGTGTAGTCCTGCATCGCCAGCTCGATGGGGGCCTGGGCGGCACCTTCGGCCTGCAGCGACTTGGTGTCCCCGCCCATCTCCAGGTCCATGCGGATCTTGAACAGCTGCAACGTCGGCAGCTGGCGAATGGACTCCGCGCCGGTCAGCTCCTGCAGGACGTCCAGCGTCCCCTGCAGGCCGAGCTTGGAGTCCTGCTCGACGGCGAGCGTGAACCACATGTTGAACTCGTGGTTGCGCAGGTAGTTGTGGCTGACGCCGGGGTGGGAGTTGATGATCTTCCCCGGGCCCCACGGGTGCTCGGCGTCGACCTTGGCGGCGACGAGCAT
>JBBSUL010000151.1:0-6916 GCA_038234375.1 Solirubrobacterales bacterium | reverse complement strand
TGCTGCCTGCGCCGCCTGCGCCTACGCGCCGGCGCCGGCGTACCGCGCGGCCTGCTCCTGCGCCGACGGGAACGCCCACGCCGCCCGCGTGCGCTGCTCGCTGCGGAACTCGAAGCGCATCTGCTGGGGGGGCTTGAGTCCCTCGGGCGAGTCGGGCCGGAACGTCGAGCACGGGGCGTCCAGTTGCAGCGCGCACAGCAGGTTGCGGTGGAAGAAGCACTGCTCACACGACACCTTGCGCACGCCTGCACGTCCTGCTGTCCGAGTCAAAGCCATCTGCCCATTGTCCCTTCATCCGTGTTGAGGGCCGGGATCCGTCCCCGGCGACGGGCGCAGCCAACCACACGTCCGCGCCCCCGAGCAACCGCCGTTTCCGCACCTCGCACCTTTCACGAAAACGGCATGCCGCAAATGCCGACGATTTCGTCGGGCACCTCGCATGAGGTCGCCGGGACGCACATCTCGCCCCCAGGCGGCGACGAAGATCCCGTACCTTCCGCGCGTTCTGTTCTGGCGGGTGGTTCGACGTGACACCGACGCGGAGTCGCGCGCGGGTCAGGGACGCCGGCGGACGTGCGCCGGTCCGACCTCGGCCACCCCTCCGGCCCCCACCAGGATCATCGTCCGGGCCACGTCGGCGATGAGTCCGTCCAGGACCTCGGTGACCCCAGCCTGCCCCCCGCAGGCCAGGCCCCAGATGCACGGGCGCCCGAGGAGGACCGCGGACGCGCCGAGCGCCAGCGCGCGCACGACGTCACCGCCGTCGCGGATGCCACCGTCCACCAGGACGGGGACGGCGCCGGCCACCGCGGCCACGACGTCGGGCAGGGCGATCGCGGTCGGCAGACACCCGTCCAGCTGCCGCCCTCCGTGGTTGGACACGACGATTGCGCTCACGCCCGCCCGCACCGCCAGGGCCGCGTCGGCGGCGGTGAGGATCCCCTTGACCATCACCGGCAGGCCGCTGACCTTGCGAACCCAGGCGACGTCCTCCCACCGCAGCGCCGGCCAGCCGCCGACCATCGGCTTGGCCTGTGCGCTCGGGTCGGCGGCGGACCCGAGGTGGCCGGTGACGCTCACGCCCTCCGGGTAGGCGACCGGCCCGTGGCGCTCCTCCCGGTCGCGGCGACCGGCGACCGGCAGGTCGACGGTCAGAACGATCTGCTCGTAGCCGTGCTCGCGCGCCCGGCGGAGCATCGCCGCCACGGGGTCGCGGTCGGGTCCGACGTAGAGCTGGAACCAACGGGGCGCGTCGGGCGCGGCGGCGGCCACGTCGGCCAGGTCCGTCGTCGCCCGGGTGGACAGGCAGAACACCGTCCCGGCGGCGGCGGCGGCGCGGGCGCAGGCCAGCTCGCCGTCGGGATGCACGAGGCGCTGGGCGGCGACGGGCGCCACGAGCACCGGTGCGGCCAGCCTACGTCCGAGCAGATCGACCGACGGGTCGGCCCGCCCGACCCCGGTAAGCATCCGTGGCACGAGCCACCAGTCCCGCCACGCCGACTCGTTCTCGACCAGCGTGCGCTCGTCGCCGGCCCCGCCGGCGAAGTAGTCGTAGGTCGCCTCCGGCAGCGTGCTGCGGGCGCGGTCGTGCATGTCACGGATGAGCTGCATCGCGGCGAGCGATCGTATTGACGCCGACCGCCGTACCCTGCAGGACCCATGTCCCGTGTGCTCGTCACCGGCGCCTCCGGCTACGTCGGTGGCGCCCTCGTCCCCCGTCTGCGGGCCTCCGGGCACCAGGTGCGGGCCTTCGCCCGGTCACCCGAGCGCGTGACGGTGCCGGTGGACGAGATCGTCGCGGGCGACGCGGTGACCGGCCAGGGCCTGGAGCGCGCCCTGGACGGGATCGACGTGGGCTACTACCTCATCCACTCCATGGAGGGCCCGGCCAACGGGTTCGACACCGCCGAGCGTGCGGCGGCCGAGAACTTCGCCCGGGCGGCGCGCAGCGCCGGGCTGCGCCGGGTCGTCTACCTCGGCGGTCCGGAGCCGACCGACCGTGCCGCCTCCCGCCACCTGGGCAGCCGCCTGGCCGTGGAGGAGATCCTCCTGACCGGTGCTCCCGAGGCCGTCGCCCTCCGCGCGTCGATCGTCATCGGCGCCCGCTCGCGGTCCTTCCGCTTCCTGGTGCGCCTGGTCGAGCGCACCCCGATGCTCCCGTTGCCCCCCTGGCACCGCTTCCGCACCCAGCCCGTCGACGAGCGGGACGTGTTGGCGCTGCTGCATGCGGCGGGGACCGACCCCACGGTGGCGGGGTCGCAGGTCTACGACATCGGCGGCCCCGACATCGTGACCTACGGCGAGCTGATCGTGCGTATCCGCGACCACATGCTCGTGCACCGTCCGACGATCACGGTGCCGATCAGCCTGACCCCGGTCGCCGCCAGAGTCGCGGCGGCGATCGCCGGCGAGGACGCGGGATTCATCGAGCCGCTGATGGAGAGCCTGGCCTCGGACCTGCTGATGCAGCCCGACCACGACGCGGCCGGCCGGTTCAAGGTGCGCCTGCACTCAGTCGACGCGGCGATCGAACGGTCCCTGCGCGACTGGGAGAACACCGAGGTCCTCGGCGCCCGCTGACGGCGCTCGGGCCAGAGCCATGAGGTTGCCTGTCACATGAGTGATCCCGTCGTCACCCAGATCGATCTCTCCGCCTCGTGTGAGGAGGTGTGGGCGGTCATCATGGATCCGCAGAGCCTGGGCAAGTGGGTGAGCATCCACAGAAAGCTCGGCGACCACTCCGACGGTGAACCGCAGGTCGGCTCGTGGATGGAGCAGACGCTGGTGCTGCGCGGAGCCAGGTTCAAGGTCAAGTGGGAGCTTGTGCGGTGTGAGGCCCCGCATCGCGCCGAGTGGAAGGGCTCCGGCCCGGCCCGCTCCAAGGCCGAGACCGGCTACCGCCTGGAGGCCATTGACTCGGGCACGCGCTTTCACTACCGCAACGAGTTCAAGGCCCCGATGGGGCCGCTCGGCGCGGCGGCCTCCAAGGCCCTGGTCGGCGGGCTGCCCGCCCGGGAGGCCCAGGCGTCGCTGGACAAGCTCAAGCGGCTGCTGGAGGGCTGACGGCGCGCCGCCGGCGGCGGCGTCCTCAGACGCCGATGGCCACGATGCCGACCGCGCCCAGGCGCACCACGACGCTGCCCCACGCGCCGTCGTGGTCGGTCTGGACGGTCGCCGGCGCCTGGCACTGACGGTCGGCGATCACGCAGTCGAGCAGGTGTGCCGCGGCCGCTGCGCGTTGCACCGGCGGGCCGGCGGCCGTGCCTGCGTCGATGCCGACCACCCGCTGGCGCGGCCAGCGCAGCGTGTCCTGCAGGGTGCGCGCGTCCGGTTCGGGCGTGGCGGTCGCGACGACGACCAGCGCGTCGGGGGCGCGGCGGCCCAGGTCGGCGGCGTCGACGCTCGCGGGCTCGACCACGACGACGATCCGCGCGGCGGTCAGCGCCGTCGCCTCGACGGGGCCCTGGACCCGCACTTCGACCCCGAGCGAGCGTGCCGCGTGGGCCAGTGCTTCGCCGTCCTCGGCGCCCAGGACCAGGTCGCAGTCGTCGCGCGCGACCAGCAGCAGCGCGAGCATGCGGGTGGCCTCCGAGGCCCCGAGGACGGCAACACGATGACGCATGCCGCGAGCCTATCCGCTGCTGTCGCCGGGCTCGTGTTTACCACTGAACCGATGCTTACTGTGCAGACGGCTACCGAGCCCGGGCGACACGCGCGCTGAACATCACCTTGTGCAAATACCGACAGACCCGCACGTTCGGGATATGATAAGCAGATGACAGATTTTCTGGAGGAGAAGCAGCAGGAGATTCACTCACGTTTGGACGAGCTGCGTCCTCTCGTGGACGAGTTCCACCGCCTGGAGGCGGCCGCCGCCGCTCTGGACGGGGTGACGGTGGACCCGTCCGCCGGCACGTCGAGCGCACGACGCTCCCGCCGCTCGTCGTCGGGCAAGGGCTCCGGCCGCGGGCGCCCGAAGGGCTCGGGGACCCGCTCCAAGCAGGCGCTGGCCGCCGTGCAGGCCCAGCCGGGGATCACCATCCCCGAGCTCGCGCAGACGATGGGCATCGCCCAGAACTACCTGTACCGCGTCATGCCCGACCTGCAGAAGGAGGGGCAGGTACGCAAGGAGGGCCGCGGCTGGCATCCGGTGCAGGCAGCCTGACCGCTTCACACCGCCCGGCCACGGGGGTACGGTGACCGTCGTCCGGCCCCCACCGTCAGGAGCACCATGGCCATCGAAGGTTCCGCCAGCGTCGAGATCGACGCCCCGATCGACCGCGTCTACGAGGTTGCCGCCGACGTCGAGGGCTCCCCCCGCTGGCAGCCAGAGATCAAGAGCGCCGAAGTGGCCGAGCGCGGTCCCGGCGGCGAGCAGACCTACGTGAAGACCAAGGTCGACGGGAAGGTCCGGACCTTGCGGTCAGACCTGCGCTTCTCCTACGACGCCCCCACCGGCCTGTCGTGGGAGCAGGAGGAAGGGGACCTGAAGGAGGTCCGCGGCTCGTGGGAGTTCGTCGACCTTGGGGACGGGCGCACGAAGGCCACGTACCACCTCTACGTGGACCTTGGGCGCAAGCTCGGCCTGGTCATCCGCGGCCCACTGGCCGATCTCCTCCGCGGCCAACTGTGCGACTCGATGCCCGGGAAGCTCAAGGGCTTCGTGGAGTCCGAGCACAACTGACCACCCCTGCCCCGCCACCGAGCGGCGAGCGAGGCCGACCGCCGGGCGCCGGACGGCGGCACAACGAGCGGGGTGTCGGTGGACCCCCGCGGAGCGGCTCCCGCGAAGCGAGGGACGAGCGGAGCGGAGCGGAGCGGGGGTGCACCGACCCCCGCCCCAGCACCCGCCGACACGAGCCCCGGCGGGCGCGACTCAGATCAGCCCGAGGCCTTTGACCGCGTCCCGCTCCCCCACCAGCTCGGCGACCGTCGCGTCGATCTTCTCCTGCGCGAACTCGGGGACGTCCAGGCCCTGGACGATCGTGTACTGACCGCCGGCGCAGGTGATCGGAAAGGAGCTGATGATGCCCTCGGCCACGCCGTAGGACCCGTCGGACGGCACGCCCATGGACACGGTGTCGCCGTCGGCGGAGCCGAGGACCCAGTCGTGGACGTGGTCGATGGCCGCCGAGGCCGCCGAGGCGGCGGACGAGGCACCGCGCGCGTCGATGATCGCCGCGCCGCGCTTGCCGACGGTCGGCTGATAGGTGTCGCGGTACCAGTCCAGGTCCGAGCCGATCGCCTCGAACGCGTTCTGGCCCTTGACCTGCGCGTGGTAGAGGTCGGGGAACATCGTCGGGGAGTGGTTGCCCCAGATCGACATCTTCGCGATGTCGGTGACCGCGCAGCCGGCCTTCTCGGCGAGCTGGGCGATCGCCCGGTTGTGGTCCAGGCGCGTCATCGCGGTGAAGCGCTCGCGCGGAACGTCCGGCGCGTTGCTCATGGCGATGAGGGCGTTCGTGTTGGCGGGGTTGCCGACGACGAGGATCTTCACGTCGGAGGCGGCACCGGCGTTGATCGCCTCGCCCTGGGGCTTGAAGATCGCGCCGTTGGCCTCCAGCAGGTCCGCGCGCTCCATGCCCTTCGAGCGCGGGCGGGCGCCGACGAGCAGCCCGATGTTCGTGCCGTCGAAGCCGTCGGTGGGGTTGTCGTGGATGTCGATCCCGGCCAGCAGCGGGAAGGCGCAGTCGTTGAGCTCCATGGCGGTGCCCTCGGCGGCCTTGACGGCGTCCGGGATCTCCAGGAGCTTCAGGTGGACCGGGGTGTCGGGGCCCAGCAGCGCGCCGGAGGCGATGCGAAACAGCAGGGCGTAACCGATCTGGCCGGCGGCGCCGGTGACGGTGACCTTGACGGGGGTGCTCACGGGTTCGTTCTCCTTGGGGTGGTGGGCCGGACGGTACCGCCCGGATCGAACAGCCGGCTACAGGCTGGCCAGGGCGTCGTTGAGGGTGGCGCTGGGGCGCATGGCGGCGGCCGCGCGCTCGGGGTCCGGGTGGTAGTGGCCGCCGAGGTCGACGGGCGCGCCCTGGACCGCGGCGAGCTCGGCGACGATGGTCTCCTCTTCGGATCCGAGGCGCTCGGCGAGCGGCCCGAAGCGCTCGGCCAGCGCGGCGTCGTCGGACTGCGCCGCCAGCTCACGCGCCCAGTACAGGGCCAGGTAGAAGTGGCTGCCGCGGTTGTCCAGCTCGCCGACCTTGCGCGACGGGGAGCGGCCCTCCGACAGCACGGACGCGGTCGCCCGGTCCAGGGTGTCGGCCAGCACCTGCGCGCGCGGGTTGTCGTCCTTGTCGGCCAGCAGCTCCAGCGAGGCGGCGAGCGCCAGGTACTCCCCCAGCGAGTCCCAGCGCAGGTGGTTCTCGGAGACGAACTGCTGCACGTGCTTGGGTGCCGAGCCGCCGGCGCCGGTCTCGAACAGCCCGCCGCCGTTCATGAGCGGGACGATCGACAGCATCTTCGCGCTCGTGCCCAGCTCGAGGATCGGGAACAGGTCGGTCAGGTAGTCGCGCAGGACGTTGCCGGTCACCGAGATCGTGTCCTGACCCGCCCGCGCGCGCTCAAGCGTGAAGCGTGTGGCCGCCGCGACGCCCATGGTCTCGATCTGCAGCCCGTCGGTGTCCAGCGCCTCCAGCGCGGGCGCCACCTTGGCCAGCAGCTGCTTGTCGTGGGCGCGCGTCTCGTCCAGCCAGAACACCGCGGGCGCGCCGGTCGCCCGGGCTCGCTCCACGGCCAGGCGCACCCAGTCCTGGATCGCCGCGTCCTTCGTCTGGCACATGCGCCAGATGTCCCCGGTGTCGACCTCGTGCTCCATGAGCACGTCGCCGCCATCGGTGACGACCCGGACCACGCCCGGACCGGCGATCTCGAAGGTCTTGTCGTGGGAGCCGTACTCCTCGGCCTTCTGGGCCATGAGCCC
>JBBSUL010000150.1:0-6983 GCA_038234375.1 Solirubrobacterales bacterium | reverse complement strand
GTTATCTAGTTCGTTGTCCATTGCTTATTTGGGGGGGTCCGCTGCCGCCCCGCCACGCCTAAGGGGGCCGACCCCCCCTTGGGATGAGTTCGGAGGGCATGACCAGAACGTAGCGTGGGTAGCATCGCGAGGGTGATCATCGAGCGCTCCATGAACGACGACTTCCTGTCGAACACCTATCTCGTCGCCGCCGAAGCGGGCGGGGCCGGCTTCATCGTCGACGCCGGCGGTCCGGTCGGCCCGCTGCTGCAGGCCGCAAAGGACAAGGCGATCGACGTGACCCACGTGCTGCTCACCCACCACCACTGGGACCACGTCATGGAGCTGCCGCAGATCCTTGAGGCGTTCCCCGACGCCGCGGTGCTCATCCACCCGCAGGAGCGTGACCTGGTGCCCGACGAGTTCGCGGGCCATATCACCGGGACGATGGAGCCCGACGAGGAGGTTGTCGTCGGTGACCTGACCGTGAAGACGCTGCACACCCCGGGCCACACGATCGGCATGCTCTCGCTGCTCGTCGACGGCAACGTGTTCACGGGCGACACGCTGTTCAAGAACTCGGTCGGCGGCGTGCGGGCGCCGGGCCACACGACGTTCGCCGACATCAAGCACGCGATCATGGACGTGCTGCTGGCGCTGCCGGGCGACACCGTCCTGCGCCCCGGGCACACCGACCCCTCGACCGTCGCCGAGGAGCTGGAAACCAACTCGTTCGTGCGCATCTGGCGCGGCGTGGACCCGGAGGGCGACGAGCCGTGCACCGCCCTGGACGAGCCCGCCACCCTCGTGCACCTCGGGGACGACTACGACGGCGGCCACAAGGCCTGGGTCCGCTGGCCCGACGGCTCCGACGACATCGTCCCGGGCTCCAAGATCGTCCGCGGCTGACCGACCCTGCGTCGTTACGCGGGCGCTCAAGGCATTACCAACCGCGAGTTCGAGCGCCCTGCGCGAGAACTCGCAATGCCCGGCGAGCCGCCAGGCGAGTCGGGCACGAACTCGCAATGCCCGGCGAGCCGCCAGGCGAGTCGGGCACGAACTCGCAATGTCCGGCGAGTCGGGCACGAAGTCGCCGTGCCGGGCACGACATGAGGGTCAGCCTACGTGGAGCTGAGACACTTCGGCAATGGCCAAGAAGGACGCGTCGATGCCCACCTCCCGCCTGCGGCGCACCGCCACGGTCGGGCGTCTGGCGGCGGGGCAGACCGTCCGCCAGTACTCAACGCGGGCGGCGAACCTCACCCGCTCGGAAGCGGAGGCGCGGGACGCCATGGCCCGCCGCCAGCTGGAGAGCGCCGAGCAGATCGTCACCGCCCTGGGCACGATGAAGGGCGCGGCGATGAAGCTCGGGCAGGTGCTGAGCTTCCTCGACGTCGGCCTCGTGCCCGAGGAGCACCGGGAGGAGTTCCAGCGCAAGCTCGCCGCCCTGCGCGACGCCGCCCCGAACGTCGCCTTCAAGGACATGCGCAAGGTCATCGAGGCCGACCTGGGGGAGCGACTCAAGGACGTGTTCAGCGAGTTCGACGAGCAGGCGATCGCCGCCGCGTCGATCGGCCAGGTCTACCGGGCCCGCCTCAAGGAGGATGGCCGTGAGGTCGCCGTCAAGGTCCAGTACCCGGGTATCGGCGCGGCCGTGCGCGCGGACATGCAGAACCTGGGCATCATCATGCGCCTCATCAAGCGGATGGTCCCGGGCATCGACGCCGGTGAGCTGGCCGACGAGATCCGCGAGCGGGTGGGCGAGGAGCTCGACTACGAGTTGGAGGCCGCCAACCAGCGGCGCCTGGCGCGCATCTTCCGCGGCCACCCGTTCATCCACATCCCGGAGGTCGTCACCGACCTGTGCCGCGAGCGGGTCATCGTCAGCGAGTTCGTGGCCGGCCGCGGCTTCGAGGACATCAACGCGGCGGCCATCCCCGCCGAGCGTGACCGCCTCGGAGAGATCGTCTTCCGCTTCTACTTCGGCTGCATGTACCGCCACCACCAGTTCAGCGGCGACCCGCACCCGGGCAACTTCCTGGCGATGGACGACGGCCGCGTGTGCTTCCTGGACTTCGGCCTGTTCAAGGTCATCGACCCGCGGATCGCCGAGGTCGAGCTGCAGACCCAGCGCCTGGTGGACGCCGGGGACGCCGACGCGCTCCGGGCCCTGTGGGCCAGGGAGGGTTTCCTCAGGGACGAGGAGCGCATGGAGCCCGCGCGCCTGCTGGAGTTCGCGCGCTCATCGACGTGGTGGTACACCGAGGACGTCGAGCTGACGCTCACCCCGGAGATCGCCAGCGAGATCGTCCTCGGGGTCGCCACCCCGATGGGCGAGCACTTCGCGCGGATGCGCCACGAGAACTTCCCCCGGGAGTACCTGTTCGGCCGGCGCCTGGAGCACATGACCCTCGCGGTCCTCGGGCAGCTCGGGGCGACCGCCAACTGGCACCGGATCGCCCGCGAGTGGACCTTCGGCGAGGCGCCGGTCACCGAGCTCGGGGCGGCCGAGGCCGCCTTCTACGCCCGTCGCGGCTGAGCGAAGCGGCAGCGCGGCCCATGAGCCCGCGCGCGCGGATCCTCACCCTGGTCGCCTTCATCGCCGCGTCCATCGCCGTGCTCGCGCTCACCGGATCGATCTCGGTGGACCGTGTCCGCGACCTCGCGGACGGCCACGGTGCGCTGGGGCCGATCGTCTTCGTCGCCGTGTCGGCCACGCTCACCGTCGCCTTCTGCCCCGGGCCCGTGCTCGCCGGGGCGTCGGGTCTGCTGTTCGGGACGGCCCTGGGCTTCCCGCTGTCGCTGACCGCGGCCGTCCTCGGCGCGTCACTGGCCTTCTCGATCTCCCGCTGGTGGGCGCACGACGCGGTCGCGGCCGTGGCCGGTCCGCGGGTGGCCGCCTTCCGGGCCTTCGTCGGACGCCGCGGGTTCCTCGCCGTCTTCTACGCCCGCCTGGCCCCGGGCGTGCCCTACAACGCCGTCAACTACGCCGCGGGCCTGACGCCCGTGCCGCTGGGGGTCTTCGCCGGGGCCACGGCGATCGGGGCGGCGCCGCGCGCGTTCGCCTACACCGCGCTCGGCGGTCAGCTCGGGGACCTGGGGTCCTGGCAGGCCATCGTCGCGCTCGTCGTCCTCGTCGGGATGGCCCTCGTCGGGCTCGTCGTCGCCGCCCGCGACCCGGAGATCGCGGCCGCCGTCCGGGGGCTGAGACGTCCGCGCGAGACCGACCGAGGGTAGGACCGGTCGGGCCGGCCGGCCCTGGTCACCGAGCCTTGGCCCACGTGTCCCCGGGGCGGGGCAGCTCCTGGACCTGCATCAGCGACGTGGACCCCGGTACGCCGCTGGGCAGCCCCGCCGTGATCCCGACGCGCTGGCCCGGCTGCGCCCAGCCGAGCTCGACGACGCGGGCGGCGGCGCCGGCGATGAGCTCCTCGGTGACCTCGTACCGCGCCATCGACGCCGCGCGCACCCCCCACATGAGCCCGCACCGGCGCACGGTCTCCCGGCCCGGGGACAGGGCGTAGATCGGCACGTCGGGCCGGTGGGCGGAGATCAGGCGCGCCGAGCGGCCGGACAGCGTGGGGACGACGAGCGCGTCGAGCTCGAGGTCGCGGGCGGCCTGGCAGGCGGAGTGCGCGATGGTGTAGGACGGGTCGCGGCGGTCCCGGACGACGCGCGTCATGTTCCAGCGCTCGTAGGGCGCGTGCCGCTCGGTGTGGCGGGCGATCGCGTCCATCATCTCCACCGCGAGAACCGGCCACTGGCCGACCGCCGTCTCCTGGGAGAGCATGATCGCGTCGGTGCCGTCGAGGATCGCGTTGGCCACGTCGGCGACCTCGGCGCGGGTGGGCCGGGGCGAGGTGATCATCGAGTCCAGCATCTGCGTCGCGGTGATCGACGGCCGGGCGAGGGTGCCCGCGAGCTCCAGCAGGCGCTTCTGCACCATCGGCACCTCGTGGATCGGCAGCTCGATGCCCAGGTCGCCCCGTGCGACCATGACGCAGTCGCTGACGCGCAGGATCTCCTCGGCGCGCTCCACCGCCTGGGGCTTCTCGATCTTGGCGATGAGCGGGGCGCGCGTGTGCTCACGCAGGAGCTCCACGTCCTCCGGTCGGCGCACGAACGACAGCGCCACCATGTCCACGCCGATCTCGATGCCCGCCCGCAGGTGGGCGAGGTCCTCCTCGGGGACGGCGGGCAGCTCGTCCGCCGGGCCGGGGATGTTCAGGCCCTGGCGGCTGGCCACCGCGCCACCGATCTCGACGGTCGCGTCGATCTCGCCGGCGTCCGGCCGAACGGCCGTCGCGCGCAGACGCACGCGCCCGTCGGCGAGGTACATCGTGTCCCCGGTCGAGATGGCGCGCGGCAGACCCGCCCAGTCCATGTACAGCGTCGACTCGTCGCCGATGCGGTCCTGCACCGGGCCGCACACCACGGTCAGCTCGCTGCGGGCCGGGAGGACGACGGTCCCGTCCCGGACGGCACCGATCCGCAGCTTGGGCCCGGGGAGGTCCTGCAGGATGGCCACGGGGCGCCCGGCCCGGTTCGCTGCCTCGCGCACGAGGTCGGCGGTCTGGGCGTGCTCGTCGTGGCTGCCGTGGCTGAAGTTCAGCCGGGCGACGTCCATGCCCGCCTTGACGAGGGCCAGCAGGACCTCGGGTTCGCGGCAGGCGGGGCCGATCGTGGCCACGATCTTCGTGCGACGCATGGCTGCCAACCTACCGGGGGCATGCGGTGATCCCGTGACCGGCCGTCACGTCCCCGGGCGGGCGGGGACGTGATTGCGGGGTCGTGATTGCGGGTCGTGATCGCGGGTTCGTGCCGTGACGCCGGGGCGTCAGCGGGCGAGGTTCACGCCGCGCGGCAGCGTGAAGGTCTGCGACGTGCTCTTGCTGCGCGTCGTGCGGCGCACGCGGGTCTTCATCCGGTACACGGCGGCGTTCTCGCCGGTGGGCGCGTCCGCGGTCACCGTGAACGTCCCGTCGGACTTCGGCCTGAACGTCTTGACCGTCTCGTTCGTCTTGCACGAGACCCGGCGCTGCAGCACGATCAAGGCCCGCGGATTGGCCAGCGGGAGGATGACCTGGCCCTTGATCGTGACCTTGCCGTTCTTCACCGTCAGCGACCTGACCTTCATCCGCCGGGTCAGCTTGAGGTCCTTGGACTTCTCGCTGCCGATGAGCGCCTGGTAGCGGGCCTTGTCGGTGTTGCGGATCCTCTTGGACGGCAGCGCCGCGGTCATGCTGAAGGCGCCGGTCGAGCGGACCTTGGAGGTCGCGACCGTCTTCCCGGTGGCCCGGAGCTTCGCCCGGACCGTCTGGCCGGCGAACTTCTTGTCGGCCGCCCCGAGGAGCTTGACGCGGCTGCCCTGCTGGAGGACGTCCTCGAGGACGAGGCGACGCGAGGTGCACTGCAGCGCCAGGTCGGTCGCCGTGGTCGGCGCGACGTGGGCGGGCGGCGTGCAGTCCACCCCGGCGGTGCCGACGCGGGCCTCGCCGATGAGCACGTCGGCGATCGACTGGCCGAGGATGCTCACCTGAAGGCGCGGGCCCTGCTGGATGATCCCGCTGTCGCCGGGAAGCAGCGTCTGGCTGGACGGCGTGATCTTCACGTTGGCCAGCGTCGCGGGGATCGCGATCGGCGGCAGGGCGTTGACGAGCGGCTGCAGGATCGTGCTCAGCACCGCCGGCGTCAGCAGCGCGGCAGTTGCGGCGTCCAGCCCGGCCGGCAGCGGGATCTTCGTCACGTCAACCGTGCTGAGGTCGACGCTCGAGGTGTCGATGAGGGTCAGCACCTGATCGAGGGCCGCGTTGGTCGGCAGCTCCTGGCCGAGGACCTTCAGGCCGACGACCTGCGATGAACCGAACGGCTTGGCGATGCCGGTCTTGCAGTCGGCGCCCGCGATCGCGTTCGCGGCCCGGATGTTGACGATGTCGACGTTCGGCAGGCCGCCGCCGGGCAGCAGCGCGTTGATGGCGGGCTTGAGGTCGAAGACGAGGTCCCCGCTCGGGGTGACGCTGCCACCGCCGCCTCCGCCACCACCGAGCAGGCCACCGAGACCGCCGCCGACGTTGCCGACGACGCCGCCAAGGCCCGGCACGAGCCCGGTGAGCGAGCCCAGCGGCACGGTCAGCGTGGTCAGCTCAGCGGGGATCTGCGCGGTCGGCAGGGTGAGGGGGAGGGTGGGCAGGGCCTTGACCGCCAGATCGGCGATGCCGCCGGAGGCGAGGACGGCCTGCTTGTCGTTCGCCGTTCCCGCCGGCGTGACGTTCGTCTGCGCGGCCAGGACCCCGGCCTGCACGGGCAGCGCGGACAGCAGGTCCGCGGCGATGGCGCCGCCGGCCTTGGCGTCCGCGCACTCCGCGTTGCCCTGGTTGGCGGTGATCGGCTCGATCGCCGGCGCTCCGAGGATGGAGCCGCGAATGGCGCTGGCGTCGCACTTGAACGGTGCAGCGGATGCGGTCGAGGGCGCAGCGGCGACGAGCAGACCGGCGCCGACCGCGGTGACGAGCGCGGTGGCCGGGCGCGCGGAGCGCGGCCGGCCGGGTGGGGTGGACGGCATGTGGGGTGCTTCCTCCTGGCTCACGGCGGGTGGGCCCACTCCCGTGTGGGCGGCGCGCGGCGATCGTTGGGCGGCACGGTTGGTATCGGCGGCAGAGCTCAAGGGCTTGAGATGCGACCAGGGGTTGTGGATGCGTCCGTTCATGTGCGCACACGACCCGAGCGGCGCAGCGCTCCGATCGGGGACGTCGTAGATTTCACTGTCGGAATGGACGCCGCCGCCCCCGCCGATCCTGCTCAGACCGAGTCCCCGGAGGGGACCTCGGTTCCCGAGGGCGAACCGCCACGGCGGCAGTGGTCGGTGCGGGTGCTGGTCGTGCTCCTGCTCGCCGGCGGGGCCGCCGCGATCGGCGTGGCCGCCGTGACCATCGTCAGCGACGCGCGCGAGTCAGGCACCGCGCGCCGCGCGACGTTCGGGGTCTTCATGCCCGACGCGACGGAGT
>JBBSUL010000149.1:0-6984 GCA_038234375.1 Solirubrobacterales bacterium | reverse complement strand
GCGCAGCAGCGCCGCGCGGATGCCCGGCAGCGCGGTGAAGAAGCGCTCGACGACCGCCTCCGGATCGGAGCAGTGGGCCTGCGGCAGGCGCAGCGCGTCGACGAGCAGCGTCCGCAACGCGGCAAGCTCGTCGGCCACCGCGCCGGCGCGGCCCCCGACCTCGGCGGCGAAGTGCGGGAACAGCAGCTCCAGCGCACGATGGACGAACTGCTCGCCCAGCTCGCGCAGCCTCGGCGGGAGCGCGTACTCCTCGCGCTCGCGAGCGAGCTGGGTCAGGAAGGCGTCGGTGACGTCCCGCTCAGGGGCCAGGGCCATGCGCTGACCCTAGCTCGTCGCGGAGCGTGCCGCCGACCAGCAGGACGGGGACGAACGCGCGCTCGCGGAGGCCGGCCACCGGGGGAGTCTAGGAGTCCCCGTGGCGACGCCGGGCGTGCGTGAGCAACGATGAGATCCGCCCCGGCCGCCCGACTCAGCGCCCGGGCGCGACCAAGCGCCACACGTCGACGTCGCGGGCGCGGCCGGCGGCGTCGGATGACACCTCATGCGCCGGATGCCTGCTTCAGGTGTCACCCGGCGCGACACCAGCCGCCCAGCACGCGCCGGCCACTTGACCCTGCCCACCCCCGGGCGGGCACGATCCGCGTTTGACCCCGCGGCCCCGCCTCGACGAGGTTCTGTCGTCGCGCGCCCCCGCCCCACCCCGACCTGACAACCGGCGTCAGATCAGAAACTCGTGCGCAGCGTGAGCGGGTGCACGGCCTGGGCTCCGCGGCGGCGCAGCTGGCCGCCGACCATCGCCAGCGTCCAGCCGGACTGGCGGCTGTCGTCCACGAGCAGGCATCCGCCGGTCGGGACGTCGCTGGTGATCGCGAAGGCGCCGCGAACGTTGGCCGCCTGCTGGGCGGCGTTGCGCATCTGCTGTTGCGGCGACCGGCCGGGGTCGGTGCGGGCGACGGCCGGCACCCAGGGCAGGCCGAGCGCCTGCCCCACGCGCGCGCCGGCGTCCGACGGCACGTCCCCCTCGCGGCGCGACGGGACCGCGGTCACCCAGGCCACCGGTGGGCCCCAGGTGCGCACGAGCTCGGCGAGCGCGTCGACGAGCTCGTCGGAGATCCGCCCGGCCGCCAGGCCGGCACGTACCAGCGGGTCCCAGCCGTCGTCACCGGACCGGGCCAGCGCGCGTCCCTCCCCGACGAGCACGTCGGCGGGCAGCTTCTTCATCGCCCCGGTCTCGCGGTGGGGAGCCATCTTCTTGGGCTCGAGCACGATCGGCCGTGAGCGCAGGGCCTTGACGGCGGCGAGCACGAGGGCCGGGTCCGGCTCCACGGCGAACCGGGGTGCCGTGCACACCGCGCAGCGGCCGCAGTCTTGGATCGGGACCCCGCCCGCCCCGTCCAGCTCCTCCTGCAGCACCCGCATGAGGCAGCGCCCGTCGGCTCCGAACGACGCCATCGCGGCCTGCTCCGCCCGGCGCAGCGCGGTGATCTGCGCGTACCGCTCGCCGTCGTAGGCCCAGCCCGAGTCCGTCCGCGACCAACGTGTGCCGTCGCGCTCCACGGCGCCCTCGACCTCGAGGATCTTCAGCATCGCGTCCAGGCGCCCGCGCCCGAGGTTGACCGCGGACTGCAGCTGCGGGACCGTCGCCCCACCGTCGTCGGCCAGGCGCTCCAGCACGCGGTCGACGTGCTCTCGGCGCGGAAACGCCTGCTCGATGAAGAAGTCCTGGATCCGGCGGTCCTCGAACCCGCGCAGGAGGACGACGTCGGCGTGCTCCACGCCGCGGCCGGCGCGCCCGACCTGCTGGTAGTAGGAGATGACCGAGCCGGGGGCCTGGAAGTGCACGACGAAGCGCAGGTCGGCCTTGTCGTAGCCCATGCCCAGCGCGCTCGTCGCCACGACGGCCTTCAGGTCGTCGGCCAGCAGCCGCTCCTCGATGTCGACGCGCTCCTCTGACGGCCGGTCGGAGGAGTAGGCGACGGCGGAGATGCCGTGCTCGGCGAGGAAGGCGGACACCACCTCGGCGTCGCGCTTGGTGAGCGTGTAGACGATCCCGGACCCCTCCAGCGTGGGCAGGACCTGGACGAGCCAGGCCAGGCGGGCGGCCTGGGAAGGCAGCTCGCAGACCTCCAGGCGCAGCGAGGCCCGGCCCAGCGGCCCGCGGTAGGCGCGCAGCCCGCGCCCGTCCCCGGCGGCGAGCTGGTCGGTGACGTCGGCCACGACGCGGTCGTTGGCGGTCGCCGTCGTCCCCAGGACGGCGACGCCCTCGGGGAGGCGGGCGATCATGTCGCGGATGCGCCGGTAGTCGGGCCGGAAGTCGTGCCCCCAGTCGCTGACGCAGTGCGCCTCGTCGACGACGAGCAGCCCGATCGTCTGCGCGAACAGCGGCAGCATCCGGTCCCGGAACTTCGGGTTGTTGAGGCGCTCGGGGCTGATGAGCAGCAGGTCGACGGCGTCGGCGGCGAGGGCGTCCTGGACCTCGTTCCACTCTCCCGCGTTCGTCGAGTTGATCGTGCGGGCCCGGATGCCCAGCCGCTGCGCCGCGGCGATCTGGTTGCGCATCAGGGCCAGCAGCGGGCTGACGATCAACGTCGGCCCGGAACCACGCGCGCGCAGCAGGGCGGTGGCGACGAAGTAGACCGCACTCTTGCCCCAGCCGGTGCGCTGGACGCACAGCACGCGGGCGCGGTCGTCGACGAGGTCGCGGATCGCCTCGCGCTGCCCGTCGCGGAAGACGGCGCCGGGGCCCGCCAGCGCGTGCAGGTGGGCCAGCGCGTCGTCGTCGGTGGTGGTCGTCTCGGGGCTGCTCATCGTGGTCATGCCCACCTTAGGTCGGCGGGCTCGTTTCTCGCCCCCCGTCCGGTTGGTCCGGCGTAGTGTCCGTGGACCCGGTCGCCCCCTGCTCGCGCAGCCAGTCGGCCATCGTCGAGCGCCGGGTGTCGGGGGCAGTGACGACCTCCAGCACCGTCTGCCCGGCGTAGCCCGGGCGGCCGTTGACGTCCGCCCCGAGCGCGAGCAGACGCGCGGCCGTCCGGCGCTGGCCGCCGGCGCACACCTGGTAGAAGGCCTCGGTGAGCTCGTCGGCGGTCGGGCCCGGGGCGCCGGCCAGCAGCTCATCGACGCGGGAGGTCATGCCGAGGGCCGCCGCCTGCCACAGCGCGTTCACCCGCGCGCCGCGCTCGACAAGCAGGCGGGCCACGTGCCAGCAGCCGTATCCGACCGCGTTGGCCACTGGCGTACCATCCGCGATCGAGGCGCCCGGCGCCTCGATGTCCGCGCCCGCCTCGATGGGCGCGGTGGCCACATCGACATCGTCGCTGCTGGCCGCCCAGTGCAGCGGCGTCTCGGGATGCGGGCCCGTACCCCGGGCGTCCGGGTCGGCCCCGGCGGCGACGAGCATCCGGACGGCCGCGGGCGCGCTGGGAAGGTAGCCGGGCCAGTCGGTGACCACGTGCAGCGGCGTGCGGCCTCCGGCCACCGGGATCGGTGCCCCCGCCACACCCGCATGCTCCTCCAGCAGGTCGTATAGCGCGTCGAGGTCGCCCGCCTGGATGGCCTCGACAAGCGCCGCGGTCACCGGGTCGTCAGGCGAGTCCATGCCCTTCATGGTGCCAGGAAGGCCGCATGCGCAGCGGCGCCCGACGCTTACGGGCGCGCTTCCGCGGAAGCGTCGGGACGGGCGGCGATCCGCGGCCGATCAAAGGGTATGCTCATCTGTATGCGGACAACCATCAATCTGCCTGATGCGCTGGCCGAAGCGGCGAAGACCAAGGCCGCGGCCGAGGGACGGACGTTCACCAGCGTCGTCGAGGAGGGCCTGCGCACGGTCATCGAGTCCGGGACCGAACCACCCGGAGCGCCGGAGCGGCTCCCGACGTCGGGCCGTCCCGGCGGACGTCCGCTCATCGATCTGCACGACCGCGACGCGCTGTGGGAGGCGCTGGACGCCCCTGGCAGACCATGATCCTCCCGGACGTCAACGTCCTCGTGTATGCGCACCGCCGGGACACCGACGGCCACGAACGCTACGCGGACTGGCTGGCCCGTCTGCAGATCGGACCCGAGGATCTCGCACTCACGGAGATGACGCTGACCGGCTTCCTGCGGATCGTGACCAACCGGAGGATCTTCGCCGACCCCGCGACGCTTCCCGAGGCGCTGGCGTTCGTGAACGCGCTCCGCCACGCCCGCCGCGCGCGTTGGCTCACGCCCGGCGCGGCGACCTGGACGGTCCTGGCGGAGATGGGCGCCGCCGATCCGCAGGTTCGCGGCAACCTGGTCCCGGACGCGTGGCTGGCGGCGCTGACCCGGACCCACGGCTGCCGCCTGGCCACCGCCGACCGCGGCTTCGCCCGCTTCGACGGCCTGGACTGGTTCGACCCCGCCCGGCCCTGACACCGAGCGCGCTTCTTCATCCACCCCCTGGTCGCAAAAGCGCACTCGACGGCAGAAGCGAGCCCTGGCCCCGAGAAACGACTCCCGAGGACGACCGCAGGTGGGAGTTGGCCAAGCGCCCACGCCCCAAGGAGTCCACCAGGTCCGGGGCCACTTCGGCGCAACCTTGCCACAACCGTGTCAAGGTTGGTGTAGACTTCCGCCGTAATGCGCGACTACCTGAAGGCCACCCGCGAGCAGGTCCTCGTCTTCGACGGCGGCATGGGCGCGACCCTGGAGCAGTTCGACCTCTCGCTCCAGGACGACTACAAGCTCCCCGGCCGGGCCCACGAGGCCCTCGTCCTCAACCGCCCGGACGTCATCGAGGGCGTGCACACCTCGATGGTGGAGGCCGGTGCCGACGTGGTCGAGACCGACACCTTCCAGGCCAGCCGCCTGAAGCTCGAGGAGTGGGGCCTGGCCGACCACACCCTGGAGATCAACATCACGGCGGCGGAGATCGCCCGCCGCGCCGTGGGCGAGGACCGCTACGTCGCCGGCTCGATCGGCCCGACGGGGTTCCTGCCGGCCTCCGACGACCCGACGCTTGGCAAGATCGGCTTCCGCGATCTCGTCAAGGTCTTCGCCGAGCAGTCCGAGGGGCTCCTGAAGGGCGGTGTCGACCTCATCATGATCGAGACCGCGCAGGACATCCTCGAGGTCAAGGCCGCGATCTTCGGCGCCCGCGAGGCGTTCAAGGCGGCCGACCGCAAGGTTCCGCTGCAGATCTCGGTCAGCCTGCTGCCCAACGGCGGCAAGATGCTCCTGGGCACCGACGTGTCCTCGATGCTGACGACGCTGACCGCGCTCGATGTCGACGTCATCGGCCTGAACTGCTCCACCGGCCCGGAGGACATGCGCGACGCGATCCGCTACCTGGGCGAGCACTGCACGGTTCCTGTGCACTGCATCCCCAACGCGGGTCTGCCACTGCAGGGCGACGACGGCGAGACGATCTTCCCCGAGGAGCCCGAGCCGCTGGCCGCCGTCCTACGAGACTTCGTCGAGCGCTACGGCGTGTCGATCGTCGGCGGCTGCTGCGGCACGACGCCCGACCACATCCGGGCGATCGCCGAGCAGTGCCGCGGCGCGCGCACCGACTTCACCCGCCCCAAGGCCGGCCCGCCGATGGTCTCCTCGATGATCACCGCGGTCCCGCTCGTGCAGGAGCCGGCCCCGACGATCGTCGGCGAGCGCGTGAACTCCCAGGGCTCGCGCAAGGCCAAGGAGCTGCTGCTGGCCGGCGACTACGAGTCGATCCAGCAGATCGCCGAGGACCAGGTCGAGGGCGGTGCCCACGTGCTGGACCTGTGCGTCGCGCTGACCGAGCGCACCGACGAGGACGAGCAGATGCGCGAGGTCGCCAAGCGCGTCAGCCTCACGCAGCCCGCCCCGATCCAGATCGACTCCACCGAGCCCGAGGTCCTCTCGATGGCCCTGGACCAGATCCCCGGCCGGGCGATCGTCAACTCGATCAACCTGGAGGCCGGGCGCGACAAGCTCGACATCGTCGTCCCCCTCGCCGTCGAGCACGGCGCCGCGCTGATCGCGCTGACCATCGACGAGGTCGGCATGGGCAAGACCGCCGACCGCAAGGTGGAGATCGCCAAGCGCCTGAAGGAGCTGTGCTGCGACGAGCACGGCCTGGACCCCGAGCTGCTCATCTTCGACGTGCTGACGTTCACGCTGACCACCGGTGACGACGAGTGGAAGCCCTCCGCCGTCGAGACGATCGAGGGCATCCGCCGGGTCAAGGAGGAGATCCCCGGCGTCAAGACGTCGCTGGGCGTGTCCAACGTCTCCTTCGGGGTCGGCCTGCCCGCCCGGTCGGTGCTGAACTCGGTCTTCCTCTACCACTGCGTGGAGGCGGGCCTTGACCTCGCGATGGTCAACCCGAACCACATCACGCCGTACTCGGAGATCGACGAGGCCGAGCGCGAGCTCGCCGACGACCTCGTCTACAACCGCCGCGAGGACGCGCTGGAGCGCTTCATCCAGCACTTCGAGTCCAAGGGCGAGTCCGCCGAGGCCGACGGCCCCGCCAACCCGACCGAGGACATGGAGCCCGAGGAGGCGCTGCACTTCCACATCCTGCGGCGCAAGAAGGACGGCGTCGAGGACCAGATCGACAAGGCCGTGGAGAAGCTCGGCGCGGTCCCCGTCCTCAACGACGTGCTGCTGCCCGCGATGAAGGAGGTCGGCGACAAGTTCGGCGCCGGCGAGCTGATCCTGCCCTTCGTCCTGCAGTCCGCCGAGGTCATGAAGAAGGCCGTGGCCCGGCTGGAGAACTACCTGGAGCGCACCGCCGACTACACGAAGGGCACCGTCGTGCTGGCCACCGTGTTCGGCGACGTGCACGACATCGGCAAGTCGCTGGTCAACACGATCCTCACCAACAACGGCTACACCGTCGTGGACCTCGGCAAGCAGGTCCCGGTGGCGACGATCGTCGACGCCGCCATCGAGCACAAGGCGGACGCCATCGGCCTGAGCGCGCTGCTCGTGTCCACCTCCAAGCAGATGCCCCTCGTCCTGCAGGAGCTGCACCGCCGG
>JBBSUL010000148.1:0-7195 GCA_038234375.1 Solirubrobacterales bacterium | reverse complement strand
GGGAGACCCACGAGATGTCCGCCCCGCGGCCGGGGAGCGTACGCACGAAGCGCCCGACGATCTGACGAAAGATGAGCGGCGTCTTCGCGGCGGTGGCGTACACGCCCACGCGCAGGCGCGGGATGTCGACGCCCTCGGAGACCATGTTCACCGCGACGAGCCAAGCGTCGCGTGAGGTGGTGAAGGCCGCGAGCTTCTGGGCGGCCCCGGTCTCGGTGTGCAGGACGACGGTCGGTGCGGTCCCGGTGACCTCGCGCAGAAGCTTGGCGATCTGCTTGGCGTGGGTGCCGTCGGCGGCGATGACCAGACCGCCGGCGTCCTTGTGCCCGCTCGCGCGGACCTCGGTCAGACGCTCGTGCGCCTCGCCGAGGATGCGCGGCAGGCCGTCGGGCAGGTCGGTCGAGATCGCCGTGCGGTAGCGGCGCGAGGCCTCGCGCCCGGTGAGGATCGCGTCGAACGAGGACTCGATGACGTCGTCGCCGGACTGCCAGGACAGCGCCCCGTCGTAAGTGATGAAGGCGACGGGCCGGCAGACGTCGTCGCGCACCGCTTCGGCGTACGTGTAGGAGATGTCGGGGACGACGACGCCGTCGCGGTCGTAGCGCATGCCCGGGATCGGCGTGGCGTCCGAGCGAAACGGCGTGCCCGACAGCAGCAACCGCTTGTCGGTGCGGGCGAAGGCGGCGGCGAAGGCGTCCCCCCAGGCCAGGTCCTCGCCGAGGTGGTGGGCCTCGTCGGCGATGACCAGGGTGCCGGCCGACACGAGCGACGACCAGCTTGCGCCCGAGGCGGCCACCCGCGCGTAGGTGACGGCGATGCCGTCGAAGTCCCTCGGCGGCCGCGGTGACTCGGCGTCGGGGACGAGGTGCAGGCCCAGGCGCCCGGCGGCCTGGGCCCACTGCCGCGTCAAGGGCGTGGTCGGGCACACGAGGACGACGCGATCCGCGCGCCCGTCGCGGAGCATGCGTCTGGCCTGCTCCAGCGCCGGGCGGGTCTTCCCCGCCCCCGGGGCGGCGGAGATGAGGAACGAGCCGCCCCCCCAGTCCTCCAGGGCGGCGAGCGTCCTGACCTGCCAGGGGCGCAGGGGCGGCGTAGGGGTCTGACGTCCAGGCTGGGTCATGCGCAGGCGGCCATCGTGCGGGACGGACCGGACGCCACGGCCGAGCCCTTGACGATGGCCTCAGGCACCGGTCGTGCCGTCCGCCACGTAGGCGTCGGCCTCGATCTCTACGAGCATCAGCGGGTCGATGAGGGCGGCGACCTGCACCATCGCCGTGACCGGTCGCACGTCGCCGAAGACCTCGCCGTGGGCTCGGCCGACGTCCTCCCAGCGCGTGATGTCGGTCACCGAGATCCGGGTGCGTACGACGTCCGCCGAGCTCGCACCGACCTGTTTCAGCGCCCGCTCCAGGTGCTCCAGCGCGGCCCGGGTCTGCGCGTAGGCGTCGCCCCGCCCAACGACGACGCCCTCGTCGGTGACCGCGGTGCAGCCGGCCACCCACACGTGGGCGCCGGCGCGGACCACGCGGCTGTAGCCGACGGCCGCCTCGTAGCGGACGCCGGAGCCGTGGCGCTGGACGTCCACGCGCTAGTGCCGGAAGTGCCGGCGCCGCGTCATGACCATGGCGATCCCAGCCGCGTCGGCGGCCGCGACGACCTCGTCGTCGCGGATCGACCCGCCCGGCTGGATGACCGCAGTGATCCCCGCCTCGATGGCCAGATCGGGGCCGTCGGCGAACGGGAAGAAGGCGTCGGACGCGAGGACCGACCCGGCGGGCGAGTCCAGGCGGCACTTCTCCAGCGACAGGCGCACGGAATCCACGCGCGACATCTGGCCGGCCCCGATGCCCACGGTACGCCGCCCCTGCACGAGGACGATCGCGTTGGACTTGACGTGCTTGGCCACCCGCCACGAGAACAGCAGGTCGTCCCACTCGGACTCGGTGGGCTGCTTGGCCGTCACGACCTCCATGGCCTCCCGGCCGTCGCGCGCGGTGTCGCGGTCCTGGACGAGCAGCCCGCCGGTGACCTGGCGGACCGCCGGCTCGCCGAGCACGGGCCGGCGCCGCTCGTCGTCCTCGAGGAGGCGCACGTTCTGCTTCTGCTGCAGGACGGCGAGGGCGTCCTCGTCGTACCCGGGGGCGATGAGGACCTCGATGAACTGCTGGTGCAGCGCTTCGGCGGTCGCCCGGTCGACGCGGCGGTTCAGGGCGATGACCCCGCCGAAGGCGCTGAGCGGATCGCAGGCGAAGGCGGCCTGGTAGGCGTCCAGCGCGGTGTCGCCGAGCGCGGCGCCGCACGGGTTGTTGTGCTTGACGATCACGCAGGCGGCGTCGTCGAAATCGCGGACCAGGCTGCGGGCGGAGTCCAGGTCCAGCAGGTTGTTGAACGACAGCTCCTTGCCGTGGTGCTGGCGGACCATCGACAGCAGGTGCGTCCGGGTGCCGACCTGCGCGTAGTAGGCCGCGCGCTGGTGCGGATTCTCGCCGTAGGACAGGTCGGTGACCTTCTCGTAGGCCCGCAGGTACTGCGGCGGGAAGGCGTCGTGCTTCTCGCCGAACCAGCGCGAGATCGCCGTGTCGTAGCGGGCGGTCATCGTGAACGCGGACGCGGCGAGGGCCTCGCGGGTGGGCAGCGACAGGCGTCCGTCGGCCTCCCCGAGCTCCTGCAGCACCGCGTCGTAGGACTCGGGGGCGGTGACGACGGCCGCGAAGGCGAAGTTCTTGGCGGCCGCGCGGATCATCGTCGGGCCGCCGATGTCGATGTTCTCGATGACCTCGGCCTCCCCGACCCCGCGGCGGGCGGCGGTGCGCTCGAACGGGTAGAGGTTGATGCACACGAGGTCGACGAACTCGATGTCGTTCTCGGCGGTCGCGTCGAGGTGGGCGGGATTGTCGCGGACGGCGAGCAGGCCGGCGTAGAGCTTGGGGTGCAACGTCTTGACGCGCCCGTCCATGATCTCCGGGAAGCCGGTGAAGTCGTCGATGGCCCGGACCTCCAGACCCGCGGCGGCCAGCTCCTTCGCAGTGCCCCCGGTCGAGACGAGCTCCACGCCGAGGTCGGCCAGGCCCCGGGCGAAGTCGACGATCCCGCGCTTGTCGGAGACCGACAGCAGCGCCCGCCTCACGCGGACCTCCCCCGGGGCGGTGATCGGCGCGGGCGAGGCGTTCGCGGGCTCGGGCATGCCGGCCCGAGGATACGGGAGGGGCGGGTTCATAAGCCGTCCGGCGCCGGTCACGCGTCGAGGTCGACGAGCATCCGCCGCGGGTGGCCGGGGTCCGCGGTCACCCGGCCGCGGGCGAAGGCCCGGACCACGCGGCACAGCTGGGCGTGCTCGAGCGGGCGCAGGACGGCGTGGACCTCGCCGACGTGCCGCGCGGACGGGAGGGACACGGCGGTCTGGGCGAGGATCGGCCCGGTGTCGACGCCGGCGTCGACGAGGTGGACGGTGACCCCGAACACCTTCACGCCGGCGTCCAGGGCCTGCTGGATGGCGGCGATGCCCGGGAAGGCGGGCAGCAGCGAGGGATGCACGTTGATCAGGCGCCCGCTCCAGGTGTCGGTGAACGGGGGGCTGAGCAGAGCCATGTACCCGGCGAGGACGACGAGCTCGACGTCCCGTTCGATCAGCCATCCCGACATCGCCGCGTCGCGCTGCGCGCGATCGGCGTAGGCGTCGCGTGCGAAGACCTGCGTGGGGACCCCGGCGTGCTGGGCCCGGACGAGCGCGGGCGCCTCCATCCGGTCACCGGCCACCGCGACGACGTTCACGTCGGTGCCGTGGACGCCATCCAGGAGCGCCTGCAGGTTCGTGCCCTCCCCCGAGGACAGGACGGCCACCCGCAGCGGGACGACGTCGGCCGCCGCCATCAGGCGACGAGGCGCTGCTGTTCGGCCGGCACGCGCAGCTTCGGGTACATGCCGCCCGTGGACTCCAATCGGCCGGCGGCGAGCAGCTCGTCCACCCGACCGAGGACGTCGGCAGCGCTGAGGTGGTCGAACGTCCCGTAGGCCGGCAGGCCGTCGTAGCTGTGCTTGGCGATGAGCTTGGACCGGCCGCCGCGCAGGATCTCCACCACGCGCGTGCGCCCGACACCGGGCTCGGCGGTCACGACGACCTCGCGGATCGCAGCGTCGAGCTCTTGGCCGTCACCTCCACCGGCACCGGCACCGGCACCCGTCCGCTTCGCCCTCCCCTTCGTCGTGCCCGCGGCCTTCGTCGCCGCGCGGACGGCGTCGGGGACCACGGACGCGTCACACACGTCGCAGCAGGCGACGTGGGGCGCGGGGTCCCGCTTGTCGCCGAAGTGCTTGAGGATCGTCGCGCGACGGCAACCCGGCTGCTCGGCGAAGGCCCAGATCGCCCGGTACTGACGCCAGCGGGCGTCCAGCGCCTCCTTGGTCAGCGACCGGCAGGCCGACAGCGCGCGCGCGTCGAACGGCCCGAGGACGCGTCCGCGCACGCGGTCCACCGGCGCGGGCACGGGCTGCACAACGCCGGCCCGGGCGAGCGCGCCGACGATGCCCTTGACGCGGTCGGCGTCTTCGCGGCCCGCCCCGAGGTCTCCGACGCCGACGTCGTACCGGCCGTCCACGGACTGCTCCTGCAGGCGCCGCGCCACCTGCTGCAGCAGCGCGTCGGGCACCTCGCCGCGCTCGATGAAGAACACGTGCAGGCCCTTGTCCTTGCCGGCGGCGAACAGCAGCGCTCGCGCCGGCTGTCCGTCGCGGCCGGCGCGCCCGGCCTCCTGGTAGTAAGCCTCCAGGGACGAGGGGACGGTCTCGTGGATGACCGTCCGCACGTCGGCCTTGTCGACGCCCATGCCGAAGGCGTTTGTGGCCACCACGACGTCGACGTCCCCGTCCATGAACCGCTGCTGGGCGCGGGCGCGGGCGTCCCGGGCCAGGCCGGCGTGGTAGGCGAGCACCGGACGGCCGAGGGCGCCCTCCAGGTCTGACGCGACCTGGGTGCAGCCGTTGCGCGTGCCCGCGTAGACGATCGCCGGGGTCGCACCCGGCTCGGCCAGCGCGGCGGCGATCTGTCGGGTCTTCGTCGGCGCCGAGGCCACGGGCACGACGCCGAAGGAGAGGTTGGGCCGGTCGAAGCCGGTGGCGATGCGGGCGGGCTCGCGCAGGCCCAGGCGCTGGACGATGTCGCTGGCCACCTGCGGGGTGGCGGTCGCGGTGGAGGCGATGATCGCCCGTGCTTTGAGCCACCGCGCGGCGTCGGCCAGGCGAAAGTAGTCCGGGCGGAAGTCGTGGCCCCACTGGGAGACACAGTGCGCCTCGTCGACGACGAACAGGCCGATCTCAGTCTGAGCCAGTGCCCGTGCGAAGCCCGGTGAGGAGAAGCGCTCGGGGGCGACGTAGAGCATGCGCAGCTGCCCGGAGAGCGCGGCCTGCAGCGCCGCCTGGTTTGACTGCTGGTCCTGCTGGGCGTTGACGAGCGCCACCCGGCCCGGCGCGATGCGGTCCAGTGCCTGGACCTGGTCCTGCATGAGCGACACGAGGGGTGACACCACCAGGGTGAGGTCCTCGCGCATGAGCGCGGGCAACTGATAGCACAGCGACTTGCCCGCGCCGGTCGGCATCACGACGAGGGTGTCGTGACCGTCGACCGCGGAGCGCACGGCGTCCTCCTGGCCGGGACGGAAGGCGTCGAAGCCGAAGTGCTGCTTGAGGGCGGCGTGCAGGTCCATCGCGACGCACGACGGTACCGGCGGCCCCGGCGGTCACGGGCCTTCTGGCGCACTCCCGTGACGAAGTCGCCGCAACGTGCGGCGGTGGCGCTCCACGCACCGCCGCGGCCGGCGCCCGCTACGCCTTGCCGGCCAGCGGGAGCGGGATCATTCCCGGCTCCAGCGCGAACTTCCCGTCCGCACCATCGGTCCCCGCGAGCGGGTAGTCGCCGGTGAAGCACGCGTCGCAGTGGTCGGAGCGCTCACCGCGCACCGCCTCGTACACGCCCTCCATCGAGATGTAGGCCAGCGAGTCAGTCCCGAGCTCGACGGCGATCTCCTCGGGCGTGCGGTTGTGGGCGATCATCTCCTCGCGCGTGGACATGTCGACCCCGTAGTGGCAGGGGTTGCGCAGCGGCGGGGCGGAGATCCGCATGTGGACCTCGCGGGCGCCGGCGTCGCGGAGCATCTGGACGATCTGGCGGGTGGTGTTGCCGCGGACGATCGAGTCGTCGACGACGACCAGCGACTTGCCGCCGACGATCTCCGGCAGCGGGTTGAACTTCAGGCGCAGGCCGTGCTTGCGCAGTTCTTGGCCGGGCTGGATGAATGTCCGCCCGACGTAGCGGTTCTTGATGATCCCGTCGTCCTGGGGCAGGCCGGCGGCGCGGGCGTAGCCGCGGGCGGCGGCGTTGCCCGAGTCCGGCACGGCGATGACGAGGTCTGCCCCAGGCGTGGGCGCCTCGCGGTGGAGGATCTCGCCCATGCGCCCGCGGGCGGCCTGCAGCACGTCGCCGCCCATGCGCGAGTCCGGCCGCGCGAAGTAGATGTACTCGAACACGCAGAACGCCGAACGCGGGGACTCGATGACGCTCTCGGCGTGCAGGCCGTCGGCGGAGATGCTCACCATCTCACCGGGGGCGACGTCGCGGACGTGCTTCGCGCCGATGATGTCGAACGCACAGGACTCCGAGGCGATGCAGTAGCGCTCGCCGATCCGCCCGAGGACGAGCGGGCGGATGCCCAGCGGGTCGCGGAAGGCGACGACGCGGTCCTTGGTCATCACCACCGTCGAGTAGGCGCCCTGCAGCCGCGGCATGACCGCGCGGACCGCGTCCTCCACGCTCTCCCCGGGGTGCGAAGACAGTGCCGCGGCGATGATCTCCGAGTCCGACGTCGACGTGAACGACACCCCGGCCTCACGCAGCTCCGAGTGCAGGGCCACCGCGTTGATGAGGTTGCCGTTGTGCGCGAGAGCGAGCTCGCGCTTGTTGCCGCCGCTGCCCGCCGAGCGGTGCACGGGCTGGGAGTTCTCCCACTCGTTGGAGCCGGTCGTCGAGTAGCGCACGTGGCCGATCGCCAGGTCCCCGCCCAAGGCTCGGAGGTCATGCTCCTTGAACACGTGGTTGACGAGGCCGAGCGCGCGCTGGGTGACGATGTAGCCACCGTCGTCGGCGGCGGCGATCCCCGCCGATTCCTGCCCGCGGTGCTGCAGCGCGTACAGGGCGAAGTACGCC
>JBBSUL010000147.1:0-7260 GCA_038234375.1 Solirubrobacterales bacterium | reverse complement strand
GGCGCGCAGGCGGTCGATCGCGCCCGCCTGCTCGTCGAAGGCCAGCGCGGCCAGTTCGGCGTCAGCGGCGTCGGACCCGGGGACGGCGCCGGCGGCGAGGGCCAGGTGCGCCCCGGAGGAGCCCGCGGTCAGCGGCCCGGGCGCGCCGGCTTCGACCATCGACCCGATCGCGGCGGCGACCAGCAGCCAAGTCCGCTCGTTGACGGCGTCCGGGTCGGCGCGCAGCGCCGGGTCGACCGGGACTAGGGCCCACAGGCCGCGTCCGGCGCCTCCGTCGGCGCCGGCGAAGGCGACCACGACGGGTCGCGGGACGCCGGAGCGCGGCCGCTGCAGCTCGCCGGCGCCGTGGCGCAGCTCGCCGGTCAGGAGCTGACGCAGCTGCCCCGTGCGCTCGCGCGGCGCGCGGACACCGCCGGCCTCCGTCAGCGCGTGGGCGAGGTCGTCCATGCCTCTGAACGTAGCGACGGGTGACGCGGACGCCCGCTGTCACACGGTCTGCTGGACCCGCGAGCCCTCGCGGTCCTTGACCACGTGCACCCTGGCGGTGACGCGCTGGCGCAGCTCGGCGACGTGGGAGACGACGCCGACCGCGCGGCCGCCGTCGCGCAGGCGGTCCAGAACCTCGATGGCGTTGTCCAGCGCCCCCTCGTCCAGGGAGCCGAAGCCCTCGTCGATGAACAGGGTCTCCAGGCGCGCCCCGCCGGCCTCGGCCGCCACGATGTCGGCGAGACCCAGCGCGAGCGCGAGGCTGGCCATGAAGGTCTCCCCGCCCGACAGCGACGAGGGGTGGCGGTCACGCCCGGTCCAGCCGTCGAGCACCCGCAGCCCGAGCCCGCTGCGCCGGCCGCGGGAGGCGAGGTCGTCGTCGAGGACGAGCGTGTAGCGCCCGTCGGTCATCGTCGACAGGCGGCCCGAAGCGGCCAGCGCGATCTCCTCCAGGCGAGCGGCGAGCACGTAGGCCCGCAGGCGCATCCGCTTGCGGTTCTGGGACGAGCTGCCGTCCACCAGGGTCGCCACGGCCCGGACGGTCGCGGCGCGCTCGGCCGCCGGGCGGTGGTCGTCCAGGCGCTGCTGCAGGTCGCGGCGCAAGGTCAGTAAGGCTTCGGCGCGGCTGCGGACCCGCTCCAGTGCGGCGCCCGCCTGCGCGTCGAGCGCGGCGGCCTCGCGGGCGACAGCCATGGCGGCGGCCTCGTCGGGCGCGTCGGCGGCTGCGGCGGTCACGAGGTCGGGGTCGGCCAGCAGCGCGCGCCGCTGCGCCACGCCGTCGTCGTGGTTGCGGATCCGGGCCTCCAGCTCGCGGGTCGCGTCCGCGGCCAGGGCGGCGGTCGCGGCGGCTTTGGCGTCGGCGAACCCGGCGTCGTGCGCGGCCTGCTGCGCTCGCCCGGCCGCCTCGGCAGCCTCGGCGGCGGCGATGGCCGCCCGCTCGACGGCGCCCGCGGCCGACTCGTGGGCGACGGCGGAGGCTTCGAGCGCGGACACGCGCTCGGCCACCGTGGCAGCTCCAGCCAGGCCGGCCACCAGGCGCGCGCGGTCTTGGTCCTGCGCCGTGGTCAGCTCGGCGAGGCGTGCGGCGATCGCGGCGCGGGCCTCGGCCGCCGCGGCACGACGGGCCTCGTGCTCGCCGCGCTCCGTCGCGAAGGTCGCCAGGGCTTCCTCGGCGGCGTTCGCCCCGGCGGCGGTGCGGACGGTCTTCTCGGCCTGGCGCCTGGCCTCGGCCGCCGCGTCGATGAGCTGGGCGACGGGGGTGTCGGTCGCCACGGCGACGGCGGCGGCATGGTCGGACTCCGCCTTGGCCAGGGTCCGCTCAGCGGCGGCGCGGGCGGACGCCGCCGTGTCGACGGTCGCCTTGGCCGTGTCCTCCTGCGCGGCGGTGACGCGCTCGCCGAGCCGGTGGGCGGCGGGCTCGGGGTGCTCCAGAGCGCCGCAGACGGGGCACGGGTCGTCGTCGGCGAGGTTCGTGGCCAGCTCGGCGGCCATCCCGTCCAGGCGGGCCTCGCGCAGGGCCAGCCAGGCCTCGCGGGTGGACTGCTCGGCGTCGACGGCCGCGGTCACGGCCTTGCCGGCGGCCACTCCACGCGTCGCGGCCTCGTCGCGGGCGTGGGCGGCCTGCGTGCGCTCGTGCGCGGCGGTCGCCGCGGCCTCGTGCTCGGCGAGCTGGGCCCGGGCCAGGCGCCCGGCGTCGTCGGCGGCCTCCAGCGCGGTCAGGCGGTTACCGGCGTTCTCGAGCCAGGCGGTGGCCGTGGTCACGACGCCACGCTGGTCGGCGTCCTCGGTTGCTGCGGCGAGCAGCGCGTCGTCGCGTTCGGCGATCTGCGCCTCCACGGCGGCCAGGCCGGCGACCTCGCCGGCGGCGGTCCGGGCGCCGGCCGCCCCCGCGCGCAGAGCGGCCGGGGCGTGGTCGTCGCCCGGCACCCGGGCGCAGGCGTCGGTCGCCTCCTGCGCCGCGGCCGTCGCGGCGTCGGACGCGGTCTGCGTCAGTGCGATGAGCGGGGCGACACCGGCGGCCGCGCGCGCCCACGTCAGCCGCTCGGCGTCGGCGTCGCGCTCCGGGCGGCCGGCCTCGAAGTCCGCAAGCTCCTGGGCGGCGCGGGCGTGGCGCGCACGGCGTTCCAGCAGGGTGCGGACGGTCTGCAGGGCCGTGTCGGCGGCCGCGCGTGCCGCGGCGGTCTGCGCGCACACCCCGTCGGCGGTGGCGCGCTCGGCGTCGGCGAGCACCTGCGCCTCGTCGGCCCAGGCGGTCAGGCGGGCCGGCTCGTCCTCCCAGGCTTCGGGCGGCTCGGCCTCCAGGACCTGGCCCAGCCGCGATGCGGCGTCTCGCAGCGTCTGCAGCGCCGCCCCGAGCACGGCGTCGGCCTGGCGGCGCTGGTCGGTGAGCCAGTGCTCGGCATCCTCGAAGCGCTCGGTGGCGAACAGCCGCGCGAGCAGGTCCTCGCGGTCCTTGCTGTCGGCGCGCAGGAAGTCGGCGAACTGCCCCTGGGGCAACAGCACGACCTGGCAGAACTGATCGCAGGTCATCCCGAGCAGGCGGCCGAGCTCCTCGCCGACCTCGTCGTGACTCGTACCCAGCGTGCGCAGGCTGCCGTCGGCGGCGACGGCCTCCAGCAGCACCTTGTGCTTCTCGATCGTCGTGCCCTGGCCGCGCTGCTTGGGGCGCTCCTGCGTGGGGGTGCGGGTGATGCGCACACGCTCGCCACGAAGGGTCAGCTCCAGGACGACCCGGGTGGGCAGGTCGGCGGCGGCCAGGTCCGCGCGCTCGCGTCCTTCTCCCCCGCGCCAGCCCGGGACCCGGGCGTACAGCGCCAGGCAGACGGCGTCCAGCAGCGTGGTCTTGCCGGCCCCCGTCTCGCCGTGCAGGAGGAACAGGCCGGCCTCCGAGAGCGCGTCGAAGTCGACGTCGACCGTGCCGGCGAAGGCCTGCAGCGCCTGGACCTGGAGGTGGTGCAGGCGCATCTAGCGGCGCTCCCGGCAACGTTCGCCGGCTTCGGGCCGCGCGGCGCGGCGCTGCGCCGCACGCACCGATCCGCAAATACGCCCGGTATGCGCTGGATCGGCGCGCACGCCGCAGCATCCACGCGGCATCGCCCCCGACCCGGCGAACCTTGCGTGACGCTCCACTAGCGCACCGCCTCGGCCACGCGCCGGGCCTGGAGCGCATCGTCCAGCAGGGCCTGCTCGTCCTCGTCGGGTCCGGCGCCGCGCACGTCCTCCACGAACGCCGCCGCCAGCTGACGGTCGTCGAGGCCGCGCAGGCGCACGGTGTAGGTGTCCTCGGAGCGCGCGGCGGCGCCCTCGGGCTCGAAGGCGAGGACAACGGCGTGCGGGAAGCGCGCACGGATGCGCTCCATGGCGTCGACGGGGCGCACGGCGTCGGTCAGCGTCACCCGGACCCACGCGCGCTCGTGCTCGGCGAGCAGCAGGTTCCCGAGGAGGTCATCCAGCGTGCCGCGCAGGACGGCGAGCGGCCGGTCGACCGGGCAGGGCACGAGCTTCACCGCGGGCTGCGCACCGTCGAGGTCGACGATCGCCACGGACTTGCGGTGACGGGCCTCGGAGAACGAGAAGGCGATCGGCGAGCCAGCGTAGCGCCCGTTTGCGCCCACGCTCTGCGGGCCGTGCAGATGCCCGAGGGCGACGTAGTCCACCCCGGAGAACGTGGACGGCGGGACGGACGCCGCGCCGCCCACGGACAGGTCGCGCTCACTGGCGGACACGTCGGCGCCGGACACGAAGGCGTGGGCGAGCACGACCGCCCGGGTGCCTTTCGCGCGCGTGGCCAGGTCGGCGCGGACCCGGCCCATCGCCGCGTCCAGCACCGGGCCGTGGCCCCGCTCGTCGACGTCCAGGAGCGGGCGCGCGACGTCGGGCTCCAGGTAGGGGATGCCGTACACGGCGGCGTCGCCGATGAGGACGGGCTCCCCGATCCGGGTCGGATCGGTGCGCACGTGCAGGCCCGCCCGCGTGAGCATGCCGGCGCCGAAGCCCAAGCGTGCCGCGGAGTCGTGGTTGCCGCTGATGACGACGACCGGCGCGATGTCCACGAGGCGACCGAGCGCCTCGTCGGCGAGTCGGACCGCGTCGACCGGCGCCAGCGCGCGGTCGTACAGGTCACCGCTGACGAGGACGGCGTCCACGTCAGCGTCACGGGCGGTCCCGACGAGCCAGTCCACCCAGGCGGTCTGGGCGCCGAGCAGCGAGGCCCCGTGGAAGGAGCGCCCGAGGTGCCAGTCCGCAGTGTGGAGAAGCCGCATGCACCGAGGGTGTCGCGTCGGGCGGACGGAACCTGTCAGCCGAGGCCAGCGGCGCCGATCGATGTGGTCGAGAAGATCCGTGCGATGCGACGAGCGTGAGGCCGAACTGGTGCGCCGCCTGGGTTCCCGGCCGTCCCGGTGGCGGCCTACGGCTCGCGCCGTAGCGCGTCGCCGACCTCCTCGGGCACCTCGTCGAAGTCGTCGCTCATCCAGAGGCCAGGGCCCGCGAACCCGGGCCGGCGGATCGCGGAGGCCGCGGTGACGGGAACCAGTCGCGCGACCGGCGCTCCGTCGCGGGCGATCACGACATCGTCGCCCGCCTCCGCTGCGGTCAGAAGCTCGGACAGCCGGGCCTTCGCCTGATGCACGTCGACCTGCATAGGCAGATGCTACGCAAAACCAGCCGGTGTCTCTCGGCCCTGTGCGACTGGCTGTCGCTCGGGGGCTACGACCCTGGCGACCTTCTCGGAGAGTCGGCGCTCGCACCGGGCCCCGGCGTAAGGTGGGCGACGCGCGGGTAGGTCGGGCGCGTCACCCCCGGCTGTACAGCTGCTCGTCGTAGGTCCACAGCTCGACCGTCTGGCCCTGCACGCGCTCGCGGTACTGCGCCCGCTCGACGAGGATCGACAGGTCGCCTCCGCCGAGCAGTCCTTCGGTCGCAACATCCACAAACGCCGGCGTCGCCTTCGAGCCGTCGCAGAAGCGGTGCAGGTACTCGGCGTCCCAGCTGACCTCGTGGAGGACCCAGGGCTCGGCGCCGCCGGCGACGAGGCGCAGGATTTCGACGAGCTTCTCCGCGCACCGTCGCCGGTCGTGACCGTGTCGCCCACCTCACGGCGGGTCGCGTAGTCCGTCTTGCGTCGTAACTGCCGACCAGGCTCACAGGCGTGCCTCGGGAGGGCCAGGCACGCTCAGGGACATCGAGTGCGCTTCTGTGACCACCCTTCGGATGGAAAAGCGCACTCGACGTGGCCGGCGCCCGCCAGCGGTCACCACACGAACCCGTTGAGCACGGTGAGCATCTGGGTGCGCTCGACGGGGCCGAAGCGGACGATCCACGCGTCGCCGTGCTCCTGGCGCAGGGTGGCCACGACGCCGCTGTCCTGCAACTGGCGTTGCACCTGGTCGGCGCGGCGGAAGCCGGTGGCACCGTGGTAGAGGACGTCGATGCCGAAGCGGTCCAGCTCGACCGGCCAGATCGAGATCTTGTCCGGGCGCGTGGGGCCGGGCAGATCGCGGCCCGCCTCCCGCAGCTCGTCGGGCTCGGCCGGGGGCCGGGAGTCGTCGAACTCGTCCTCCAGGGGATCCCCGCGACCACTCACCCCACCAGCGTAGAAGCCCCACAACCCGACCCAATCACCACAGGACAGCGGAAGACCGTCCACCGGAAGTACCGAGCCCCCAGGCGAGGTACTTCCAAGGTAAACCGTCGAGTGCCGAGCCCCTTGGCGAGGCTCTCGACGGTTTTACCCTACGACAGCGCGTCGGCCCGCTCGTCCTTGCCCTGCAGGCGCTCGCGGCCGCGGCCGACGGCGGAGATGAACTTCGTGAGGTTGACCTCGAGGGTGTTGAGGATCTCGTCGGCGTAGTCCTCGGCGCCGAGGCGGATCTCGCGCTCGCGGGCGCGGGCGTCCTCGACGATGTCCTCGGCGGCGCGCTCGGCCTGCTTGGTGACCTCTTCCTGCGCGATGAGGTCGTCCTGCTTCTCACGCGCCTCCTTGATGATGCGCTCGGCCTCGCGCTTGGCCTCGGCGAGCATCTCCTGCCGTTCCTTGACGATCCAGCGCGCCTGTTTGATCTCCTCGGGGATCGTGGCGCGCATCTGATCGAGGATGTCGTAGATCTCTTCCTTGTCCACGCGCACGTTCGCGGACATGGGAATCGCTTTCGCGCTGTGCACGAGATCGTCGAGTTTGTCAATGAGGACCAGGACGTCCATGGCTTCGCCTTAGTTCGCTGTCGTCATCGTGGTTCCTTCACGTCGACCGCGAGAGCTCTTCGGTGAGCCGGGCGGCGACGCGCGGTGGCACCAGTCCGTCGATCGTCCCGCCGAAGGTGGCGAGCTCTTTGACGCCGCTGGAGCTGAGGAAACTGTACTGCGGCGACGCCATGACGTAGAACGTGTCCACATCGGGCGCCTGGATCCGGTTGAGCTGGTTCATCTCGAACTCGTACTCGAAGTCAGAGATCGCACGCAGGCCCTTCACGATCGCGCGAGCGCCGACACGGCGCGCGAACTCCACCACGAGCACGTCGAAGGGCTCGGCGCGGACGTTCGGCAGGTCGGCCGTCGCGTCCTGGATGAAGGCCAGCCGCTCGTCGATGCCGAACAGCGCCTTGCTCTTGCGGACCGAGCTGTTGACGACGGCGACGACGACCTCGTCGAACACGTGGGCGGCGCGGGCGATGACGTCCAGGTGTCCGTGGGTGATGGGGTCGTAGGACCCGGGGCAGATGGCGATGCTCGGTGGGGTGTCGGTCACGGTCTCGGCGTGTAGATCCGGATGAGGGT
>JBBSUL010000146.1:0-7265 GCA_038234375.1 Solirubrobacterales bacterium | reverse complement strand
CCGGGAGAGGTCGCCGACCCCGTTGGTCCCTGGCAGCGGCAGCAGCGCGAGCGTGCTCAGCACGCCCAGCGCCCGGCCCTGAGAGTCCAGGAACGCGCTGCCCGAGTCGCCGGGAATGCCGGGCGACACCGTGAGCACCGTGTGGTTCCAGCCGCCGCTGCCGGTCCCCAGGCTCGTCCCGAACTTCGGCTTGAGCAGGTCGATGCCCTGACGCAAGGACGAGTTGCCGTAGCTGGAGACGCCCTCCAGCGGCTTGGTGCCCTCGGTGTTCAGGCCGGTCGGGCCGCCGAAGAACGGGATCGACGGGTTCGTCTGCCTGGCGTCGTCGCCGGAGAGCTTGACCAGCGCGAGGTCGTTGAACGCGCAGGCGTTCGGATCGGTCTCCTTGCCCTTCTGCATCTGCAGCCACGAGCTGTAGACGACCGTGCCGGGCTTGGTGGCACCCTCGATCTCGACCTTCGTGCCCAGCGGCAGCGACGGGGAGGTGCAGCCGTTCGTGTCGGTCTGGGCCCCCCGGGAGGCGCAGTGAGCGGCCTGGCCGAGATAGACCGTGCCGTCGCCGCCCTTGTAGATGAAGTTCGACGTGCACTGCCCGCCGTCGGTAACGGTCTGGACCCCGGGGTGGATCGCGGCGGTCGCACTCGGCGCGAAGGCCTCGGCGGGCCCGGCGGCCAGGACGACGGCGGTCAGGACGCCGACGAGGGCGGCCAGTGCGCTGCGGATCATGCTCTCTCCCTTGCTCAGGTGGACGTGGCGGGCGCGTGAGGACACCCGCGAACCGCGCTTCCGTGCTGATCGTACCCGCAAGGCTAGCGCCCGGCCGCACCTCCGGCACCGGGGGTCTGCCCCCCATTCGTTCGACACCGGACATCGTGTCGGCGACGATCAGACGATGTCGACGGTCACGCCTCCGCCTCCTGCCACCACCCTGCGCGACGACGTGCAGCCCAGCGCCAACGAGAGCCTGGACCGCTTCCTCACCGGCCTGATCACCGCCCTGCCGTTCGCCGGCCTGATCGTCGTGGCCGCCCAGTTGTGGAACCGGGCGCTCGGTTGGAGTGACATCGCGGTCTTCGCGATCGTCTACAGCCTCACCACGCTGGGCATCACCGTCGGCTTTCACCGCATGCTCACCCACCGCGCGTTCGAGACGCACCCGTGGTTGCGCGGTACGTTCGCGGCCATGGGTTCGGCGGCGATCGAGGGGCCCGTCGTCTCCTGGGTAGCCGACCACCGCAAGCACCACGCTTTCTCCGACCAGGAGGGCGACCCGCACTCCCCCCACGTCGATCACGGCCACGGCCTGGGCGGCGCCCTGCGCGGTCTCTTCCACGCGCACCTCGGCTGGCTGTTCAAGCACGACCAGCGCGCCCTGAAGACCCGCTACGCCCAGGACCTGCTCGACGATCCGGTCATCGCCTTCGTCAACCGCACGTTCTTTCTGTGGGCCGGGGTCGGCCTGCTCGTCCCCTTCCTCCTCGGATGGGCGATCGGCGGGACGCTGGCCACCGGCCTGACCGGCCTGCTGTGGGGCGGCCTCGTGCGGATGCTCGTCCTGCACCACGTCACCTACTCCATCAACTCGCTGTGCCACTTCTTCGGGCGCCGGGACTACGACAGCGGCGACGAGTCACGCAACCTCGCGTGGCTGGCGCCGCTGTCCATGGGCGAGTCGTGGCACAACAACCACCACGCCTTCCCCACCTCCGCCGCCCACGGGCTGCGCTGGTGGCAGGTGGACGCCAGCGCGCTGCTCATCCGCGGCCTGGAGCGGGTGGGCCTGGTGTGGAACGTCGTGCGCATCGCCCCCGAGCGTCAGGCGGCAAAGGCCGCACCCGCCGAGCACCGGTAGCGCCGCGGCCGCGGCGGTGGCAAGCCCGCGACTCCACCGGATCGGACGAAGCTCGCGACCCGTCGGCGGTGCGCTGCAGGACGCTGGCCTGCGGCGTGGTCAGCTCGTGGCGTTCCTGCTGGCCCAGCTCGGATCCCACGCGGCGACCGCGTTCGCCGAACGCCTGCGGCCGCTGGGCGGCGCCGGCTCGGGCCACCGCCCGAGCGGTGGCGCGGCTCGTCGGCGCGGACGGTGGACGAGCTCGGCATCCTGCACGTCGCGTTCAACAACGCGGGCGGCTCGCACCGTCCGGCGCCCCTGCGCGACCTGACGATCGAGCACTTCGACCGCGCTGGGCGACCACCTCCGCGGCACGGTCCTGAGCCTTAAGCGCGAGATCCCAGCGATGCTCGCCGCCGGCGGCGGCTCACCGAGGTGGCCGAGCAAGGCGGCCGCGCGGCGCTCGTCGCCGTCGAGGAGCGCCTTGATCGGCACCCCGTAGGGACTGCGGCGAGCGCGCCGACGAACCGTCGCCGATCCTCCGTGGGGTCCGCTCCGGCGGGCGAGCCACTCTCAAGTGGTCGACCAGTGCAGCTCGGTGACCTTGCCGCCGGTGATCTCCACCTCACGGGCGCGCGGCTCATCGCCGACCCAGAGCGTGTAGCTGCCCTCCGCGATGCTGTCGAAGACGGCAGCGTAGAACGTCGCCTCGGGCATCGGCCGCTCGAGGATGTGCTGGTGCTGTCGCTCGGCGTCCCGCCCGGTTGGGCTGATCTCGATCGGCGTGTCGACCTGCGAGGCATCCCAGTGGACGACGAGCGCGCCGAGGCCCCCTCCGATGTCCAGGACGACCGCCTCGGGATGCGGCCGGACCACGGGCTCCCCGCTCACGGTGACACCCCCGGAATGCTGATCGACGGCGCGGCGTTCACCTCGACGGGCGCCGGTGTCGTGAAGCCATCGAACGGGTCGCCGAGATACGGGAAGTGGTTCAGGAACCGGACCCTCGGCCCGCCGTTGTCGCCGGTCAGCGGCGTCTGCACGCCCGTCGTCACGACCGCCACCGCGAGGTCCGGCGTGAAGCCCTTGTCGAAGAACTGCCGGAACGCGCCGACCAGCGCCCGCACGTAGATCGTGACGATGTCGTCCTGCACGCGACGGCCGTTCGGGTAGCCGCCCGGGTCACCCGCCAGCACGCCGAGAGCCTGGCGCGACGTGGTGGGCGGCACCGCGAGGTTCAGCCGGAGCATGTCGGACTGGATCGGCCCGGTGTAGTTGCTGAGGCCCGGCACGATCCCGGACTTCACGCCGGTGAGGAGCAGCGCGACCATGTCGCTGCGCGCGGTCCCGTTGAGCTTGCGCAGGTTCTCGAACTGCCCGGGGTAGAGGTCGGGGATCCGGCGAGAGAGCTCCGGCTGCTCCACGCCGTCGAGGTACTCGGCGTCGCCGCTGGGCTGGCTGCCGTTCCAGCCGTCCTTCCTGGTCATGGTGACGAGCAGCTCGTTGAAGAGCGGGTTGCCGAGCCGCGAGACCTGGACCCACGGGCCGGACTCGGTGTGCTGGCCGGTGGTGTCACCGCGCACGCGCATCTTGCGGCGCGACGCCGAGCCCCACACGCCGATCACGGCGGCGGCGGCTTGCGGATCCTTCGGGACCGAGCCGTCACGTGTGAGCTGCTTGATCGGGATCTGGAGCGCGATCGTGTGGACGTTGATCGAGTTCTTGAACGTGTCCACACCGACGCTCGGCGCCATCGGGGCGACGCGCAACGTCTGGAACGGCCGCAGGTCGGCCAGATCGAATATGGCGCCAAGGTCGATGAAGAAGCCGTCGTTCCGCTGCCCGGCGAAGACCGCGATGTTGCCCGGCAGGCCGTGGACAGCCTTCTCGGCCAGCCCGTTGTAGTTCGGCGTGGAGTGCGGTCCGATGTTGCACGGCGGGCTCGCGAGCCCCGTCCCGAGCGTCTCCGGCTTCCCGCCGGCGATCGTCCTGGTCACCGAGTACGTCTGGCGCCGGTTGAAGTTCGGGTCATCCAGCGACTTGATCGCGCCGGTGTTGTACATGAACGTCGACTTGTCCATCACCTCCGTCTTGAAGGCAAACGAATAGACGATGTCAGCACGGGCCTTCCCGCCGTTGGAGATGTTGACGTCGTACTTCACGTCGGTGCCGAACTCGTAGAAGTTCGGGCCGCCGGCCGCGAGCTCCACCGGGACGTAGTTCGTGAGGATCGTGACCGTGTCCGGACGGTCGGGGCTGATGAAGGCGTAGGTGTCGGTGTTGTCGGCGACCGGGTCCTGGCTGATCTCCGGCGCTTCGCGATGGGAGGACATCTCAGCGACGCCCCCCGCTCGCGGACATGGTGGGCCGCGTCCGCGCGGTCCGCTTCGGTCGGCGCCGCTTCGTGGGCTTCTTGGGCGCGTGCAGCAGCTTCTGCACGAGGGCGCGGTCCTGCACGGTGCGCTCATTCGTGCCGTCCATGATCACGACGATGCCCTTCTTCGCGTCGTGCACGTAGGCCATGACGGGGCCCTCCGGCACGTCGGTCGTGGGGTTCTTGACGGTCTTCGGCGCCACGGTGGCCGCCTCGGAGTCGGTCTCCAGGAGGACCGCAACGGGGATGCCGACGACCGTCGCGGCCCCGGCCGCGTAGCCACCTGAGGAGCGCAGGAAGGCCCGTCGGCTCGTGCCTCCTACGATCGTGCTTCGGGGGGACGTCCAGCGGGTGAACCGAGCCATGCACTGCCCTTCGTCGATGCTGCGGTCGCGGTCGCGACTAACTGCGGCACCCACGTCGATCCAGATCACCGCGGTGTTCGCCGATCGCCGCCACCTCGGCAAGACGATTGCCGAGACAAGGTTGTGACCTCGATGTGGGTCACCCGTCACCAGTCCCTCCGCCACTCCCCGCGCGGCAATGTCGGCCTGCTCATCAGGATCTGCCCGCAGGCCACCGACATGGCATCGTGAGCCAACTGGACGATGCGATCGTGCTGGCGCCCGGAGATCCGCAATCAGTCGGTCGGGATGTACTCGGGCGCTTCGGAGCGCACGCCGCCCTCCTGGTGGTAGACGCGCTCGGCCTCCTCGGCGGCAGCTCGGAACGCCGCCTGCACCGCGCGCCGCACGATCCGCAGGCGGGGGCGCTTGATCGCGTAGCGCTTCGACGCGTCCTCCATGACCTCGTGCATGTAGGAGTCCATCGCGATCTCGAGCTGGAGCACGTGGACGTGGGCGTCGGGATCGTGGTGGGTGCGGGTGATGAACCCACCGGAGTAGGGGTCGTCGGTGGCCACGTCGAGCCCGAGCCCGTGACCGCCGATCTCGTCGCTCAGGGTCGTCGTGAAGGCCTCGATGATGCCGGCGTGCGCCGAGCTGCCCTCCAGCGTGCCGACGACGAAGCTGGCCCGATCCTCGCCCTCGTCCTCGACGCGGCCCAAGCCGACCGAGGTCATCGAGTGGCAGTCGAAGACCAGCGCGTAGCCGCGCTCGCGGCGCATCCGCTCGATGAGCCCACCGAGGATGCCGTGGTACACGTCGTAGTAGGTCAGGACCTCCTGCTCATCCTCGGCGGAGTAGGGCCGCTGGAGCATCGGACGGTCGCGGACGTTGTAGTAGTCGAACGCGGCGTTGGTCAGGTGCCGGGGCAGCTCTCCGTCGTCGGCGCCGTCGCGCGTGCGGTTCATGTCGACGAAGAAGGGGGCGAGCTCGGCGCGGAGGTGCATGCCCTCGGCCATCTCGTAGCACAGGCCGCTGTAGAGGTCGATCTCGACCAGCGCGTCCTCGCCGAGGCTGAAGCGGTCGCGGTGCTCCTCCGGGACGAAGACCCCGGAGTGCGGGATCGAGAGGATGTACTCCGGGCTGCGAGGGATGAACTCGATGAGATCGCGCATGCCCATGCGGTAGCGGTCCCCGCTGAAGACGTCGTAGACCTCGCGCTCGTCCGGATGGGCGTCGTAGATCTCGTCGATCTCCTGCCAGTGGGTGCCGGTCGGAAAGCCCGGCGCGGTGCGCGCCTCCCAGGTCAGCGCGGCCGGGGCCACCTCCGTCTTGGGGCCCAGGAGCTCGCGCTCCATGCGGTCCATGACGATCTCGCCCAGCGAGATGCCGTAGTTGCGCAGCAGCCCCTCGCCGCCGGGGAACGCGTTGATCTCGATGATGCGCCCCGAAGGCAGCAGGTCGACCGAGGCCAGGCGGCACTCGGGGAAGCTGCGCTTCAGCGTGCGAGCGATCGTCTCCTGCTCGGGCGTCAGGTTGTAGCCGATCTCGGCCGCCCCGGTGCTGGCGTTGGTCTTCCACTCGCCCTCGGCGGGCAGCCGGCGCAGGGCGCCGATCAGCTCGTCGTCGAAGAACGTCACGACGATGTCGCCGTCGGCCACCTCGGCGCAGAACTCCTGCAGCAGCAGGTGCCTGTAGTCCTCGAGGTATCCGGTGATCTGCTCGGACAGCGTCGGGTCGTCGAAGGCCAGGCGGTGGACCTGGGCCCCGCAGCCGTAGCCGTGGCGGTCCTTGAGCACGAACCACGGGTCTGCGTGCGGGAGGGCGTCGATGGCGGCCAGGGCCTCCTCGAGGGTGGAGGCCGCGAACGTCACGGGGTGGGGCAGCTGCGGTTCGCGCTCCACCGGGGCGTACTTGTCGGTCGTCGAGAGGGTGGCCTCGACGGTCTCCAGCGTCCGGGCGTGCACGGTGCCGCGGCGCAGCAGCTCCAGGTTCGGCGTGTCCTCGGGGGTGCGCACGTCGTCCGCGCGCATGACGAACAGGTGGACGTCGGCCAGCGCGACCTGTTCACGGCCGGCCACCCGCAGGCGGCCGTGGGCGTGCATCGGGTCCTCCTGCCAGCCGTCGTCGAGCTCGAGCACGGACATGTCCGCCACGGGACCGTCGGCCCCCTCGTGCAGGTCCTCCATCGAGAAGTGCAGGAGCCGGTGCCCGCGGGCCGCGGCGACCGACAGGATCTGGTTGACGCCGCTGTTGTAGAGGTCGACGGGCAGCTCGCCGTAGGTGACCTGCGCGCTCTCGAAGGCGACCGTGAGCCGATCGCCCTCCAGGAACGTCTGCTCGAAGGCGATCGTCGGGACGCTTATCTCGGTCACGGTCGCGGCACTGTAGTTGGTCGCACACAGAGTGCGCGCAGGGGCCGGATATCGCACCGCAACCGGGCTCCGGGCCCCCAGTCCGTACCCTGGTGCGTCGCATGAGCAAGACCCTCACCAGCCGGGACGACCTGCGCAACGTCGCGATCGTCGCTCACGTCGACCACGGGAAGACGACGCTGGTGGACGCCATGCTCTGGCAGTCCGGCGCCTTCCGGGAGGGCTCGGACGTCAACGAGCGGGTCATGGACTCGATGGACCTCGAGCGCGAGAAGGGCATCACCATCCTCGCCAAGAACACGGCGGTGCGCTACACGCCGGACGACGGCAGCGCCGAGGTG
>JBBSUL010000145.1:0-7449 GCA_038234375.1 Solirubrobacterales bacterium | reverse complement strand
GCATGGCCCGCCACGGCGGCGGCGCGTTCTCGGGCAAGGACCCGTCCAAGGTCGACCGCTCCGCCGCGTACGCCGCGCGCTGGGTGGCCAAGAACCTCGTCGCCGCCGGCCTGGCCGAGCGCTGCGAGGTGCAGGTCGCCTACGCCATCGGCGTCTCGCACCCGGTGTCGGTCATGGTCGAGTCGTTCGGCACCGAGAAGGTCCCGCGCGCGAAGCTCGCCGAGCTCGTGGACTCGCACTTCGACCTGCGTCCCGGCGCGTTCCGCGAGGAGCTGGACCTGCACCGGCCGATCTACCGCCAGACCGCCGCCTACGGCCACTTCGGCCGCGAGCTGCCCGACTTCACGTGGGAGAAGCCGACGAAGGCCGACGCGCTGCGTCAGGCCGCCGGCCTGTAAGAGGGCGGGGGAGGGGCGCGGCGCACGCCGCGCCCTCCGTCAGCCGATCCAGTCCTCGATCAGCGCGCCGACGGTGTCGGGCTGCTCGAGGTGGAGGAAGTGCCCGACGCCGGCGACGCGCTCGTAGCGGCTGCCGGCGGGCAGCGTGTCGGGGAAGGCCGTGGCGATCTGCGCCTGCATGCAGCCGTCCTGCTCGCCGTGCAGGTAGAGCAGTGGCGCCCCCGGACGCACGGTGAACGTGGACCGGACCCCCCGCTGCAGGTTGTCGGAGTAGTAGCGCAGCGCCGCGCGGCGGCGCCCTGGGCCCTCGAGCGCGGCGAGCACCCGGGCCACGTCCTCGCCGGCGTCGTAGCCCGGTGACCAGTCGCGCCACAGCTTGGGAATGACCCGGTCCTGGCCGCCGACCGCGAGGGGAAGCTGGTTGTAGACGAAGTACCAGCTCATCTTCGTCTGGCGGGCGGCCATCCCGAGGGTCCCGAGGGTGGTCATCGGCTTGAGGATCGCCGCGGGTGGCGGCAGGGCGAGCGTGACGTGGCGGCGAAAGCGCGTGGGCTCGCGCTCGGTCGCCGCGTAGACCGCCGCCGCGCCCCAGTCGTGGCCGACGAGCACGGCGCGCTCGTCGCCGCCCAGTGCGGTGTGCAGGGCCAGCACGTCGGCGGCCAGGTCGGCCACGAAGTAGCGGTCGTCGGGCGCCAGGTCCGTCGGCGCGTACCCGCGGGTGAAGGGCGCCACCGCGCGCCAGCCGCGCCGCGCCAGCCGCGGGCCGAGGTGGCGCCACGTCCACGCGGTGTCCGGGTAGCCGTGGACGAGCAGCGCCAGCGGGGCGCCGGGGTCGCCCCAGGCCAGGGCACCGAAGTCGATGCCGTTGGCGTGGACGTGCACCTGCTCGGGCTCGCTCATGTCCGTGACCCTAGTAGCGGCCGCAACCGGGGCGGTCAGCCCTGCGCCGGTTCGGCGTACTGCGCGCGATCGACGGCGGCGACGACCTCGTCGGGGTTGGCCACCCCCGTGAACGTGAAGTCCGAGTCGTCGGTGCCGGCGGTGTCGAAGTCGACCGTGCCGATCTGCAGGATGCGCTGGAAGAACGACTGCTCGGTGTTGACGTTCTGCACGCGCTCGAGCTTGGTCTGCTGGACCGAGCGTGACAGCAGCCCGCGGCGGATGTGCAGGCGCTCGTTGGTGATCGTGTAGCTCGTGCCGATGCGCTTGAGCAGCCCGACGACAATGACGACGACGAGGATGACGACGAAGGCGGCGGCGCCCGTCCCCGTGGATCCGACGAGGGCGGCGATCGCGCCGACGACGAGCGCGGCGGCGAGGCCGGCGAGGTAGAAGCCGAGAATCGACCGCCACGACGGGCGGCCCTCGAAGATGACGGTCTCACCCGGGTGCAGGTCCATAGGGACGGACAATATCCTCGCCTGCGTGTCCCGTGTGGTGCAGGTCGAGCCGCTGACGACGGCTCGCGCGCTGCGCGGCCCGTTCGACTACCTCGCGCCCGAGGGCGCCGCCGTCGGTATGCGCCTCGTCGTCCCCTTCGGCCGCAGGGACGTGCCGGCGGTCGTCACGGCGCTCGCCGCCGGCAGCGCGCACGACCCGGTCGCCGTGCGCAGGGTGGTGGAGCCGTCGCTGCCCGCCGAGCTCGTGACGCTGGCGCTGTGGCTGGCCGACGAGTACTGCACGACGCCCGCCCGGGCGCTGGGCCTGATGCTGCCCCCCGCCGGCGCCCGGGCCAAGACCGCGCTGTGGGCCGACGCCGTCGAGTCCGATGACGGTGAGGCGCCGGCCGCGCGCCTCAGCGACCCCCAGCGTGCCCTGCTGGGCTCCCTGCCCCGCTTCACCGGCCCCGACACCGCGGCGCTGCGCCGCCTGGAGGCGCGGGGGCTGGCCGCGCTCACCCGCCGCGTCGTCCGGCGGGCCCCCCTGCAGGTCCCGGTCGGGGCCGCCCGCGCCCGCCCGCCCCTGACCGCCGACCAGCAGGCGGCCGTCGACCGCGTGGTCGCCGCGAGTGGCGGCGAGCGCCTGCTGCTGCACGGCGTCACCGGCTCGGGCAAGACCGAGGTCTACCTGCGCGCCACCGAGGAGGCGCTGGCCCGCGGACGCAGCGTCATCGTCCTCGTCCCGGAGATCGGCCTGACGGCGCAGATCGTCGCCCGCTTCACGCTGCGCTTCGGGGACACGGTGGCGATCCTGCACTCCCAGCTGTCGGCCGGGGAGCGCTTTGACGAGTGGGAGCGCCTGCGCCGCGGCGAGGCGCGGATCGGTGTCGGGCCGCGCAGCGCCGTCTTCGCCCCGCTGGCCGGCCTCGGACTCGTGATCGTCGACGAGGAGCACGACGCCTCCTACAAGCAGGAGGGCGACCCCCGCTACGACGCGCGCGGCGTGGCGCAGCAGCGGGCCGCGCAGGCGGACGCCGTCCTGCTCGTCGGCTCGGCGACGCCGCGCCCGGAGTCCATCCAAGCCATCCCGCGGCTGCGCCTGCCCGCCCGGGTCGACGGCCAGGCGCTGCCGCCCGTGCGGATCGTCGACATGCGTGCGGCCCCCGGCATCCTGCACCCGGACGTCCACACCGCCCTCATGGACGCCCGCAAGGCGATCGTGCTGCTCAACCGGCGCGGCTGGTCGAACTTCCTGACCTGCGGCACGTGCGGGCGCGCGTGGGAGTGCCCCGACTGCGACGTGACCCTCGTCCTGCACCGCGACCGCGCGACCATGGCCTGCCATCACTGCGGCCACCGCGAGCGCGTTCCGCGCCAGTGCCCGGACTGCGGCGGTGTGTCCATCGCCCGCCACGGCACCGGCACCGAGCGCCTGGCCGACGACCTCGCCGCGACCGGCGCCGACGTGTTCCGCCTCGACGCCGACGTGCGCTCGGGGGCGCGCGTCCTGGCCGCGTTCGGGACCGCCGAACGCGGGATCCTCGTCGGCACCCAGATGGTGGCCAAGGGGCACGACTTCCCCGACGTGGACCTCGGCGTCGTGGTGGACGCCGACAGCACGCTGCGCTTCCCCGACTTCCGCGCGGAGGAGCGCACCTTCGCCCTGGTCACGCAGCTCGCCGGCCGGGCGGGACGCGGCCGGGCGGGCGGGAGGGTGCTCGTACAGACGATGGCCCCGGACGCCGAGGCGCTGCGCTTCGCCGCGCAACACGACAGCGACGCCTTCCTGCACGCCGAGCTGGCCCGCCGCCGGGCGCTGCGCTACCCGCCGTTCGCCACGCTCGTGCGCGTCGCTTGTGCCGCCCCGGAGTCCGGTGCGGTCCTGGCCACCGCGGGCGCGATCGCGGCCGGCCTGCGCGAGCAGGACGCGCCCGGCGTGCAGGTCCTCGGCCCCGCCTCGCTGTTTCGCCTGCGCGGCAACGAGCGTGCCCAGGTCGTCGTCAAGGCCGTCGAGCGGCATCCCGGCATCACCCTCGTGCGCTCGGTCGTCGACACGATCGCGGCGGCCGGCGAGCACAAGGGCGTGAACCTCAGCGTCGACGTGGACCCCCAGTAGCATCCAGCGGTGAGCTACGCGCACTGTCCACCCGGGTACCCTGGACCGGGAGATGGCCGACCAGGAGCTGCAGGACGCACCCGTCGACGACACCGAAGAGCCCAGCGGCCCGCCGCCACTGGACCCGGAGGTCGCCGCGCGCCGTCAGGCGGCGCTCAAGCGCGTGCGCAAGTGGGGGGACCCCGTCCTGCGCTCCAAGGCGCTGGCCGTCGACCGCTTCGACGACGCGCTGCGCGTCCAGACCGCCACGATGGGCGCGCTCATGGACGAGGCCCTCGGCGTCGGCCTCGCCGCCACCCAGGTCGGCCTGCTGCAGCGCCTGTTCGTCTACCGCGTCGTCGCCGGGAGCACGCTCAACGTCCTGGTCAACCCGGTCATCGAGTGGTCGTCCAGGGACGAGGAGTCCGTCGAGGAGGGCTGCCTGAGCCTGCCCGCCGTCCACGTCGACGTCGACCGCCCGATCCACATCCGGATGACCGCGCAGGACGAGTGGGGCGAGCAGCTGAGCATCGAGGCCAGCGGCCTGGAGGCCCGGATCATCCTGCACGAGACCGATCACCTGGACGGCGTCATGATCCTCGACCGCACCTCCCGCGGCCAGCGCAAGGAGGCCATGCGGGCCATGCGCGAGGCGCTCGAGCAGGGCGAGCACCCGTAACCCCGCTCAGGGCACCACCACCTTGAGGACCGTCTACCTCGGGACCTCGCCGTTCGCGGCGAGCATCCTGCACCACCTCGCCGGAGGCCCGCACCGCCCGCAGCTCGTCGTCACCCGCCCCGCCCGGCCGGCCGGGCGGGGGCCCCGGCTGCAGTCCCCGCCGGTCGCCGACGCCGCCCGTGAGCTCGGGATCGACGTGGCCCAGCCCGAGGACGTCAACGGACCCGAGGCGCGCGAGCAGATCCTCACCGCCGCCCCCGATGTGCTCGTCGTCTGCGCGTTCGGGGCGCTGGTCAAGCAGGAGCTGCTCGACGCGCACGAGATCCTCAACGTCCACCCGTCGCTGCTGCCGCGCTGGCGCGGCGCCGCCCCGATCGAGCGGGCGATCATGGCGGGGGACACCGAGACCGGCGTGTGCATCATGCGCCTGACCGCCGGCCTGGACTCCGGGCCCGTCGGCGTGCACGCCAGCGAGCCGATCACCGGCGACGACACCTTCGCGACCCTCTCCGGCCGCCTGGAGCAGGTCGGGGCGGTGCTGCTGACCAGGGCCCTGGACGACCCGCCGCCCTACGTCAAGCAGGACGAGGCGGGCGTGACCTACGCCGAGAAGATCACCGCCAACGACCGCACGCTGGACCCGGAGACCGGGGCCGCCGCCATGGCGCGCGTCGTCCGGGCGCTGCACCCGCACGTCGGCGCGCGCATCGCGCTGGACGCCGCTGACCCCGGGTGCCACCGGCCCGGCGAGATGCTCGGCGTGCACGAGGCCGCCGTGCTCGCGACCGGCACCGGCGGGCCCGTCGGCGTCCTGGACGCCCACGGGGAGGACCTGCGCTACGGCGACCTGCGGCTGCTGCGCGTCCAGCCGCCCGGCGGCAAGCCGATGGAAGCCGCCGACTACCTGCGCGGCCGCGCAGGCCGCTGACGTGGCACCGCCCGTCGTCAGCCCCGCGCGACGGGCCGCCCACACCGTCGCCCTGCGCGCCCTCGCCGAGGACGCCTACGCCGACCGCGCCCTGCAGACCGCGGCCGCCGACCTCGACGCCCGCGACCGTGCCCTGGCCAAGCAGCTGGCCTTCGGCGTCGTGCAGCGCCGCGGCACGCTGGACTGGGTCATCACGAAGTTCGCGCCCGGCAAGTCGCTGGAGTTCTCCGTGCGGACCGCCCTGCACGTCGGCCTCTACGAGCTGCTGTTCCTGCGCACCGCCGACCACGCCGCCGTCGCCCAGGCCGTCGAGCTGGCCAAGCCCAGCCCCGGCCACACGATCGTCAACGCCGTCCTGCGCCGCGTCCAGCGCGAGGGGGTGCAGCTCCCCGACGACGCCACCCCCGCCGGCGCCGCCGTCCGCCACTCGCACCCCGAGTGGCTGGTGCGCCTGTGGTGGAAGCAGCTCGGCGCCGACGCCACCCGGGCGCTGCTGGCCGCCGACAACGCTCCGGCCGAACTGGCGCTGCGGATCAACACGCTGGCCGACGTGGACGAGAGCGCGCTGCCGCCCGGCCGCCGTGATCAGGACGCCCTCGTCGTCGACGGCCCGTTCGACGTCGCCGGCTCCCCGCTGTTCGCCGCCGGCGTCATCACGCCGCAGTCCCGGGCAGCTCAGCGCGTGGCCCCGTTCCTGGACCCCCAGGGCGGTGAGCGCGTCCTGGACCTGTGCGCGGCCCCCGGCGGCAAGACGACGCACCTGTCCGCGCTGATGGGCGGCCAGGGGGAGATCGTGGCCGTCGAGCGCCACGCCGGCCGCGCCCGCGCGCTGGAGGCCGCCTGCCGGCGCATGCACGCGCCCAACGTCACCGTCGTGTGTGCCGACGCCAAGCGCTACATCGCCGACCGGCCCTTCGACCGCGTGCTCGTGGACCCGCCGTGCTCAGGGCTGGGGACGCTGCGCACCCATCCGGACCTGCGCTGGCGCATCACGCCGGAGAACCTGCCCGGTCTGACTGCGGTCCAGGACGCGATCCTCGATGCCGCCCGCGCCGCGCTCGCCCCTGGCGGCACGCTCGTGTACGCCACGTGCACGATCAACGACGACGAGGACCGCCTGCGGACCGAGGACCGCTTCCGGACGCTGCCCCACGTCGACGGGACCGACGGCTTCTCGGTCGCCCGCGTGCGCGGATGACCGGACCCTGCGGACGCCGACCCCGGACCCTAGACTCAGGCGCGTGGAGTCCTCCGTCAACCTCGGGCCCGTGTGCCCGTCGTGCAAGGAGCCCTGGCTGCGCCCGACCGCGCTGCCCGGCCGCTACCGCTGCGTGTACTGCCTGCACCGCTTCGAGCTGTGCTCGGTGTGCCCCGACTGCGGCGAGCACTCCACCATCGTCCGCATGTCCAACACGGCGGACATGGGCTGCAACAGCTGCGGCGGCTCGATGCTCGCCGAGGTCTGATCCCCAACCCCCCGGAGCCCGATGTCAAACCGCCCCGTCATCGCCCCGTCGATCCTCTCGGCCGACTTCGCCCGCCTCGGCGCGCAGGTCGACGAGGTCCTCGCCGCCGGCGCCACCGTCATCCACGTCGACGTCATGGACGGCCACTTCGTCCCGCCGATCACCATCGGCCCGCTCATCGTCTCCGCGCTGCGCGATCACGTCCCGGACGCGGTGGACCTCGACGTGCACCTCATGATCGAGCGGCCGGAGCGCCACGTCGCCGAGTTCGCCAAGGCCGGGTCCAGCGGCATCACGATCCACGCCGAGTCCACTCCCCATGTCCTCTACACCCTGGACGCCATCCGCTCCGGCGGGTGCCGGGCCGGCCTGTCGGTGTGCCCCGCCACCCCGGTCGACGTGTACGCGGAGACGGCCGTGGACCTGGCGCTGTGCATGACCGTCAACCCGGGGTGGGGTGGGCAGCCGTTCATCACCACATCCCCGGACAAGCTTCAGCGGATG
>JBBSUL010000144.1:0-7779 GCA_038234375.1 Solirubrobacterales bacterium | reverse complement strand
GGGCGCTCTTCGACGGCTGAGCGCCGACGGCCCGCGATCTGCGCCACGAGGGCTTGATCGCGTGCCGTCGGTCGGGAGTTGGCCCGGCCTTGCCGTCGAATCGGCGTGGGCGCTTGGCCAACTCCCACCTGTGGTGATGCTTGCCGGCCCGCGATCTGCGCCACGAGGGCTTGATCGCGGGCCGTCGGTCGGGAGTTGGCCCCGGGCCTTGCCGTCGAATCGGCGTGGGCGCTTGGCCAACTTTCACCTGTGGTGAGTGAAACCATGTGCGGTTGGCCCGCCTGCCGGGTAGAGCTGCCGCATGGACGACAAAGGCACCCCCACGCGCGACCACCAGGACCCCGAGGACCTCGAGCCCGAACGCGAAGGCGAGGCGGTCTCCGATCAGTCGGGTGAGACCGCGCCCGCCGGGGCGGACCGGCACGAGGAGGGGGCAGAGGGCGAAGATCAGGACTGACGGGCGACCGCAGCCGCAGGGCCGGGGGCCACCGGGCTCGGGGGAGGAGCCCGGTGGCCGCGCTCGGCACGGACGCCGTCCGTGGCGGTTCGGGGACCGGGACCCTCCGGGCGCTGCGTCGGGGGGACATGCGACCGGACTGATGGTCCCAGCACAGGTCAGGTTCCCGATCTGGTCAGAACTCCAACCCGCCACTGTTCGTCCGCCGACGCTCAGATCTTCGGGATCTCGCGGCCGATGCGACGCATCAGGGCCCACACGTCGGGCAGCTCCGGGTAGAGGACGGGCTTGCCGCTGGTCACCAGCGCCGCGGAGAGCCCCCGCGCGGGGTCGGCCCAGCAGATGGTGTTCGTGTACCCAAGGTGGCCGAACGTCTGCCCGGTGTCGGGGCCGAACAGGCTGAGGATGTCGGCCCCGAGCATGAACCCCAGGCCGTACCGGGTCGGGAAGCCGAGCGTGAAGTCGATCTCTCGGTAGGACTGCTCGGACACCGCGCGCCGGATGGTGCGCGGGTCGAAGATCCGCACGCCGTCCAGCTCGCCGTCGCGACGCAGCAGCTCGAAGAAGCGCGAGAGCTCGGTCGCGCTGGCCATGACGTTGCCGGCCGGGATGATCCCGGTCAGGAAGCGCGGATCGTTGGACGCCTCCACGATGGCGTCGGGCGACTTGCCCAGGGCGCGCTCCAGGAGCGTGGAGATCGGCGGCAGGACCGGCGCGCCCGTGGCGTAGGAGTGCCCGACGAGTTCCAGATCCGCCGGCGCCACCCCGTAGTTGCAAAAGCGAAAGCCCAGCGGGTCGAGGATCTCGCGGTCAAGGACGGTGCGGATGTCGTCCCCCGTGACGCGGTGCACGATCTCGGCGAGAATGAAGCCGCCCGAGATCGCGTGGTAGGCCAGGGTCTTGCCGGCGCGCGAGGCGGGCCGCGCCTCGCACAGGGTCTGCACGATGAGGTCCCGGTCGCCGATGTTCTCCACGTCCATGACGTGCCCGGGCAGGTTGGGCACCCCGGCCCGGTGGCTGAGGACGTGGGCGAGGGTGATCGCGTCCTTGCCGTGCGCGGCGTACTGCGGGATGTAGTCCGCGACGCGATCGCCGATGTGCAGGCAGCCGCGCTCGTCCAGCAGGTGGACGACCATCGCAGTGATGGCCTTGGAGGCCGAGAAGATCGCGAACGGGGTGTCGACGGACACCGGCGTGCCCCCCGACGCGTCGCGGTCCCGCGGTCCGTAGCCGCGCGCGTGACCGATCGCCCGGTCGACCACGACGTGACCGCGACGCCGGACGCACAGCTGCAGCGCGGGGTGGACGCCGGAGCGGTACAACCGCCCGGCCGAGCGCCAGATCCCCTCGACCTGGTCGCCCGTGAGCCCGGCCTCGGCGGGGTCCACCTCGGCGCCGACGTCGGTGACCGCGTCCAGATCCTCGGGGACCCGGATACGGCGCAGGGGATCGCCGAGAAAGGGCAGCCGCGGCAGCGGGGGCAGCGGGGCCATCAGCCGCCCTTGCCGTTGACCAGCCCGTAGGTCACGTTGCCCTGCCCGTCGGTCTGGGTCACCTGGACGGGCCCCTTGCTCGCGCCCTGGGTAGCCTGGCACGCGAACTTGTCCCCGGCCTTGATCGGGATGATCTCCGGGCAGGTAATCGTGATGTTCACGCCGCCCAGGCGCTTGCCCAGGCCCAGGGCGATGGTGTTCTCCAGTTCGCGGACGTTGAGCAGCGCCAGCTTCTTCACCGTGACCGCGCCGTCGTCACCGGTCGGGACGACCTGGACGCCGCCGATGGAGCCGTCGGTGCCGCGGACCGCGCACGTCAGAGCACGGCCCTTCTTCGGCTCGACGTCCCCCGGGCAGGTGACCGACCGGACCCGCGCCCCGACGGTGTTGGTCACCGCCTCCTTGGCGGTCTGCTGCGCCATTTTGACGTCGTACAGGACCGAGCGGCCGCCGCAGCCGGCCCCCGCGAGGGCGACGATCGCAGCGGTCATGAGGACGAGGTTGCGTGGACCCACGGCGGGCGAGGCTACCGGGCGGGCGCGGCGATCGCCCGTCGGCGCGTGACGTCCGGCCACCGGCGCCCGTCCCGAAGCCACGCGCCTCAGCCCTCGACGCGCTCGCCCTTGCGGTCGATCTCGGCCGCGGTCGGGCGCTCGCGCAGGGCCTGCAGCCACGCGGCGACCAGCGGCGTGGCCTGCGGGTCGGGCGCCAGCTCAGGCTTCCACTCCGCGATGCGAACGGCGATGGCCATGCCCGCCAGGTCGGCGTAGGTGAACTGCTCGCCGCACAGCCACGGGCCCGTGTGCTCGGCCAGCGCCGGCTCGATCCGCGCCCACTGGCGCGGGACCTTCGCGTGCAGGCGCTCGACGACATCCTCGGGGTCGTCCGGGTCCGGTCCGAACGCGAGCTTGCGCATGCCCAGGAAGAAGCTCGTGCACACCCCGTCGTCGAGGTACTTGGCCCAGCCGCGGGCCCACCCCCGCCGCGCGGGGTCGGCCGGCCACATCGCGGGCTCGGGGTGGGTCTCGTCCAGCCACTCCAGGATGATCGACGACTCGCGGATCGCCACCCCGCCGACCTCCAGCACCGGCACGCGGCCCACGGGGTTCAGCTCCTTCAGGCGGGCGGGCCGCTTGACCGGATGGATCTCCAGCAGCTCGTAGGGCACGTCCTTCTCGGCGAAGGCCACGCGGACGCGACCGGCGAACGGCGAGCCGGCGAAGGACCACAGGCGGGGCAGATCGGGCATCGGACTCCTCGGGGCGGGGTGGGGCTGCGCAACCTACCCGCCGCGACATGCGTCCGCGGGGCCAGGACTTCGCACAGCTGCGCCGGGTCCCGGCCGAAGGGCCCAGGGATGTCACCTCGCCGCCCGCATCGCCTTCCGGCCGTCGTCGCTGCCGCGTGCGCGGTCTCGGTCACCGCCGTGCTCGCGGGGGCCGCGGCGGCCGGCGCCGTGCCGCTTGCGTCGCTGCCGACCGACCCGCTGTACGAGCAGCAGACCGCCCTGGCCCCCGGGGCCGCGATCGGCGCCCCGGAGGCGTGGCAGGTCGCCCGCGGCAGTGGGGTGCTGGTCGCCGTGCTCGACACCGGGGTCGACGCCGGGCATCCCGACCTGCAGGGCGCGCTGTGGACCAATCCCGGGGAGGTCCCGGGCAACGGCCGCGACGACGATCGCGACGGCTACGTCGACGACGTCCACGGCGTGGACCTCGTCAACGGCGACGGCGATCCCGACGACGACGAGGGGCACGGGACGCACGTGGCCGGCATCGTGGCCGCCCGGGCCAACGGCACGGGGGTCGTCGGGCTGGCGCCGGGCGCGACGGTCCTACCCGTCAAGGTCCTGAACGGACAGCGCCGCGGCACGGCCGACGGTCTGGCCGAGGGCATCCGCTTCGCGCTCGCCCACCGGGCGCAGGTCATCAGCGTGTCCGTCAACGGCGCCGGCGCCTCCGCCGGCCTGCGGGCGGCGCTCGCCGAGGCCACCGTCGACGGGGTGTCCGTCGTGGCCTCGGCCGGCAACGACGGGTCCGACCTCGCCGCCGTGCCCTCCTACCCGGCCGCCTCCCCCGAGCGTTCGGTCCTGGCGGTGGGGGCCACCGACGGCGACAGCGTCCTGGCGTCCTTCTCGAACTTCGGCGCCGCCGTCTCGCTCACCGCGCCGGGGGTGGCGATCGCCTCCACAGGCCGCGGCAGCGTCTACGAGCAGCGGTCGGGGACGTCGATGGCCGCCCCGGAGGTCGCGGCGGCGCTCGCGCTCCTGCACGGGGCGCGTCCCGACCTTTCCGACGCGGACCTGAGGGCTGCCCTCCTGGAGGCCGCGCGCCGGCCGGCCTCGCTCGTGGGCCGGGTCGGTGTCGGCGGCCTGGACGTGGCCGCCGCCCTGCACCGGGTGCTGCCTGCCTCCGCCTGGCCGGCGGAGCCGAGGCCGGTGCGCCTCACGGCCAAGGTCCGGCGCCGGACGCGCAGCCGGGCTCGCAGCCTCATCACCTGGCAGGTCGCCGGGGGCACGGCGCGCATCCGCGGGTACCGACTGAGCCGGTCCGACGGCCGGCGCCTGAACGCGCGCGACACGCCCGCGGCCCGGGGCGCCTGGGTCACGCAGCGCCGAGGCCGCGTGACGGTGACCGCGCTGGACGCCGACGGGCAGGTCGTGGCCCGCGGCCGCGTGACGCTGAGGTAGCCAGACCGACGACGCCGCGCACGCCTGGACCCCCCGGACAACCCGCTGGACCCGACCTTCTCCCGGCGGCCGGGGTTGCCACGCGCCGGTCCTGGGAACATCGATAGGGCATGCTCGACCACGACGCCCTCGGCGAGGTGACCGCCTACAGCCCCGCCCCCGACACCTTCGACGAGGCCTTCGGGCCCGGGGGCGTGCCCCACGACTACGCCGCCTCGCTCGTGGAGGAGCTGGAGAAGCTCGGACCCGAGCAGCTCGCCTCCGCCGGGCGGCGACGCGACGCGATCTTCATGCAGCAGGGCATCACCTTCGACGCCACGGGGGAGGACGGTCCGGTCAAGGACCGCCCGTTCCCGCTGGACCTCGTGCCGCGGATCCTGCCCGCCCGGGAGTGGACGCACCTCAAGCGCGGCCTGGCCCAGCGCATCCGCGCGCTCAACAGCTTCGTCGACGACGTCTACCACGCCCGCGAGATCGTCCGCGAGGGCATCATCCCGTGGAAGCTCATCGTCAGCCGCAGCCACTTCGCCCGCGCCGTGCACGGGATCCGCCCGCCCGGCGGTGTGTACTGCCACGTCGCCGGCTGCGACATGGTCCGCGACGCCGACGGCTCCTGGAAGGTGCTGGAGGACAACGTCCGCACGCCGTCGGGCATCTCCTACGTCCTGGAGAACCGCGTGGCCATGACCCGCCTGGTGCCCCAGCTCTTCCAGCACTACCGCGTGCGCCCGGTCGACCACTACCCGCAGCTGCTGCTCGCCGCCCTGCGCGCGGTCGCCCCGTCCGCCGACGAGGAGGCCACCGTCGTCGTGTGGACGCCGGGTCCGCTGAACTCCGCCTACTTCGAGCACGCGTTCCTGGCCCGCCAGATGGGTGTCGAGCTCGTCGAGGCCTCCGACCTCGTCGTCCGCGACGACGTGCTGTACATGCGCACCACCTCCGGCCTGGAGCGCGTGCACTCGGTCTACCGGCGGCTGGACGACGACTTCGTGGACCCGCTGGAGTTTCGGCCGGACTCCTTGCTCGGGGTGCCCGGCCTCGTGCGCGCCTACCGCGCCGGCACCGTGGCCATCGCCAACGCCTTCGGAACCGGCGTGGCCGACGACAAGGCGATCTACCACTACGTGCCCGAGATGGTGAAGTACTACCTGGGCGAGGAGCCGATCCTCGACAATGTCAAGACCTACCTGCTCTCGGACCCCGAGCAGCTGGAGGCCGTGCTGCCGCGCCTGGACCAGCTCGTCGTCAAGCCGACCAGCGAGTCCGGCGGCAAGGGCGTGTTCATCGGCCCGTCCACGCCTGCCGACGAGCTCGAGGCCCTCGCCGAGGTGCTCAAGGTCTCGCCGGACAAGTGGATCGCCCAGGAGGTGGTGAAGCTCTCGACCGTGCCCACCGCCGGCGTGGACGGAGGCCTGGCCGCCCGCCACGTGGACCTGCGGCCGTTCGCCGTCTTCGGGGAGGACATCAAGATCGTCCCCGGCGGCCTGACGCGTGTGGCGATGGTCCCCGGGTCGATGATCGTCAACTCCTCGCGCGGCGGCGGCTCCAAGGACACCTGGGTGCTGGAGGACGGGGCGGACTCCGACCGCGCCGAGCCCGCCATGGCGGCCACGCTGCCGCCGGCCCTCCCCGACCTGCGCTACGGCAGCGAATGGACCGGCCAGCAACAGCAACAGCAGCAGCAGAGCGGGGAGGCGGTGGACGCGTGCTAGCCCGGATCGCCCACGAGCTGTTCTGGCTCGGTCGCAACCTCGTCCGCGCCGAGCACACCGCCCGCATGCTCGACGGCGTCTTCTCCGCCGACCTGCAGGGCCGCCCCGACGACCCCAACCGCGTCACGCTGGGCTGGGGCTCGATCCTGTCGATCATGGGCGGGGAGGTCTCCGACGTGCAGAGCGTGCGCCGCGACGACGTGCTCTCCTCGCTGACGCTGGACCCCGAGAACCCGACGTCCGTCGTCTCCTGCGTCGGGCGGGCCCGCGAGGGCGCGAGGACGGTGCGCGACGTCATCTCCACCGAGATGTGGGAGGCCATCAACACGACGAACCTCACGCTGCTGGAGGGCGACCTCTCCGCCCGGCTGCGGACGGGCCCTTACTCCGTCTACCAGTACGTCAAGGAGCGCTCCGCGCTCACCTGGGGGCTGACCGCCCAGACGATGCTGCGCGACGACGCCTCGGCCTACCTGGCGGCCGGCGGCCGGATCGAGTCCGCGGACATGGTGCTGCGCATGCTGCGCGTCGCCCTGCCGATCCGCGCCGACATCGAGGACGTCGGCGCCGTCCGCGACGGCCAGGCCATCGCGCTGCTGGCCGCCGTCGGCGGTGTCCAGGCCTTCCGCCGCGCCGTCCCCGGCCAGCCCAACGCGCTGCCGGTGGCCAACTTCCTGCTCTACGAGCGGGCCTACCCCGACAGCGTCGCCGCCTCGGTGGAGGCCACGCTCAACGTGCTGCACCGCGCGGACTCCAGCCCGCGGACGTCCGAGCCGATCCTGCGCCTCAGCCGCCTGGGCGCCGACCTGGACTTCCAGGCCCGCACGCTCGGCGGCACCCCGGACCTCGGTGCGACCTGCGAGGCCGTCCAGCAGGAGATCGCCCGCGTGGACCGCGACATCGCCGACCGGTACTTCGCCGGTGCGGCCAACCCCGGCTTCGTTGCTGCCGGCGCCTAAGGTGGGCTGCTCGTGAACTTCTCCATCCGCTACGTCACCGAGTACCGCTACGACTCAGCGGTGACCGACAACCTCAACGCGCTGCGCGTGGCCCCGACGACGACGAGCACCCAGCGCACCGACGACTTCCACGTGCGCACGGACCCCGAGTCGCGCATCAGCCGCCACGCGGACTACTTCGGCACCGAGGTCATCGAGTTCGGCATCCAGAAGCCGCACGACCATCTGACGATCGACGTGTCGGCCCGGGTCGTGACCTCACCGCCGCCGGACCCGCCGGACGCGCCGTGGGAGGCGCTGAGCGCCCCGGCCTACGAGGAGGCCGGCGGCGAGTTCCTGCTGCCGACGGGGGACGAGCCGCCCGAGCAGCTGCTGGCCGACCTGCTCTCGCAGGTCCGCGCCTCCTCGCCGCTGGCCACGCTGCGCCTCATGTGTGAGCTCATCCACGACCGCTTCCGCTACGACCAGAACG
>JBBSUL010000143.1:0-7817 GCA_038234375.1 Solirubrobacterales bacterium | reverse complement strand
GCCGAGCACCGCCGCGATCTGAGGGATGCCGTCCGCCGACAGGTTGGCCTGGTTGTAGAAGGACTGGCCAAAGCCGCGGATGTCGGGGAAGAGCTCATCCTGCAGCGGCAGGAACCCGCCGCCGGAGTCCACGAGATAGATGCACGGAAGGCGGTTCTGGGAGGCGATCTCCTGCGCCCGCGTCTGCTTCTTGGCGGTCATCGGGTAGTACGAGCCGCCCTTCACCGTGGCGTCGTTGCAGACGATCATCACCTCGCGGCCACTCACGCGGCCGACACCGGTGATCATGCCCGCCCCCGGCGCGTCGCCTCCGTACATGCCGTGCGCGGCCAGGGCCGACAGCTCGAGGAACGGTGAGCCACGGTCCAGCAGCGTCAGAACCCGGTCGCGCGGCAGCAGCTTGCCGCGGTCGACGTGGCGGGCGGCGGCCTTCTCGCCGCCGCCGGCGCGGACGGTGGCCAGCTGGGTCTGGAGGTCGTCGGCCAGTGCCGCGTGCGCCGCCTGGTTTGCGGCGAACGCCTCGGACGCGGGGTCGGCGGTGCTGCGCAGGACGATGCTCATGATGCGGAACCCTCACCCTCGGTTTCAGCCTGATCGTCCAGCTCGACCACAACCTGACCTTGTCGCACGGACTGCCCTTCGCTGACGTGGACGGCGCTGACCGTGGCCGCGGACGGCGCGGTCAGGCTCAGCTCCATCTTCATGGATTCGACGACGACGAGCACGTCGCCCTCGGCGACGGTGTCGCCGACCGCGGTGCGGACCGACAGCACCGTTCCGGGCATCGGCGCCTCCAGCGCGCCGGCGGCGGCGGCGTCGGCGCCCTGCACGGCCGGCTCCACCACGGTGAAGGCGAAGGCGTCCGCCCCGGCGCCCAGCCAGCGCTGCGCCCCGTCGGCGGCCCGGTGCCACACGCGGCGCTGCCCGCCGACCCGGACGGCCACGCGGGCTGAGTCCGTCCGCTCGGCCGCACCGGTCCACTCGCGCTCGCCGAGCGTGACGGTGAGCTCGGAGGGCCGGCCGCAGACCAGCAGCTCTCGGGGCTCGGCCCAGCCGGGGCCACGCAGGCGCAGCGGCATCGGGGCCTGGCCCTCGATGCGCCAGCCGACCAGGGTGTCCCACGGATCCTGGGTCAGCGTCCCGCGCTCGTGCAGCAGAAGCGTCTCGATCATCGCCAGCGCGACCGCCGCTTCGAGCGCCTGCTCGTCGGTGGGGCCGGCCGCGGCGACGTCGCGCTCGATCATGCCGGTGTCCATGTCCCCCCCGCGGACGGGATCGCTGTCCAGCAGGCGCGCGAGGAAGCCGGTGTTGGTGGTGACGCCGAGTAGGTGCAGGTCGCCGAGGGCGTGCACCGCGAGATCCAGGGCGGCCTCGCGGTCGTCCGCGAAGGTGATGACCTTGGCCAGCAGCGAGTCGTAGTCGCTGCCCACCTCCGAGCCCGGCCCCACGCCGCTGTCCACGCGGATACCGGAGCCGCGCGGCTCGACGTACCCGTGGAGGATCCCGGTCGCCGGCAGGAAGCCGCTCGCGGGGTCCTCGGCGCAGATCCGCATCTCCACGGCGTGGCCGGTCAGGGTCACATCCTCCTGGGTCAGCCCGAGCGGCTGGCCGGCGGCGATCCGCAGCTGCAGCGCCACGAGGTCCAGGCCGGTGACGAGCTCGGTCACGGGGTGCTCGACCTGCAGGCGCGCGTTGACCTCGAGGAAGAAGAACTCGTCCGGGGTCTCGTAGGGGACGAGGAACTCACAGGTCCCGGCGCCGACGTAGCCGGCGTGGCGGAACAGGGCGACCGCCGCGGACCCCATGCGCTCGCGGACTTCGGGGGTGACCACCGGGGACGGGCTCTCCTCGACGACCTTCTGGTGGCGGCGCTGGAGCGAGCACTCGCGCTCGCCGAGGTGCACGACCGTGCCGTGGGCGTCGGCGATGACCTGCACCTCGACGTGGCGCGAGCGCGGGACGTAACGCTCGACGAGCAGGGTGTCGTCCCCGAATCCGGCCTGCGCCTCGCGCCGGGCCGCGCCAAGGGCCTCGCGCAGGCCGTCGCGGTCGTGCACGACGCGCATGCCGCGCCCGCCGCCGCCGGCGGCGGCCTTGACCATGAGCGGCAGGACGTCACCGGAGGCCGCGAAGTCCTCGATCTCGGCGTCGGTGAGCCCGGGCCGGTTCAGGCCCGGCAGCACGGGGACGCCGGCCGCGTCGGCGGCGTGCTTGGCCGAGACCTTGTCGCCGAGGGTCTCCATCGCGTCCGCGGAGGGCCCGATGAACGTCACGCCGGCCTCGGTGCAGGCGCGCGCGAAGGCGGCGTTCTCCGACAGGAACCCGTAACCGGGGTGGATGGCGTCGGCGCCGGACGCGGCGGCGGCCTCCAGGACGCGCTCCACGGACAGGTAGGACTCGGCGGCGGGCGCCGGACCGAGGCGGATGGCCTCGTCGGCCAAGCGGACGTGCGGGGCGCTGGCGTCGGCGTCGGAGTAGACGGCGACGGCGCGCAGCCCCAGGCGCTGGACGGTGCGGATCACCCGGACGGCGATCTCGCCGCGGTTGGCGACGAGGACAGCGTGCAGGCTCACGCGGGCGCTCCCGGGTGTGGCATCGACATGCTCGCATCTTCGCGGATCGGACCGATCGGACGGCTCGCGCTCATCATCGCCCGAGCAGGTCCCGGGCGATGATGATCCGGCGGACCTCGTTGGTGCCGGCCCCGATCTGCAGCAGCTTGCCCGCCCGGTACAGGCGGTTGACCTCGGTCTCCCAGATGTAGCCACCGCCGCCGTGGATCTGCACGGCCCGGTCCACGCAGCGCATGAGCACGAGGCCGGCCTGCAGCACGACGGCCGCCGCGCGCTTGCTGACCTGGGACCGGTCTCCCCCGCCGGCCTCCAGTTGCGTGACCTCGGCCCCGACGTGGTAGCAGAAGGACCGCAGCGACTCGGTCTCGGCGTAGATGTCGGCGACCATGCCCTGGATGAACTGGAACTGGCTGATCTTCTGGCCGAACTGCTCTCGTGACTGGGCGAAGTCGATCGAGAGCTCCAGCGCTCGCTCGCACATCCCGATCATCATGAAGACCAGGCCGATGCGCTCCAGGTCCAGGCCGCTCATCACCACGCGCACGCCCTTGTCGACCTCACCGACGACGTTCTCGACGGGCACCCGGCAACCGTCGAAGACGATCTCCGCGGTCTGGCTGCCGCGCATGCCCATCTTGATCAGCTTCTGCGCGACCTCGAAGCCCGGGGTGTTCGTGTCCACGACGAACGCCGTGATGCCGTGCGCTCCGGCCTCCAGGTTCGTCTTGGCGTAGACGAGGCAGACGTCGGCCACCGGGCCGTTGGTGATGTACAGCTTGGTCCCGTTGAGGACGAAGTGATCGCCGTCGAGCTTGGCCGTCGTGCGCATCGAGCCCAGGGCGTCGGACCCCGCACCCGGCTCGGTGAGCCCCAGGCAGCCGACGATCGACCCGTCGCTCATGCCCGGGATGTACCGCTCGCACAGCTCTGGCGAGCTGTTGTGCAGGATGTTGTTCAGGCACAGGTTCTCGTGGGCCAGCACGCTGAGGCCGACGGACGGGTTCCACTTGGAGATCGCCTGCATCACGAGCGCGGACGCGAAGAAGTCCTGCCCGGCGCCGCCGAGCTCCGGCGGGACGGTGACGCCGAGGTAGCCGGCCTCACCCAGCGCCGGGAAGACCTCCGGCGGCCACCACTCGTCGTCGTCCATGCGCTGCTGCAGCGGCCAGAAGCGGTCCTTGGCGAAGCGCTCGACCTGTTCGACGATGAGCTGGTGGTCCTCCCCGAGGGCGAACCAGGGACCGGCGGCGACGGATTCGGTGGCCATGCGGTCACCGTATACGGCTACGCGTCCGCGGCTTCGCCGGAGCCCCGTTCGTGAACCGGCGGCCGCTCAGCCGGGTGGCAGCTGTTCCGTCGCCGGGGCGTAGTCCAGGGCATCGAGGCGCACGGTCCGCAGGGTCTCGGTGACCACGTCGGCCTGCGCGGGGGTCAGCGGACGTGTCCCGAAGGCGATGGCGTTCAGCTCACCGGTGGCGCGCTCGGCCACGGTGCGGCCCTCCGGGGTGATCGTCGCGAGCGTCGTGCGCCGGTCGGTCGGGTGCGGGGTGCGGGTCACGTACCCGGTCTTCTCGAGCCGGTCGACCAGGGAGGTGACGCTCGTGGGGTGGACCTGCAACCGGCCGCTCATCTTGCCCAACGGCAGTGAGCCGGTGCGCGAGTAGTACAGGAGCATGAGCGCCTCGTAGCGGGGGAAGCGCAGGTCGTGCGGGCGCAGAACCTCGTCCAGGCGCGCGAGGACGATCTGGTGCACGCGCATGAGCGAGGTGACGGCGGCCATCGGCGACGCCGTGGGCGCGCCCCAGTGCTCGCGCCACTGGCGGGCGGCCTCGTCGATCGGGTCAAACGCGAGCGGGTCGGGCACCGGGTCGCAAGCTTCCCAGAGGCCCCGGCGGCGGCCTGCCTCAGCCCTGTGGGTAGTCGTAGAAGCCGCGACCGCTCTTGCGCCCGTGGGCCCCGGAGACGACCATCCGCTTGAGCAGTGGCGGCGGGCCGTACTCGGCCGACTTGAACTCCTCGCACAGCGACTCGCCGATCGCGTAGAGCACGTCGAGGCCGATGAAGTCCGCCAGGGTCAGCGGCCCCATCGGGTGCCCGCAGCCGCGCTTCATGGCCTCGTCGATGTCCTCGCGGCTGGCGAAGCCGTCCTGGAACATGCGGATCGCCGCCATCAGGTAGGGCACGAGCAGGAAGTTGACGATGAACCCGGAGCGGTCCTTGGTGATGACCGGGTGCTTGCCCAGCGTGCGGCTGAACGCCTCGGCGAGGGCGACGACGTCCTCGCGGGTGTCGAAGCCGACGACGATCTCGGTGAGCGACATGACCGGGACGGGCGAGAAGAAGTGGACCCCGAGGACCCGGTCCGGCCGGCGCGTCCACGCGGCGATCTCGGCGATGGGGATCGACGAGGTGTTGGTGGCGATGAAGTGCGCGTCGGGGCACGCCTCGTCCAGGCGGGCGAACAGCTTGCCCTTGACGGTGGCGTCCTCGACGATCGCCTCGAGCACCACATCGGCGGCGCTCAGCGACTCCAGCGTGTCGCTCCAGGTGATGCGGGCGAGCGTGTCCGAGGCCTCCTGCTCGGTGAGCTTGCCGCGGGTGGCGAGCTTGTCCAGGGAGGCCTTGATGCGCTGGCGCGAGCGTTCGAGCTGGCGCTGCTCGGGTTCCTCGACCACGACGTCCAGGCCGGCCCGAGCGCAGGACTCGGCGATCCCCGACCCCATGAATCCTGCCCCGACGATACCCACGGTGCGGATGTCAGGCATGGCTGCAACCTCTAACTCTTGAACCGACCGGAGGGTCGATGAAGCCGATTCCCACGGTGCGGATGTCAGGCATGGCTGCAACCTCTAACTCTTGATCCGACCGGAAGGTCGATGAAGCCGATTCCCACGCTGCGGATGTCCATGGTCGGAGCGTATCCGATAGTTGGACATCCGACTAGCGCATGTCATATGATGTCGGCGCGCGTGGTCGACACGGCGGGCCGGGAACCGGCAGGCCGTCCTTCCATGCTCGCGGATCGCGGCGAACTCTCTCCCTCCTCGTCGCCGCGGTCCACCCCTTCGCCCGCCACCCCCCCACCCGGGGGGTGGCCGCGGCGCAGGGCCTACCCGCCCGCGCGCGGCGGTGATTGGCTGGGGAGCATGTCCGTGATCGACTGCGCCCGCTTCATGGCCGAGGACCCCGCTGAGCTCGTGGCCGCGTCCTTCGCCTGCCCGTGGTGCCTGGCGCCGCTGGACGACGCCCTCGTCGAGGTCGGCACGCACGACAGCGTCGCGCGCTGCGTGTGCCCGGCGTGCGGCGAGGACTGGGACGTGGCGCTGGACCCCGGCCAGGTCATGCGGCTGACCCTCGCGCCGCCCGGGTCGCTGCGCGTCCGCTTCGGCCGCGACGGTGGCACCCGCGTCCCCGCGTAGCATCCCGCCCGTGACACCCCCCCGGACGGACGCCACGGTGGCGCAGGCCACGCACATCGACGCCATCGAGATCGTCGTGGACCTGCTGGCGCAGATCGAGTCCGACGACACCCCGGGAGCGTTCTATGACCGCCTGTGCGAGGCGGTCTGCCGGGTGACGTCCATGGACCGAGCCGTGATCTTCCGCTACGACGCGCCGACGCGGCGGGTCACCGCCGCCGGCACGCACGGCCTGGATCTGGAGCTGTTCTCCGGTTCGGTGTTCAACCCCGACAGCACGCCGATCGCCCGGCAGGCGCTCGTCGAGGACCGGGTCATCGAGATCTCCGACGCGGCCTCCTCGCTGCTGCCCGAGCGCTTTTCCTCGATCATCGAGGACACCGTCCTGGTGTGCACGCCCATGAGCGCATCGGGGCGCTGGGTCGGGGTCGTGCTGTCAGACCGCCCCCGCAGCGCCGGGCCGCTGGGCGAGGCCGAGCGCCACCTGCTGTGGACGCTGGGCAAGACCGCCGCGCTGGCCTCGATCGCCCGGATCGCGACCTTCCAGGGCGAGCGCGCACGGGAACTGGAGCAGCGCATCAACCTGGCCCGGGAGATCCACGACGGGGTGGTGCAGCGCCTGTTCGGCGTGTCGCTCGTGCTCGCCTCCGGGCAGACCGTCGACGCCGAGACCCAGCTGCGCTGCGCCGAGGAGGTGCAAGGAGCCCTGGAGGACCTGCGCAGCGCCGTCCAGCGTCCGCTGGGCCGGGCGGCGCGCAGCACGGCGTCGACCCTGGCGCAGGAGATCGTCCTCCTGCAGTCCGCCGCCGACCAGGCGCGCGAAGGACCGCGGATCGTCGTCGACGATCCCGACGGCCTGATCCCGGCCTTCCCGGCCGGCGCGCAGGCGCTGGCGCAGTCGGTCCTCGTGGAGGCGGTGCGCAACGCCAGCAAGCACGCTTCGCCGGGCGCGATCCAGATCAGCGTGGTGGCCGACGCCGACGCCTTCGTGCTGGAGGTCGCCAACGACGGCGTCAACGAGGCCGTCGCCCGCGCCGGGACGCGCAGCACCCGTATGGGGCTGCGCCTAGCCGCCTTCGAGGCGCTGCAGGTCGGCGCGGTCCTGGAGTTCGGGCCCCGCGACGGCGGCCGCTGGACCGTGCGCCTGGTGGTGCCCGGCGATGCCTGAGGCCCCGGCGCTCCCGGACGCCCCGGACCGTGGGGAGGACCCGCGCGAGCTGCGGGTCCTGATCGTCGACGACCACGACGTCGTCCACTGGGGCTTCCGGGTCATGCTCGGCCAGCAGCCCTGGGTGCAGCGCTGCCTGAGCGCGCGCACCGAGGCCGAGGCGCTCGCCCTGACCGCGCGCTATGACCCGCACGTCGCGCTGGTGGACCTGTTCGTCGGCGCCGAGTCCGGTCCGGAGATCTGCGAGCGCCTGAAGGCGCGGTCGCCCCGGACTCAGGTGCTGCTCATCTCCGGGGCGGGGCACATCTCCCCGAACGCGGCACGGGCCGCGGGGGCCGCCGGGTTCGTCTCCAAGGACTGGCCGGCCGCGGACATCGCCCGGGCGGTGCGGATGGTCGGGCTCGGGATGACCGTCTTTCCGCCGCGCCAGGAGCCGACGAGCACCCGGCTGAGCGACCGCGAGCAGCAGGTCCTGGACCTCATGGCCTCGGGTGCCACCAACCGCGAGATCGCCGGCGAGCTGCACCTGTCTCCGCACACCGTCAAGGAGCACACGAGCGCCCTGTACCGCAAGCTCGAGGTCCGCAACCGCGCCGAAGCGGTCAGCCGGGCGCAGCGCATCGGCCTGCTGGGATAGGCGGGCCGTGGCGGAGGGGG
>JBBSUL010000142.1:0-7840 GCA_038234375.1 Solirubrobacterales bacterium | reverse complement strand
CACGCGGGAGATGTCGTACTCGGCCATGTAGCCGGCGCCGCCGTGGATCTGCAGGCACTGGTCGGCCACGCGGTCGGCGACCTGGGTGGCGAAGAGCTTGGCCATGGAGATCTTGCGGACGGGGTACTCGCCGGCGGCGTACGCGGCGGCGGTCGCGTAGACGAGGTCGCGCGCCGCCTCGATCTCGGTGGCCATCTGCGCGAACTTGTGGCGGATGGCCTGGTGCTGGCCCAGCGGGCGGCCGAAGGTGCGCCGCTCGGCGGCGTAGGCCAGCGTCTTGTCGAACGCGTACTGCGCGTAGGCCAGAACCCCGGCCGCGGCGATCGTGCGCTCGGCCTGCAGCTCCCACATGATCTGCGGAAAGCCCTTGCCGACGGTCCCCAGGACGGCGCTGCCGGGGACGCGGACGTCCTGGAAGGCCAGCAGCGCGGTGTCCGAGGCGTGCATGCCCAGCTTCTCGAGCTTCTGCTCGCGGATGACGCCAGGGGCGCCCATCGGGACGAGGAAGATCGTGAAGCCGCCGTAGCCGGCGTCCGCATCGGTGACGGCGACGAGCATGCACATCGAGGCGCGGTGCCCGTTGGTGATGTAGGTCTTGGCGCCGTTGATGACCCAATCGGAGCCGTCACGCACCGCCCGGGTCTTGATGCCGGCCACGTCCGAGCCCGCGTCCGGCTCGGTGATGGCCAGGCAGAACGTCTCGTCGCCGGCCACGCCGGCGGTGATGTAGCGCTGCTTCTGCTCCTCGGTGCCGAACTGCAGGATCGGCGGCATCACCATGTCCGTGTGGACCGACAGGCCCATGAGGGTGCCGCCGCTACCCCCACGCGCGATCTCCTCGGCCAGCACGATGTTCGCGAAGTAGTCCCCGCCCTGGCCGCCGTACTGCTCGGGGACCGACAGGCCGAGGAAGCCCAGGTCGCCCATGCGCTTGACGAAGGCGTCCGGGAACGTGGTCTGCTCCCAGGCGTGGACGTGCGGCACGAGCTCCTTGTCGACGAACGACCGGATCGACTCGCGTAGTGCGTCGTGCTCCTCGGTGAAGATGGACGGGCGCGCGCTGGGGCTGGGGGCGATGGTGGCCATCGAGGTCGCTCCGTGGGTCGGACAATGTGTGCAAACGTCGCGTCCAGTACGGTAGCGGAATGAGCGCCGCCGAACGCGTCCGCCTCGACGTCGACCAGGGGCTGGCGCACCTGCGCCTGGCCTGGCCCGACGGGCACAACGCCATCGACCCGGCGATGGTCGACGCCCTCGCGGCCGCCGTCCAGCGGCTCGAGCTCCAGGACGCGGTCCGGGCGCTGCTCATCAGCGCCGACGGCGATGCCTTCTCGGTGGGCGGTGACCTCGGCCACTTCGCAGGCCACCGGGACGAGCTGGCGATCGAGCTGGAGTCGATGATCGGCGCCTACCACGCGACCCTGGCCACCCTCGGTGAACTGAACGTGCCGGTGGTCTGCGCCGTGCAGGGTCCGGCCGCCGGCGGGGCCCTTGGCCTGCTGTGGGTCGCCGACATCGTCCTGGTCGCCGACACCGTGAAGCTCGCGGCGGGGTTCCCGCGCCTGGCCCTGAGCGGTGACGGCGGCAGCTCGTGGGCGCTGCCGCGCCTGGTCGGCCTGCGCCGGGCGCAGCAGTTCCTCATCGGTGGTCGCGTCCTGGACGCCGCCGAGGCGCTGGCGTGGGGCATCGCGTCCGAGGTCGTCCCCGCCGCCGAGCTCGCCGAGCGCGCGCTCACGGAGGGCCGGCGACTCGCGGACGGCCCCACGGTCGCCCTCGGCCAGGTGCGGGCCCTGCTGGCGGCCGCGGAGACCAGCACGTGGCGCGAGCAGCTGACCGCCGAGCACGCGGCCATGGCGCGTTGCGGGGCGAGCGCCGACGCGCGGGAAGGAGTCGTCGCCTTCTCCGAGCGCCGCACCCCGCAGTTCGCGGGGCGCTGACATGCCGCCCGCGCCGACACCGTCGATCCGCGAGCTGGTCGAGGCGGTCTACGCCGCGCTGGGAGCCGGCGACCAGGCGGCGCTGCGCTCGGTGCTGGCCGACGACTTCCGCGCCACGTTCGCGGCCGGTATGCCCCTGGGCCTCGGCGGCGTTCGCGTCGGCCCGGATGCCGCGATCCGCGAGGGCTGGTGGCCCATCGGCCGGGCCTTCGCGGTGCGGGCACGACCGGAGCGGTGGCTCCAGGTGGGCCCCGGGCAGCTGGTGGTCACCGGTCACTACGGCGGGAAGGCCCGCGACGGCGGCGGACGGGTCGATGCGTCCTTCGCCCACGTCTGGGACGCCGCCGGCGGACGGCTCGTGGCGCTGGAGCAGATCACCGACACCGCCGCCTGGCACGCCGCGCTCGGCGCGTAGGAGCAGCTCGCGCTCAGCGCGCCGGCGCGTACAGCGTGTTCCAGACGATGCCGGTGTAGGCGTCGATGAGCCGCTCCAGCTCGGCGCCGGAAGCCGTCCGCACGAGCTGGTGCAGCCCGCGCTCGGCCATCCACGTCAGCCACGCCGCGGTCTGCGGGACGGGCAGGGAGGCGTCGACGAAGCCCGCCGACTGCCCGGCCTTCATGTGCTTGCGCAGCCCGGCGACATTGCCGGCCATCATGCCTTCGACGAGCTCGCGCACCGCCGGGTCATAGGCCGCGGCGTCGTAGGTCGCGGCCATGAGGACGGTGTGCGGCTTGTAGGCCTTGACGACGCCGTCCAGGGCGTCGCGCAGGTCCTCACGGGTGGCGTCGGCGCCGAGCGCCCACCAGTCCCGGGCGGCGTCGGAGAGCTCGTGCTCGATGTCCTCGAACCACGCCCGCAACAGGTCGCCCTTGTCCTCGAAGTACACGTAGAACGTCGACCGCGACAGCCCCGCCTCCGAGACGAGGCGCTCCACGCTGATCTCCGTGTAGGACTCGCCGTCGGCCAGCAGCCGCTCCACCACCTCGAGCAGGCGGTCACGGGCCTTGTCACGCCGCTGGGCGCGGGTGCTCTGGGATTTACGGGTGACGGACGGCATGTCCGGACACCCTACCGGGCGTCGTGGCGCCCTCCGCGAGGCCGGTGTGGTGCCGGGGGCCGGGCCGTGGCATGGTCGGCGTTCTCACGTACCGCCGGCCTCGCGCGTCCTGCGACGCAGACTCCATGCCTTCCGCCCCAGCATCGTCACGCCCGCCAGAACCCTTCGCCCGCGTCGTCGACGCGCACGGACGTTCTGTGTACCGCTTCTGCGTGGCGCGGGCGGGGGCCCAGCACGCGGAGGACTGCTTCCAGGAGACGATGCTCGCCGCCCTGCGCGCCTACGACACCGTTCGCGATCCGGACGCGGTCCTCGGCTGGCTGCTGTCCATCGCGGCGCGCAAGACCATCGATCTGCACCGGGCCCGTGGCCGGGCACCGCAGCCCGTCGACGAGCTCGAGGCCCTGCTGCCGGGCGTCGAGGACGGACCGCCGCCCGACGAGGCGCTGTGGGACCGCGTCCGCGCACTGCCCGCCAAGCAGCGCGATGCGGTGATGCTGCGCTACCTCGGTGACCTCACCAACCCAGAGGTCGCGCAGGTGATGCAGACCAGCCCCGAGGCCGCGCGGCGTAACGTGTTCGAGGGCCTGAAGCGGCTGCGGGCGGACGCTCCGAGCCGATGACCACGCCCTCGCGCCGCCCGATGATAGCTGATGCGTCATATGCCTGCTTCAGCTGTCATCGACCGGCACCGGCCCCGTTGTCTCACGCCGCCACAGTCTCGGCCGTCCTCCGACCATGACCCCGACGCATGACCCCACCGCCGACGCCGCCGCCTGGCGCTCCGTCCAGGAGCAGCTCGCGCGCCGGGCGCAGGCCGACGGCCTGCTCGACGTCGCCGTCGAGAGCCACGAGAGCCCGCTGGGGACCCTCGTCGTCGCGGCGACACGGGACGGGGTCGTGCGCCTTGGGCTTCCCGCCGAGGGCGAGGACGGGGTGCTCGACGAGCTCGCCCGCCGCGTGTCTCCCCGCGTGCTGCGCGGCCGGCGCCCGGCGACGACCGCGGCGCGGCGGCAGCTGGACGAGTACTTCAGGGGTGAGCGCACGGCGTTCGCCGTGGACCTGGACTGGCGGCTGACCGGCGGCTTCCGGCGCTCGGTCCTGGCCGCGACCGCACGGATCCCGTACGGCACCACCGCCTCCTACGCGGACGTGGCGACGGCGGCCGGGAGCCCGCGCGCCGTCCGCGCCGCCGGGACCGCGCTGGCCACCAACCCGCTGCCGCTGCTCGTGCCCTGCCACCGGGTCCTGCGGACCGGCGGGCAGCTCGGCGCCTACCGCGGCGGCACGGACGCCAAGGCCCACCTGCTCGGCCTGGAGGGCGCGCGGTGACGCGGTTCCCGGCTGCCTGGGCCCGTCCAGCGTGTAATGGGCACTGCGACCATTTGACGCGTAGGCGCTTGTTCGTGCGGATACCTTGATCCCGTGCCCTGGACGGCGACAACAGCAAGGGAGACGTGGCGCCCGTCGAGCTGGCGGTCGACGTCGTCGTCCTCACCGTCAGGGACGGGACACTCGCCGCGCTGACGGTCTCGCCGAGGGCGACGGCGGTCCGCCGTCCCTGCCTGGCGCGTTCGTGAGCGCCTCGCAGACCGCCGAGCAGGCCGCCCGCCGGACGCTCGCCGAGAAGGCCGGCGTGCGCAACGTGTACCTGGAGCAGCTGGCCACGTTCGCCGACCCCGTGCGTAATCCCCGCGGGTGGATCCCGACGATCGCGCACCTGGCGCTGGTCCCGGCGACGGTGGAGCCCGCGGATCCAGGCGCGCAGTGGGACAACGCCCGCGGACGACGGCCGCTGGCCTACGACCATCGCCAGATCCTGCGCACCGCGGTCGACCGTGTCGAGGGCAAGCTCTGGTGGTCAACGTCGCCGTCGGCATCCTGCCCGGGGCGTTCACCATGACCGACGCCCGGGTCGTGTACGAGGCGATCGCGGGCCGGACCTACGACCCGGCGACGTTCGCGCGGGACCTGAAGGCGACGGGCCTGGTCGGGGCGACCGGCGAGCAGCGGGCCGGTGGGGCGGGCCGTCCGGCGGCGTTGTACCGCTTCTGCGACCGGACACCGCACTGGGGCGCCGGGCGTCGCAAGCGCGTCGGCTGAGATGCCCGGTGCTCGAGGGCACCCCGGCGTCAGCTCGTGCGCGGGTGCAGGACGAAGCTCTCGATCGCCACCGTCGGGGTCGAGGTGGTTGGCGCTGAGGAACGCGGCGACGCGGCGGTCGAGGATGGCCTCGATCCCCAAGACGAAGTCCGCGCGCATCGTCTGCGGGTAGGCCAGGCGCATCCCCAGGACGGCGTCGGTGCGCCCCTCGCGGACGAGGCTGCGCTCCCCCTTGCTCAGGCCGTCCTCCAGGACGACGGTCACGAGGTCCTCCTCCAGATGGGTGCGAGCACGTGTGGGTCCGCGGCCCGTGTACTCGTGCGTCACGTGGACGACGAGGTCGGAGATCGCCATCTCCGGGCACGCGCGAACGGCGGGGGCAGACGGGGCGGCCATGGTGGCCTTTCGTGCCGACCTCCTGACATTTGGCCCCCGGCAGCCGGAGGAAGGCGGGCGATGCCCGCCGGGTGGCCCACGCTCTGGCGAAGCGGCCTTGACAAAAGACGGCCGACCGTGTCAGCACGTGTCCGTCCAGGCTACTCGGTGGCGCCCTCGGCCGAAGCGAACGGCAGGACGTGGAGGAGCCCGGCGACGGTGATCACGCGCTGCACCTTCGGTCCGCCGCGCAGGAGGATCAGGCAGCGGGTGGGCTCGCGCTCCAGGTCGGCGTGCAACGTGCGTCGGCCGGGCGGTGCGCGCCCCGTTCCGAGGCGTCCCCGCAAGGCCGACGATAGTGGACACGACGGGGGCGCGCGCCACCCGGCCTCCCCGTGCGCACGGACCCGTCCGGGCCGGTCGCGCGCGATGCTCTACTCTTGACGGTCGATGGTCGGCTCAGTCGCGTCCTCGCACCCGTGCCCGCACGCCCCGCGCGTGCTGTTCGGTCGTGCCCGGGCCCGGTCGGGGTCTCGGTCAGCGCTTCGCTGACGGGGCGAGGGCCCGGGCGTGTCCCGGCCTGACTCGCCCGCCAGGCGGCTCCCACCGCGGCCTTCCACCGCGACGAGCTGCCACCGCGCGCCTCGGCCGTTCTGAGATCGCGCACCCGCCGCAGCGCCAGCGCGCGGCGCCATGTCCGCCGGACCCAATCAGCGTCACACCTCAGAACCGAAAGCCTTGAACCCATGAGCCGCCAGATCAGCCTCGGCCACACCCGCAACATCGGCATCTCCGCCCACGTGGACAGCGGGAAGACGACCACGACCGAGCGCATCCTCTACTACACCGGCAAGGTCCACAAGATGGGCGAGGTCCATGAGGGGGCCGCCTCGATGGACTGGCTGGACCAGGAGCAGGAGCGCGGCATCACGATCATGTCCGCCGCCACGACGTGCTTCTGGACGCCGTCGAACGTCGAGAACGCCGAGATGCATCGCATCAACATCATCGACACGCCCGGGCACGTCGACTTCCAGGCCGAGGTCGAGCGCTCGCTGCGCGTCCTCGACGGCGCCATCGCCCTGTTCGACTCCGTGGCCGGCGTCGAGCCCCAGTCCGAGACGGTCTGGCGGATGATGGACAAGTACACGGTCCCGCGGATCTGCTTCGTCAACAAGATGGACCGCCAGGGCGCGGACTTCGCCAAGGCGATCGCCACGATGAAGGACCGCCTCGGGGCCAACGCCGTCGCCGTCCAGCTGCCGATCGGCGCCGAGGACGACTTCCGCGGGGTCATCGACCTCGTGGACATGAAGGCCATCAACTACACGTCCGACGACGGCATGGACTACGAGATCGGCGAGATCCCGGCCGAGTACGCCGACGCCGCACACGCCGCCCATCACGAGCTCATCGACGCGGTTGCCGAGTACCACGACGAGCTCATGGAGGCCTACCTGGAGGATGAGGACTCGGTCACCGGCAAGCAGTTGGCCGACGCCATCCGCGCGGCCGTCCTGGCCAACGGGGTGCAGCCGGTCATGTGCGGCTCGGCCATCAAGAACAAGGGCGTGCAGCCGCTGCTGGACGCCATCACGCGCTTCCTGCCGTCGCCGACCGACCGTGGCGGCGTGACCGCCGCCGATGGCGAGTCGACCCGCCCGCCGGAGGACGAGGCCCCGTTCTCGGCGCTGGCCTTCAAGATCCAGCGCGATCCGCAGGCCGGTCCGCTGACCTATTTCCGCGTCTACTCGGGCTCGCTGAAGGCCGGGGACAAGATCCTCAACGCCACCACCGGCAAGACCGAGCGCATCGGCCGTCTGCTCATGATGCACGCCAACGACCGCGAGGACGTCACCGAGGTCTACGCCGGTGACATCGCCGTGGCCATCGGCCTGAAGAACGCCACGACCGGCGACACGATGTGCGATCCCGCCCACGCGGTGATGCTGGAGAACATCCACTTCGCCCCGCCGGTCGTGCACGTCTCGATCGAGCCGCAGTCGCGCCCGGACCAGGAGAAGCTCGGCGTCGCCCTCGCGTACCTCGTGCGCGAGGACCCGTCGCTGAAGATGCGCACCGACGACGAGACCGGCCAGACCGTGCTGTCGGGCATGGGCGAGCTGCACCTGGAGGTCACCGTCGAGCGGCTGAAGCGCGAGTACAAGGTCAACGCGAACACGGGCCGCCCGCAGGTCGCCTACCGCGAGACGATCACCGCGACGGCCACGAAGATCGAGGGCAAGTTCGTCAAGCAGACCGGCGGCTCGGGCCAGTACGGCGTCGTCTACCTCGACATCGAGCCCAACCCCGGCAAGGGCTTTGAGTTCGAGTCCAAGGTCAGGGGCGGCAACGTGCCCACGGAGT